>CAZWVM010000181.1:0-6185 GCA_964637705.1 uncultured bacterium
ATCGAGATGATGCGGCGCGAGGGGTTCGAGCTGGAGGTCGGGCGTCCCCACGTCATCGAGAAGACGGTCGACGGGATGCTTTGCGAGCCGTGGGAGCAGGTCGTCGTGGACGCTCCCGAGGAGCACATCGGCACCGTGACGCGGCTCTTCGCGGAGCGGAAGGGGCTGATGACGCACATGATGCCCGCCGGCTCGGGCCGCGTGCGCATGGAGTTCCGGATTCCCTCGCGGGGCCTGATCGGCATGCGCTCGCAGTTCCTGACCGAGACGCGCGGCACCGGCGTCCTGCACTCCGTCTTCGACGGCTACAGCCCCCACGCGGGCCGGATTCCGTCGCGCACCAACGGCGCGATCGTCGCGGACCGCGCCTGCACGGCGACCGCCTACGCGATCCAGTACCTCGAGGACCGCGGCAAGCTCTTCGTCGAGCCGGGGACGGAGCTCTACATGGGCATGATCGTGGGCGAGCACGCGAAGGAGATGGACATCGACGTCTACGCCGGGCGGCCCAAGAAGCTTACGAACATGAGGGCCTCGACGAGCGACGAGACGGTGGTCCTCGCGGCGCCGGTCCGGCACACGCTGGAGTCGGCGATGGAGTGGATCAACGACAACGAGCTGATCGAGGTGACGCCGAGGTCGATCCGCCTCCGCAAGAAGGCGCTCGACCCCAACCTCCGCAAGGCCGACCGGAGGATGGTCGAGGAGGATTAGCCGCCGGCCGTCCGGCCGGGGAAACACGAACCTCCTCTTGTCACCCGGGACGGGATTTGCTAGACCATGCCCGCGGCCGTCGAACTGCCGAAAAACGTTCTCGAGGGGATTCCATGACGACGAACCAGATCGCCATCATCGGGGGCGTGGCCGCCTACATGGTCGCGATGCTTGCGGTCGGATACTGGGCGAGCCGACGCGTGAAGGACGCGCGGGACTACATCGTGGCCGGCGGGCGCCTCGGCTGGGGACTCTCGATCGGCACGATCTTCGCGACCTGGTTCGGGGCCGAGACGTGCATGGGCTCCTCCGGCAAGGCCTTCGACGAGGGGATCCTGGGGGTGATCTCGGACCCCTTCGGCGCCGGCCTCTGCCTCGTCATCTCCGGGCTCTTCTTCGCGCATTACTTCCGGAGGCTCCGCATCGAGACGATCGTCGACTACTTCGAGCTCCGCTACGGGCCGCGCGTCGCCGGGCTCCTCTCGATCCTCTACGTCCCGGTCTACCTCGGCTGGATCGGCGGCCAACTCCTCGCCTTCGGGGCGATCCTGGAGTCGCTCACCGGCCTCGATTCGAACGTCAGCATGCTCATCGCGACGGGCGTCGTCGTCCTCTATACCTACTGGGGCGGGATGTGGGCCGATACGATGACGGACTTCCTCCAGATGTTCATCCTTGTCGCGGGCCTTCTCATCCTCTTCCCGATCCTCGTCGCCGACCTCGGCGGCTGGTCGGCGCTCGTCGCGAACGCTCCGGCGGAGAAGTTCCGCCTCCTTCCGTCCGAGTCGACCCCGCTCTCGTGGCTCAACTACCTGGAGGCGTGGATGATCGTGGGGCTGGGGTCCCTGCCGGCCCAGGACCTCTTCCAGCGCATCATGGCGGCGCGCAACGCGACGATCTCGCGCTGGAGCTCGATCATCGCGGGCCTGATGTATGTCACCTTCGGGATGCTCCCGATCCTGTTGGGGATCTTCGGCGCCGAGGTCCTGCCGGACTGCGAGAGCGACCGTATCCTGATCGAATTGTCGCTCAAGTACCTCTCCGCGCCGCTCGTGGCCCTGATGGTCGGGGCCCTCCTCTCGGCGATCATGAGCTCCGCCGACAGCGCGATCCTCGCGCCGGCCGGCATCATCGGGCACAACATCGTCCCGAAGATCGTCCCGGGGGCGAGCGAGGCCACGCAATTGAAATGGTGCAAGTGGTCGGTCCCGATCCTCACCTTCGCCTCGCTGGCCCTGGCCCTGTGGTACGAGCGCATCTACGAGTTGTGCCTCGAGACGTGGGGGGTGCTTCTCGTCGGCGTGGCCGCGCCGATGATCTTCGGGGTCTACTGGAGGCGCGCGACCGCGGCCGGGGCGCTCGCCGCGGCCGTGGCGGGGACCGGGGCGTGGATCGCTGGCCGCGTCCTGTTGCCCGAGGGGCATCCGACGAATCTCTACGGGTTCGCCGTCTCCTGCGCGGTCCTGGTGACCGTCAGCCTGGCAACCCCGCGCCCGTCCCTCGAGGCGCTCGCGGCGCGCGAGGAGTCGGCGGCCGCCTGAGGTTTCCCGTTCCGGCTATCTCCGCCGGGCCGCGATGCGCCGCTCGAAGGAATCGATGATCCGGCTCTCCAGCTTCAGGCCCATCGCGCGGTTGATCTGGACGAGCCCCGAGGGGCAGGTCACGTTCACCTCGCTCAGCTTCTCCCCGATCACGTCGATGCAGAGCAGCGGCAGTTCGTCGGCCGGGTAGGCGCGGCCGACCTCCCCGACGATCGCCCGGTCCGACTCGGAGAGAGCGAAGGGGAGGGTCACGGCGCCGGCGTGGATGTTGGCGAGGAAATGCCCCGCTTTCGGGACGCGGTTGACCCAGCCGAGAGGCTCGCCGTCGAGGAGGAAGATGCGCTTGTCGCCTTCCGCGACCCGCTCGTTGAACTGCTGGAGCATGACCGGTTCGGTCCAGCCCGAGGAGGTCCTCTCGAGCGCGGCGGCGGCCGCCTCGGGCGCGCGCGGGTCGAGAGCGGCGACGCCGATCCCGGCGAAGGCGTTGGTGGGCTTGGCGATCCAGCGGGTGATCTCGGGGTGTTCGCGCAGGGTGCGAAGCGCCGCGGTCTCGTCGAGGACGACAAACGTCGGCAGGATCCGGTCCGGGTGGAAGAAGATCGCGATCTTCTCGTTGTAGCGCCGGATCGCGGCGGGCGCGTTGAGGACGAGCGTTCCGGCGTGGTCGAGCATGAAGGTGACGGCGAGGTAGCGCGAGTCGACCGGCGGATCGGTTCGGAGGAGGGCGAGATCGAGGTCGCGGAAATTCATCGTCCCGGCCGGGGCGAAATGATCCTCCGGCCGGCCTTCACCCTCGTATCCGCTCTCGAAGAAGTCGGCGACGAGTCCAGCCGGGGTCAGCCTGAGCGTGCGCTCCGCGCAGAAGAGGACGCGATGTCCCCGGCGCCGGGCCTCCACAGCCATGAGAAGCGAGGTGTCGAAGGTCGTGTCGAGGGTATCGAAGTCCTCGGTGATGAGTCCGATGGTGTAAGGCATGAGGAGAGTCTAGAAGGCAAGAGGGATGGGGGGGAAGGGAAAAGGGATCAGGGGCGAGGGATCAGGGGCGAAGCGATGGGCCGTGAGTGCGGGGCGTGACGCCCGGCGCGCAAGGGGGTGGCGCGGTGCGCGGCCGAAAGCTACAATACGTATGAATGGAAAACAGGGCTTCGGCGATTCCACTCTGCGACCGCTGCGAGGGCGATTCGTCTCGTTTCGTTTCCCAGTGCTACGACGCTTCCCACCGCAGGATCTGCGAGCTCTGGTATTGCCCGGCCTGCGAACGCGCGTTCGCGGCGCGCCTGGCTCCCGAGATCGCGGCGCAGCATTTCGACGGCCGGGAGCGCCGGGTGGACAAGAGGTTCAGCGTCAACTTCGTCCTGGAGTTCATGGCCGCGGGGCGCCGGACCGAACCGCTGGTCGCCTCGGTCGTCAACGCCTCCTCCGGCGGCGCCTACTTTTTCTTCCCCGAACCGCTCGACGTCGGCACGGAGGGACAGTTTCGCATCTCGCTGCCATCAGCCCCCCGTTCCTTCGAGGCGCGCGGCCGCATCGTGCGATGCGTCAAGACGGCCGAGAACCTCCACGGGATCGGCGTGCAGTTCGACCAAGTCGACCCGCAGTACAAGAACCACCTCGAGCGGTATGTGAAGGTCCAGGGCGCGGCGACGACCTAGCGAATTCCGGATACCGCGATCACACGTCCCTTGGGGAATTCCGTTTGACCGGGCTGTTCCACTTGTGAATTATCGAGCGCGCCGGCGCGAAAAGTTGGAGCGCGGGAATTGCGCGACGAGCCCGGATCGTGCAGAATCGGCCCATCGAATACCGGCATCACCAAGGAGTTCGCCATGAGTGGTTACCACATCGTCGTCTGCGGAAGCCTCGTTCCCGACCCGCTCCAGACCCTGGAGCCGGTCTCGACGCCGGCCGGGCCGTCTCTGAAGAACGAGATGATGCTTCCCACGGTCCTGGATCCCTGGGCCGCCCACGCCCTGTACGAGGCCGCGAACCTGGCGAAGAACGCGCCCGGTTCGAAGGTCTGGCTCGTCTCCCTCGGCCCCAAGGGCAAGCTCCAGCAGTTGATGATGTCGATCGCGCAGAAGGCGGCGTTCAAACTGGTGGCGGTCGACGGCCCGGCGTCGGGTTTCACGGATTCCTTCGAGGTCTCCGCGGCGCTCGCCGAGGCGATCCAGGGCATTGCCGGCCTGGACCGCTCCAACCTTCTCGTCTTCGGCGGCTGCTCCTCGGCCTCCCGCGACGCGGGCGTGACGATGCAGCTCCTGGCCGAGCGGCTCGGTGTGCCGGACGTCTTTCTCGCCGCCGACGAACTGAAGCCCCAGGGCGACGGGACGCTGAGAATCCTTGAGCGCGTGGAGGGTGGGCAGTATCAGGTCTCGACGCTGGCCGGTCCTCCGGCCGTGGTCGGCTGGGCGACGGGCAAGCTGCCCGTCCCGCCGAACAATCCCCAGCTGGGCATGCAGAACATGAAGGGCATCATGCCGGCCCTGCAGAAGGCCAGGCCGGCGAAGGTGGGCGCCGAGGGCGTGACGTATGCGAGCGTGGAGGTGCCGAGCCAGAGGCGGCAGACGCGCGTGGTGAAGGACGTGCCGGTCGAGACGATCGCGCGCGAGATCGTCGATTGGTTGAGGAGCTGACGCGATGGACACGATTCTCTGCCTGATTCACACCGAGGCCGACGGGACGGTCGGCCGCGCCGCGCGCGAGGCCCTGAGCCTCTCCGCGGAGACGGCCGCGAAGCTGGGCACCTCCTGGACGGCGGCCCTGGTCGGCGCCGACGTCTCGGGAGCGGCGAACGCGATCGCCTCCGCCGGCGCCGCGAAGATCCTCGGCGCCGCCGGCGCCGACTTCGCCTCGGCCCGGTATGCGACGGACGCGGCCGCCGCCGAGGCCCTCATCAAGGCCTCCGGCGCGACGCTGGTCATCGCCCCGGCGACCTCGCGCTGGCAGCGCGCCCTGCCGGGCGCGGCCTACCGCGCCGGGGGTCGCATCGACACGCGCGTGACCGGCGTCTCCGCCGACGGCGGTCTCAAGGTCCAGCGCTGGTACTACCGCCAGCGCATGATGGCCACCCTGGCGCGGACGCAGCGCCCCTGGGTCATTCTCGTCGAGAGCGGGGTGGCGAAGCCCTGGGAAGGCGCGGCCGGCGCCGCGGCCGTGGAGGCGGTGGCGGTTCCGGTGACGGACGCGATGAAGCGGACGAAGGTCACCGGGCTGGAGAAGGCGACGACCGGGGCCCAGACGATCAAGCCCGATGCGAAGGTTCTCCTCGTCGCCGGCGCGGGCTGGACGAAGAAGCAGGCCGACGGCGCGACGCACGTCAAGGAGGCGGAGGAGCTGATCCTGGAGTTCCTCGACCTCGCCGGCGCCTCGCTCGGCAGTTCCAAGTCGCTCGTCGACCAGTCCGGGGAGGGCCAGGAGGTTCTCTCGTGCCTGACGCACCTGAACCAGGTCGGCCAGACCGGCGCGACGCCGCGGCACCCCAAGGGGCTTTCGACCTGTTGCCACGGCGAGGAACCCCACGTCGTCGGTTGGCGCTTCGTCAACGAGCGTCGGGCCGTGAACCTCGATCCGGCCTGCGGCTGGGCCCAGGGCAAGGCGGACGTTCTCTACGTCGCGGATGCCTTCGCGGTGATGAAGAAGGTCAACGAGATCCTGCAGTAGGCCGCGCCGTCAGGCCGCGGGGCCGGCGGCCGCGTCGAGCCTCAGGGCCGCCGCGCAGAGAGAGGCGAGGCAGGTGAGGAAGGCGAGGTCGCGTTCGCCGAAGGATCCCGCGGACTCCATCGAGGCGCCGTAGAGGACGCCCAGCATTCTCCCGCCCCCGTGCACCGGCGCGCAGACGACCGCGCGGTTCCGACTCATGACGACCGACTCGGCCCCGGCGAACCGCTCGTCGGCGCTCACGTCGCCCGAGAGAAGGGTTTCCCCCCGGGC
>CAZWVM010000181.1:6195-7176 GCA_964637705.1 uncultured bacterium
CGAGGACGTGGCGGATGACGGTGGCGGAGGCGGTGAGAGAGCCGCCGTGCACGGCCAGGGTCTCCAGCGTTCCGCCGTTGTCCAGGACGATGCCCGCCGCGTGGAGAAAGAGCTCGGACCGCGCGGCGCCGAGCGCGGCGTCGAGGAAGGCGTCGAGCGAGTCGGAATCGGCGAGGGAGACGGAGAGGCCGGCCAGGAGCGAGATGCGCTTCCGGAGAGTGGCCTCCGAATCGTCGCTGCCGCCCGACAGCCGCCTCAAGAGGAGCGAACGGCCGTCGCCGGCCGCGGCCCGGGGCACGGCCGCCGGAGAGGCGCCGGGCGAGGAGGCCGGGGCCTCGCTTCCCGGGGCCTTGCTTCCGGCGAAGGCCACGGCCTTCAGGAACTCCATCCTCCGCGATGATCCTTCCTCGATCCGGACGTCCGGTCGCTCGCCCTCCCACACGAAAAGCATGCCGCCGGCCTGGACGCGGTCGCCCGCGGAGAGAGGCGCGCGCGTGACGCGCCGGCCGTTCAGGAGCGTCCCCTCGTCGGACTCGAGGTCCATGACGTAGAGAGAGCCGTCGGATTCCTGCCCGAAGGAGAAGTGACGCCCGGCGAGGGTGGACTTCTCGAAGGAGAGCGCGAGACCCGGGTTGCGGCCCGCGATGGCGGGGAAGGAGCTGATCCGCCGGCGCTGGGTTTCACCGGACGCCGGCGTGATCCTCACCTGCCAGGCCATGCCGTCGCCTCGCTTTCCGCGCGACCGTGGCCGCGCCTCATCCGCAAATCGTTCTCAGGCGATCGGCAGTTCCAGGCACTTCTTCGCGATGAGGTCGCCGACCTCGCGCGTGCCCATGCCCATCCGCCCGGCGGCCAGCGACTTGATCTCGCGCTTGCCCATCGCGTCGGCGACGGCGGCGTCGAGGAGCTGCGCGGCCTTCTCGAGGACCGGGTCCTTCTTCTTCGTGCCCAGTTCCTCCAGCATCATGCCGGCGGCGCAGA
>CAZWVM010000182.1:0-2130 GCA_964637705.1 uncultured bacterium
GGGTGACGTGCGCGAGGTTGATGCCGACAAGGGCGGTGCCGATGAACTCGTCGGGTCGATCCAGGAGATCGGCGATGATCCGGGCGCGGCGATCGCCCTTCCCGGCGAGATTGCGGACCTTGGGATGAGAGACCGAGAAGAGCCCGGTCTCGACACCGGCGAAGAAGCCGATGATCGCGATCATGACGGCGATGAAGACGATCATGAGCGCGTAAGTCACGGACGCGCCTCCCGCGCGCGGTCGCGGATCTTTCCGACGATCGCCTCCAGGATCGTCTCCAGCGTCACGATGCCCGCCGTGCTCCCGAACTCGTCCACCACCACCGCGAAGTGCGTCTTGCGCGCGCGCAGTTCGTTGAGGAGGAGGTCACAGCGCCGCCAGCGCGGCACGAAGACCGGCTCGCGCGCGATGCGCGCCGGGCGCGCATCCTGCCCCCGGACGCGCGCGGTCAGGAGATCGCGGGCGTAGAGGACTCCGACGATCTGGTCGAGGGTGCCGGCGTAGAGCGGGATCCGGGAGTACCGGGTCGAGCGGATCACCTCCAGCGCCGCCGCGACGTCGGTCTCCTTCGGCAGCGCCACGATCTTCTCCTTCGGTACCATCACGTCCACGGCCTTCTTCCGGTCGAGCTCGAAGATCGAGTGGATCCACCGTTCCTCCGCCCGGTCCAGCGCCCCCTCGTCCTCGCTGTGCGAAACCAGGTGCCGGATGTCCTCCTCCGTCACGCTCTCCCCCGGCGCGCTCTCGAACCGCCGCGTCAGGTGCTTCGTCAGCGGGAAGAAGACCGCGACGACGGGCATTCCGAGGACCTGGAGCACGCGGACGAAGGGGTAGGCCAGGCGCGACCAGGCGACGTTCTGCCTCAGGGCGAAGGTCTGGGGCGTGACCTCGCCGAAGACGAGCAGCATGAAACCGCCGGTGAGGATCGCCACGGGCACGCCCCAGGTACCGAGGAAATGCTCCGCGAGGCTCTCCGCGAGGGACGCGGAGAGGGTGTTGACGAGGAGGTTGGCGAAGAGAATGACGATGAGCAGGCGCCGGGGCTTCTCCAGGAGCTGGCGGATGCGCGGTCCCCGGGCGCCGAGCCGGTCGTAGTCGTGCGGCTTCAGGGAGAAGAGCGCCGCCTCGCTGCCGGCGATGAGCGCGGCGAGGGCGTAGAGGACGAGGATGGCAGGGATGAAAAGCAGGATGCCGACCGGACCGTTCACGTCCGCCGCCTCCGCTCCAGCCGGTCCAGGATCGCCTCGGCCTCCCGGTCCATCGCCGCGCGCCCCGCGCTCGTGCCGTCGCGGCGGCCGGCGAGGTGGAGGAAGCCGTGAAGCGAGAGGTGGAGGATCTCGCGGCGCACGGAATGACCGATCGACCGCGCCTGGCGGCGGGCCGCGTCGACGCAGACCGCGATGTCGCCGGTCTCGAAGGCCAGGACGTCCGTCGTGCGGTTCTTCCCCTTGAAGCGCCGGTTCAGCCCCCTCATCGCCCCGTCGCCCACGTACCGCACCGTGATCTCGCCCGCGACGCGCGGGCCGAGCGCGAAGGCGCGGGCGAGGAGCTGGCGGGTGCCGCGGGGCAGGGGCATCCCGCTCTCGTTCTGGATCGTCGGCGGCGCGCTCGTCATCGGGACGCCGGCAACGCGACCGGGAGGCATGTCGGGCGGGTCTTCAATTCTGCTTCTTCTTCTCGGCTTCCTCGATCTCCTCCGCGTCCGGGTATTCCACCCGCCGCGTGTGGTACATGCCGCACAGGACGCGCGTGAACTCCTCCGCGATCACGGTGAGATCCTTCAGGGTCAATTCGCACTCGTCGAGCTGGCCGCTCTCGAAGATGTCCGCGATGACCTTCTTGACCATGCGCTCGAGCTTCGCCGCCGTCGGGTTCGGGATCGAGCGCCCGGCAGCCTCCACCGCGTCCGCGAGCATCATGATCCCGACCTCCGGCGTCTGGGGCCGGGGGCCGGGATACTGGAAGTCGCCGCGGTTGACGTCGCCTTCCTCACCCGCCTGCTCCAGCGCCCGGTGGTAGAAGATGCTCATGACGCCGGTGCCCTGGTGCTGCCAGATGAAGTCGATCACGGGCTCCGGCAGGCGTTCCTGCTCCGCCAGTCCCGCGCCGTCGAGGATGTGGTTGCGGAT
>CAZWVM010000182.1:2230-7088 GCA_964637705.1 uncultured bacterium
ACGACGACGGCGAGCTGGACGCCGGAGATCCAGAGCCCGGAGCGGAAGAGGTCGGAGCGGCGTCGCGCCGAGGCGGCGGACATCGCCCCGGTGAGGGACCCGAAGATGAACATGACGAGGAGCACCGCCCGCGGCGCGAGGACGATCGAGACGAGCGCGGAGGCGAGAAGCGAGAAGAGCACGGCGACGCGGATGTCGTAGAGGAGGGTGAGGATCATGGCGAGGGACGCCACCGGCAGAACGGCATTGGAGAGGATCATCGTCCCGATCTCCACGCGGCCCGCCACGAGCCGCACGAGGTAGGAGAGCAGGAGCACCGCGCCGAAGGCGAAGGAGATCGCCGAGACGTCGCGCACGCGCTCGTAGAGCGCGGGGAGGTTGTGCTTGAGGAAGAGCACGCCGAAGACGAGGGTCAGCGTCACGATGCCGACGAGCGAGAGGAGCATGAGGGAGTTGCGCCGCTGGAGGAAGTCCTGGAGCTGGCGGAGGATCTCCACCTGCCGCGGGCCCAGCTCCTGCCCGGCCGGGATGATCGGGCGCTCGGTGGAGAAGGAGACCCGCTCGGCCGGGTGGCGCGCCGTGACCTCTTCGTACAGCGCCCGCGCCCGCTCCTCGTCGTACTTCAGGGTCGGCATGAGGTGCTTGTCCAACAGGCCCGAGACCCGCGCGATCTCGTCCTCGTCGAGACCGGCGAGGTAGCGATCCCACCGGCCGGGCTGCATCACGTCGTCGGACGAGACGGTGCGCTCGAAACCGTCGCGGTCGCGGACGTAGAGCGTCCGCGGCGAGGGATAGGCCTTCTCCAGGAGTCCCTCCCGCCGCGTCCGCTCGATCAGCTCCTCAACCCTCCTGAGGACGCGCGCGCGCCGGGCCGGCTGGGGAATGACGAGCGCGGCGACGGGCGAATCGTCCGCGGCGGCCGAGAAGTAACCGCGCAGCCGGTCCGCGGCCGCGTCGAATCCGGCGTCGGAAAAGCGGTACGGCTCGGGCGACCTGTCGAACTCCTCGCGTCGCCGCTCCTGCGCGCCGAGCTCGTCGAGGTAGAGGAATCCCGGAGGCGCGTAGATGTCCTCCTCGATCACGAGCCCGACCGTCGGCTCGTACCGTCGCTCCAGCACGGCATGGGAGAGGATGAAGACGGTGGCCAGGAGCAGGAGGAGGAAGACGAAACGACGATCGTAGCGGGTCGGCGGCTTCGCGCCGCTGCGCTCGGCCTCGGAGCGGGCCGCGAGCCGGTTGCGCCGCGAGAAGGAGATCAAGACGCGGCTGCGGCGGACGGCGGACGCGTCACTTCTGCCGCTCCTCCGCCAACCCCTCCAGCGCCCGGCTCACGGCCTCGTGCAGCGCCGTCCCCTCGAGCCCGGCCACCGAAATCGTCGCCTGGTGCCCCTCGCTCATCTCCCGGAACGTCACCGCGCCCGCGGCCACCTCGTCGTCGCCGAGGATCGCGACGTAGGCCGCCCCCAGCTTGTCGGCTTCCCGGAGATGAGCCTTGAGCGAGCGGGCGCCGAGCGCCTGCTCGATCCATTCCGGGCGCTTGCTCATCGCCAGCGTGCAGGCCTCGTAGGCGCGGCGCAGCGCGCGCGTCAAAACCGTGGCCGCCTCCTGGCCCGGCTCTCCCAGGCCGAGGACGTACAGGAACGGCCGCGGCGCCGCCGCGGTCTCCCCGGCGAGGCGCACCAGCCGCGCGAGGCGGTCCATCCCGATGGCGAACCCGACGGCCGGGACGGGGGGGCCGCCGAGCGAGGCGACGAGACCGTCGTAGCGGCCGCCGCCGAGCACCGCATCCTGCGCCCCGAGCCCTTCCGCCGTCGCCTCGAAGACGAAGCCCGTGTAATAGTCGAGGCCGCGAACGAGCTTCGAGTCGGGCCGGAAACGAATGCCCAATCGCTCGAGGCCCCTCTTCAAGCCGTCGTAGTCCCCCTGGCAGGCGGCGCAGAGCGAGAGGCGGGGCGCCGCGGCCGCGACGGAGCCGCAGGAGGGCGACTTGCAGTCGAGGAGCCGCAGGGGATTCTTCTCCAGCCGCCTGAGGCAGTGCTCGCAGAGTTTCTCGCGCGACGCGGAGAAGTGCTCCACGAGGGCGGCGGAAAAGGCGCTGCGGCACCCGGCGCAGCCGAGGTGGTTCACGCGCAGGGTGGCGTCGACCGAGAGGCGCTCGAGAAGCCGTGCCGCGAGATCGACGACCTCGAGATCCGCCGACCGCCCCTTCGCGCCGAACATCTCGCACCCGAGCTGCCAGAACTCCCGGTACCGCCCCTCCTGCGGGCGCTCGTAGCGAAACATCGGACCCGTGTAGAAGTATTTCACCACGGACCCGGCGGCCGCGTCGTTGTGCTCGATGAAGGCGCGCACCACGCCCGCCGTCCCTTCCGGCCGCAGGGCCATCTCGCGCTCCTTGCGGTCCTTGAAGACGTACAGCTCCTTCGCGACGATGTCGGTCTCGTCGCCGACCGAGCGCTCGAAGAGGTCGCGGTGCTCGAAGACCGGCGTGCGGATCTCGCGGAAGCCGTAGTGGACGAAGACGGCGCGCGCTGCGTCCTCGATGTCGCGGAAAGAGGCGCACTCCTCTCCGCGCAGGTCGCGCGTGCCGCGGGGCGCCTGGATCTTCGGCGCCATCAGCGGCGCGCCGGCCGGCGCTTCGCGGGGCGGTCCGCCCGGCGCCGCGCGGTCCCTCGCCGGGACGCCAGGAAGTATACGAGGGCGTCGCGGAGGGCGATCCAGGAGGCCTCGAGGATGTTGGTGGAGACCCCGACCGTGCCCCAGGTCTCGCGGCCGTCGGTGGAGATGATGAGCACGCGGACACCGACGGCCGTCGACTCCGTGCTGTTGAGGACCCTCACCTTGTAGTCCGAGAGCCTCACGTGGTCGAGTTCGGGATAGAAGGGCGCCAGGGCCTTGCGCACCGCGTTGTCGAGCGCGTTGAAGGGGCCGTCGCCCTCCGCCGCGGTGTGGATCTCCTGCCCCTTCACCGTCGTCTTCACCATCGCCTGCACGAAGTTCGCGCCGTCGATGAACTCGTCGAGGATGCGCCAGGTCGTCTTCTCGAAGAAGACCGGGATCTGCCCGAGCGCCTGGCGGATCAGGAGGACGAGGCTCGCCTCCGCGGCCTCGAACTCGTACCCCCGGTTCTCCATCTCCTTGATCGTCTTCAATACCCCGGTCAGCTCGGGCGCCTCGGGATCGACGCCGAGCCCGAGCTCGCGGATCTTGTAGTTGAGATTGGAGCGGCCGGACTGGTCGGAGACGAGAACGCGGCGGGCGTTGCCCACCAGCTCCGGCTTCACGTGCTCGTAGGTCTCCGCGTTGCGCATCACCGCCGATACGTGGATGCCGCCCTTGTGCGCGAAGGCGCTGCGCCCGACATACGGCGCGCGCTCGTCCGGGATCTGGTTCGCCAGTTCCGCGACGTACCGCGAAACCTCGTTCAGCCGGTTCAGCCGCCCGCGGCCGACGCAGGAGAGCCCCATCTTCAGTTCGAGGTTGGCGATGATCGGGACGAGGTTGGCGTTGCCGCACCGCTCGCCGTACCCGTTCATCGTGCCCTGGACGTGCGTCGCGCCCTCCTCCACCGCGGCCAGCGTGTTCGCGACGCCGCAGCCGGAGTCGTTGTGCGTGTGGATGCCGAGGCGCGCCCCGGCCAGCAGGGACCGGACTTCCCGCACGATCCCCGCGACCTCCGACGGGATCGCGCCGCCGTTGGTCTCGCAGAGACAGAGGCAGTCGGCGCCCGCGTTGTGGGCGGCCGTGGCCGTGGCCAAGGCGTACTCCCGGTTCCGCTTGAAGGCGTCGAAGAAGTGCTCCGCGTCGTAGACGACCTCGCGGCCCTTCGACTTGAGATAGGCCACGGTGTCCGCGATCATCTCGAGATTCGCCTCCAGGGGCACGCGCAGGGCCTCCCGCACGTGCAGGTCCCACGACTTCCCGAAGATCGTCACGACGGGCGTCTTCACGTCCAGGAGCGCCTGCACGTTGGGATCCTTCGCGCAGGTGTTCCTCGCGTGGCGCGTGGAGCCGAAGGCCGCGACGCGGATCGTCGAGAGGCGCACGGCGCGGATGCGGTTGAAGAACTCCACCGAGTTCGGGTTCGAACCCGGCCAGCCGCCCTCGAGGTAGGTGATCCCCATCTCGTCGAGTTTCCGGGCGATCCGGATCTTGTCGTCCGCGGAGATCGCGATCCCCTCGGCCTGCGTGCCGTCGCGCAGCGTCGTGTCGTAGAGGTCGACGGCCGGCCGGGCCGGCCCCCGGCGCGGTTTCACGGGGGCGGTCAGGAGGCCGCGGCGGGCGCGTCGAGGCCGAAGGCCTTGTGCAGGGCCCGCGCCGCGTCCGCGACCCGGTCGCGGTCGATGATCACGGAGATCCGGATCTCGGAGGTCGAGATCATCTGGATGTTGATGCCCTCCTTCGACAGCGTCCGGAACATCGTCGCGGCCACCCCCGGGTGCTGCGCCATCGCGACGCCCACGATCGAAACCTTGCCGATGTTCTCGTCGGAACGGACCGCGCCGCCGCCGATCTTTTTGATCGAGGCGTTGACGATCTCGAGGGCCCGGGGCAGGTCGGCCTTGCCCACGGTGAAGGAAATGTCGTTCTTCCCGACCTCGGAGGCCGACTGCACGATCACGTCGACGTTGATCCGGGCGTCCGCGAGGGCGCCGAAGAGCTCGGCGGCGACCCCCGGCTTGTCCGGGACCTCCTCCACCGTCACCTTCGCCTCCTCCGCGTCGTGCGCCACGCCGCGGATCATCACGCTTTCCATTCCCGCATCGACCGTAGACTGGATCATGGTTCCTTCTCCTTCGTTGAATGACGAACGGACGTGGATCTTGACGCCGAACTTGGCCCCGAACTCGATCGAGCG
>CAZWVM010000183.1:0-7082 GCA_964637705.1 uncultured bacterium
GATCGGTGATGCCCCGCAGGGACTGCAGGAGACCGCGGGCGGCCTGCGCCCGCTGCGCCGGCGTCACGGCCGACTTCTGGAGCCGCGCCATCCGGTGCTCGAGGAACTCCTCCGACTCCTCGAGCGCCTGCCCGAATCTCTCGGGCTCCAGCTTCAGGAAGACGTCCGCCGGGTCGCACTCGTCCGGCATCGAGGCCACCCGCACGGTGAGACCGCGGTTCAAGGCGATGTCGATGCCGCGCTCCGTGGCGGCCTGCCCGGCCGAGTCCGGGTCGTAGGCCAGGACGATCTCGCCGGTCAGCCGCCCGAGGGCCGCCACCTGGTCCTGGGTCAGGGCCGTGCCCAGCGAGGCCACGACCTGGGGGTAGCCGTGCTTGTGGCAGAGGATCACGTCGGTGTAACCCTCCACCAGCACCGCGCGGCCCGTTCTCTTGATGCTTTCCTTCGCGAGGTTCAGGGCGTAGAGCGTGCGGCCCTTGACGTAGACCGGGGTCTCCGGCGAGTTGATGTATTTCGGTCCCTTCGATTCGCCGCGATACTCGCGGGCGCCGAAGGCCACGACGCGCCCGGCGACGTCCTGGATCGGGAAGACGATGCGGTCGCGGAAGAGATCGTACCAGCCGCCGCTCTCGCGCTGGCGGAAGAGCCCGGAGGCCTCGATCGTCCCGGAGGGGACCTTGCGGGCGGCGCGGCGGTAGAGGCCGTCCCAGCCCGCCGGGGCCAGGCCGATTCCGAAGCGGTCCACCATCGCGGAGTCGATGCCGCGGCGCGAGAGATAGAAGCGGGCCTCGGCGCCGTCCGGCCCGTGGAGGATCTCGCGAAAGAACTTCTGCGTCCGCGCGTTCAGCTCGAGGATCGACTCCCGCAAGCCCGATTCCTCCCCGCTTCCCGCCTCCAGCGTCACGCCGGCCCGCCGCGCCAGCTCCTTCAGGGCCTCGGGGAAGCTCAAGCCCTGGGTCTTCATCAGGAACGAGAAGATGTCGCCGCTCTCGCCGCAACCGAAGCACTTGAAGAGCCCCCGGTCGCTCGAGACCGTGAAGGACGGGGTCTTCTCGGAATGGAAGGGACAGAGGCCCTTGTAGGTCGATCCGGCCTTCTTCAGGGAGACGCTTTCTCCGATCAGATCCACGATGTCGATCCGGCTCCGGATCTCGTCCACGTCCCTCCGGTCCCTCACGACGCCGTCACCTCGTCGCCGTCGCGGATCTCCGTCACGAGATCCGCCTCGCGGCCGTTGACGAGGATCCGCGCGGGCCAGAGACCCTCCGGCAGCGCCTCGTAGACGCGCCACGGGCCGCGCACCGTCCGGATCTCCGCGTCCCAGTTCACGGCCGCCTCGGCCCCGAGGCGCTTTCCGCCGACCTCCGCCGTTCGCGTGAGGTCGCGCACCGTCCTCTCGGCGCCGTTCCACCGCACGACGAGCGCTCGGGCGGGCGGGAGCGGAACGAGGCTCTTGAGCCGGGGCGGATCGTTCTCCATGGTGACATACACGCCGTCGCCGCCGCGTTCGATGCGACGCCGCTCGCCGCAGTAGATGCGGTGCCCGTCGATCGTCACGGAGCCCTGCGTCTCGGCGGCCTCCTTGAGCAGTTCGATCTCCAGTTCCACGCGCTCGGGCCCCGGGAGAGAACGGGCGGACCGGGGAAGAGCGAGCTCGACGGTCCGGCCGTCGAGCGTTACGGTGAGGGGCGCCGTCGTGGAGGCCGGCGCGCCGGCGGCGCCCCGTTCCACCTCGATCCGCGCCCCGGCGGGCACGGGCGTGTCGAGCGTGCCGCGCTCGCCGTTCACGCGGACCGTGGGCTCGCTGCCCGGCTCTCCGCCGATGATCTCCCCGTCCGACTCGATCGCCTCGCCCGGTTCTCCGAAGAATTCGAGAGGATCGTGTCCCGAGTTCCTCATGGCGTCCGCCACCGTGAAGGCCGCGTCGCCGCGTCCGCGCTCCACCGTGAGCTTCGTTTCGCCGTTATAGGTGTAGTGCACCGGCCGGAGCGCCGTGTCCCGGGTCAGGAGAATCCCCGCGGCCGTGACGTAGGCCGGTCCGGTGACGGATCCGCTCCGGTCCTCGAGGCCCGGCAGCGTTTCGGCCCGCCTCACCCGCACACGGTCCTCGACGAGCCCGAGGCGTTTCGCGAGCCGGGCCGGAAGAGGCGGCCAGAGCGAACCGCCTCCGACGAGTACGACTCCTTCGAGCTTCCGATCCGGGTCCAACCGCTCCAATTCCGCCGCGATGGCATCGACGAGGAGGGTTTCCCCCTCGGCCGCCGCGCCCGAGATCTCGTCGGGCGTGAAGGAGCGGCGGACGCCCCAGACGTCCATCACTTCCGCGCCCGGCTCGCGCTTGACCCGGTCCGCGTCGATGTAGGCGAGACCGAGCCGCCGCGCGAGGGCATCGGTCAGCGTGTCTCCCGCGCGGGGGATCGAGCTGACTCCGGCCAGGCCGCCGGACGAGACGACCGCGATGTCGGACGTTCCCGCCCCGATGTCGACGACCGCATAGAGCGAGGCCGGGAACTGCGCGCCGAAGACGGCGCCGCAGACGGCGAGGGGCTCCACTGCGATCCGGTTCGGAGCGAACCCGGCGGCCTCGATCGCCGAGAGCTTCCTCTTCACGCTCTCCAGGGGGAGATAGGTCGCGATGAGCTGGAACTCGCCTTTCGTCCCTTCCAGGCCTTGAAGACCGGCCACGGGCCGGCCGTCGACGCGGTATGCGGCACGGCGCAGGCCCAGGAGCGTCTTGCCGGCCAGGGCCTTCGCGGCGGCCCATCGCTCGATCTGCCTCTCCTCGGCGTGGACGAGATCCTCCTCGCTCCACGGCCCCGGTCCGGCGACGGCGACCGGGGCCTGGCGCGTCACGAGGTGTCCCCCCGCGATCGCGATCGACGCCTCGATTCCCTCGGGGAGATCCATCGCCTCGCGCACCCGCCGGATGCTCGCGACCGCGTCCGCGAGATCGTAGACGTTTCCTTCCTTCATGCACGGTCCGGCGTGTTCCGCGTAATGGCACCTGAGGATCGTGCCGCCGTCGTGCTCGAGGCAGACGATGGAGCGGGTGCCGACGTCGAGAGCGATCACCTCAGGCACACCACCGTCGCGCCGAACGACCCCTCGGACGGGTCCGCGAAGGCATGGCGCTCCACCTGGGGATGCGCGGCGAGACACCGCCAGACCTCGCGCCGGACGAGACCGCGGCCCTTGCCGTGGATGACGACGACGCGGCGGCGGTCCTCGACGAGAGCGCGGTCGAGGAAGGCGGCGAGGCGGTTCTCCACGTCCTCAACGAGGCACTCGTGGAGATCGATCCGGTCCGAGGATCCGCGCGGGTCGTGGGTGAGGGTGACGAGCGCGGGGCGGGGCGGCTCGGGAAAGATGTCGTCCCGAAGAGAGTGGGCCGGGGCCTGCAACCGTCCCAGGCGCGTCTCGACGACGAGCCGCGAACCCCGGCGCCCGGTGATGCGACCGCGCAACGCCGAGTCGCCGAGACGCACGCGGCGCCCCGCTTCCGGCTCGTTCACTGTCGCATCCCGTTTCGACTTCACGCTTCGTCTCCCGTGGCATCGATCGCCCGGGCGTTTCCCGGGGCGGATCGGATTGAGTTCGGATCCCTGAAGTTGGTTCAGCCCGGCGGCCAGCCGAGCTTGCGTCCTCCGAGGACGTGGAAATGGATGTGGGGCACCTCCTGCCCCGCATCCGCCCCCTGGTTCAACACGACGCGAAAACCGCTCGCGTCGATCCCGAGTTTCTTCGCGGTCTCGCGGACGGCGGCCATGAGAGCCGCTTCCAGGCCCGCGAATTCGCCGAGACTCGTCGCGTGGCGCCGCGGAATCGCGAGACAATGGACCGGCGCCTTCGGACTGATGTCTCGGAAGACGATGATCTCAGGCGTTTCGTGAAGCACCTGGGCCGGAATCTCTCCGGCCGCGATCCTGCAGAAGATGCAGGACGACGTTCCCTCCATAACGGCGAAGCAACCTTTCTCCAGTCATTTCACAGATTCAGGGCTGTCTATGACCGATAATGACAATCCCCGAATTCTAGTGTACGCAATTTCACTTTTTCAAGGGGTCGAGCAGCTTTTCACTTCTTTTGAAGCGTCTGCAATTGCTAAGAAGCTTTTGAAATAATGAGTGAACCAAGCAAGGCCGCTGTAACTCCAGCTGTTTCAGCTCTGAGAATGCGATTTCCTAGCGAGACCGCAACGCTCGTCTTCGAGAGTTTTTCTTCTTCCCCCTCACTCCAGCCGCCCTCGGGACCCACAAGGATCGTCAAGGGGATCCCGGGACGGGACGAGAGAGCATCCATGGCTCGCCGGCCCCGCGGATCCAGGTGCCATTTCGTTCCTTCCTCGGAGAGAATCGAATCGAGCGCCAGGGTTTGATCGCTAATCGAGAGGGGACGGCCGCCCATCGACTGGAGGCAGGCCGCCTCGGCGATCCGTGTCCAGCGGGAGATCTTCTCGGGGGAGACCTCGCCCGTGAGGGCACGGTCGACGTCGAGCAGGAGGAGCGAGGAGACGCCCGTTTCCGCGATCTTCTCCACCGCCCAGTCCATTCGCTCCCCCTTGATGACCGGCATCGCGATGCGGACGGGGAGAGGAGGATCGTGGTGAACGAGGACATCGAGCCGGCGGAGCCGGCACAAGGAGCGATCGCAGGCCAGGATTTCCGCCCGGTACTCCACGCCTTCGCGGTCGAGAACCCGGACCGTGTCGCCCGGCGCGAGGCGCAGGACGCGCGCGATCTTGTGGGCCGCGTCCGTTTCGAGGTTGAACTCGGCCGCGCCCGCGAGTGTCTCGCGGGAGAGGAACCGGCGCGCCGCCCCGTCCGTGCCGCCGCGCCGGCTCACGGTTTCGACTCGATTTCGAGGGTCACCCAGGCTCCGTCGACGAGACGGGCGGTGACGTTTTCGGCGGGAAAGGGCTCCTCGGCGAGAAGTCCGGAGAGGATGAGAACGCCGGCCGGGGCGACGCGCTCGCGCAGCGACGGAAGGAGCGGGAGGAGGACCGAGGACTGGATGTTGGCGATGACGATGTCGAACCGTCCGGCGGGCGGGACGGACGCGACCGAGGTCTCGATCGCCACCCCGTTGATGGCCGCGTTTTCGCGGGCGATGCGCACGGCGTCGGCGTCGCAATCCACGGCCGCGGCGCCGGAGGCGCCGAGCTTCATGGCCGCCATCGCCAGGATTCCCGAGCCGCAGCCGAAATCGAGGACCCGTGCACCGGCTCGCAAACGCCTTTGGAGAAGGGCCAGGCAGCCGCGGGTCGTCTCATGATCGCCCGTGCCGAAGGCCATGCCGGGCTCGACGATCAGGGGGATCTCGCCGGGTCGCGCCTGCCCCGCCAGCCACGGGGGCGTGACGAAGAGGCGCCCGACGCGCACGGGGCGTACCCGCCGCTTCCAAGACTCCGCCCAGTCCTCCTCGGGAAGATCCTCGATCCGCCCCCCGGTTTCGCGGGCCAGTTCCGCGAGTTCCCGGTCGGCGTCGAAATGGGCCTCGACGACGTCGTCCCGTTCCCAGAGGCCGCGAGGGGAAGCGAGGGAGAGGGAGGCGATATTCGCGTCGGTCGCGTCCGCGATGATCCTGCGGTAACGGGCGCCCACTCAGTCGAAGAGGTCGCGGACCGTGTCGAGGAAGCCCTTGACCTTGACGTTGCCCTCGCCGCGGGCCGCCTGCAGTTCCGCGAGCAGCTCCTTCTCGCGCTTCGAAAGCTTCTTCGGGATCTCGATCTCGACGCGCACGAGGAGGTCGCCGATGCGGCGGCTGCCGTGGACGTCGGGCAGGCCGTAGCCGCGGACGCGGAAGACCGTGCCGGTGTCGGTGCCCGGCGGGATCTTGATGGAGGAGCGGAGGGTCTTGCCGGAGGAATCGGTCTTGAGGGTCGGGACCTCGATCTCGGCGCCGAGCGCGAGCTGGGTGAAGGTGACGGGCACGCGGCAGACGAGATCCAGGCCGTTGCGCTCGAAGATCCGGTGCTGACGGACGCGGACGACGACGTGAAGATCGCCCGCGGGGCCGTTCTGGGGGCCGACGTCGCCCTCGCCGCGCAACCGCATCACCGTCTCGTCCTCGATGCCCGCGGGGATCTTCACGGAGAGCGTGCGTTTCACCTCTTCGCGCCCCTCGCCCCGGCATTCGGAGCAGGGATCCTTCACGACCCGGCCCGTGCCCTGGCACGAGCCGCAGGGCTCGACTGCCGCGAAGGTTCCGAAGAAGGTCTGCTGGGTGCGCCGCACCTGCCCTTGTCCCTTGCAGGCGGGGCAGGAGACGGGCCCCGAGCCGGCCTTCGCCCCGGTGCCGGAGCACGTGCCGCAGGTCTCGAGCCGGGTGACCTTGAGGTCGACCTCGGCGCCCCGGGCGGCGACGTCGAAGTCGAGCGTGACCGTGGTGCGGAGGTCGTCGCCGCGCAGGACGCGTTCCCCGCGGCCGAATCCTCCGCCGAAGAAGTCTTCGAAGATCGAACCGCCGAAGCCGCCGCGTCCTCCGAAGATGCTGCGGAAGAGGTCCATCGGATCGACCTGGGTGTACGCGCCGCCCTGGGGGCCCTCGAAGGCCGCCGCCCCGAACTGGTCGTATTTCGCGCGCTTCTCGGCGTCCGAGAGAACGGCGTACGCGTTGGAGATCTCCTTGAACTTCTCCTCCGCCTCCTTGTTGCCCGGGTTCTTGTCGGGGTGGTAGCGCATCGCGAGCTGGCGATAGGCCTTCTTGATCTCGTCGACGGAGGCTGTTTTCGGAACGCCCAGGATCTCGTAGTAGTCGCGCCCCGCCATCTCAGTTCGTCCTCTGCTTTTCGTCCGCCGTGTCGATTGCGGATCCGGAGGAGGCCTCGGCAACCCGCTCCATGGCGACGATGACCTGGGCCGGCCGCAGGAGGCGGCCCTTCAGTCGATATCCCCTTCGCACGAGCCGCAGAACGTGGTCCGCGGGGATTCCATCCGCGGCCTCGCGGCCGACCGCCTCGTGCAGTTCCGGGTCGAGGGAGCCGCCCGGCGCGGGCGAGATCTCCTCGATGCCGCTGGACTTCAGGACGTCCTGCAATTGGCGCGCGATAAGATCGATTCCAAGGCCCCAGTTCGGATCCCGGC
>CAZWVM010000184.1:0-7038 GCA_964637705.1 uncultured bacterium
GACCAGTCCCTGACCACCAAGGTGATGCGCCTCGTCAATTCCTCGTTCTACGGCTACGCGGGCAAGATCAAGGACCTTCAGCAGGCGGTGGTGATCCTTGGTTTCGACACCATCAAGTCCGTCGCGCTCTCGGCGACGGTCTTCAGCGCCTTCTCGTCGAAGAACCGCGCGGAGTTCGACCGCGAGGCCTTCTGGCGCCATTCCATCGCGACCGCCGTCGCGGCGCGGAGACTGGCCCAGGAGACGCGGCAATCCGCCGTCGAGGAGGCTTTCGTGGCGGGGATCCTGCACGACGTCGGGAAGGTGGTTCTCGACGAGTACGCCCCCGATCTCTTCGATGCCGTCATTCGGCGTGTCCGGGAGAAGGACGAACTCATCTACGAGGCGGAGCGCGCCGAGTTGGGATTCTCTCACGCCCAGATCGGGCGCTGGCTGGCGGCGAAGTGGGCCCTGCCGGCGGACTTCGTCGACGTGATCTTCTACCATCACCAGCCCGGCAACGCACAGAAGGCTCCCCACCTCACGGCGCTCGTGCATGTCGGCGACATCCTGGCGCGCACCCTCAAGCTCGGTTCGGGCGGCGACAACAGGGTTCCTCCCCTGGACCCGACCGCGTGGACGATTCTCGGGTTGCAGGAGGATGCCCTGAAGCGGGTACTGGCTGAACTGCCGGCCGACTTCGCGAAGGCGGATCTCTTCGTCCAGATGGCCAAGTCGGAGTAGCGAGCGTGTTCTCCTTCGCTCTCGACCGCGATGAACGCGGCCTGGTGGCCCGCGTCGTCGAGCGCTCCGGGGCCACGGGAGCCCTGTGGTACGCCTCCGGCGACAGCCTCGTCAGCTGTCTCCTCGCCGCCCCCGTGACACGATCTCAAATCGACGAGAACGCCTTCGCCCTCCTGGACGTCCTGAGGCACCGTCACGGTCTTTCCCACGTTCCGGATTTTCCCGACGTGGACCTCGACGAATCGGCGCAGTTCATGGACGACGTCGCGCCTCCGGCATGGACCGCGGTTCGTCCCTGCGTCGTGGGAGGCTCGTGCGTCGGCGGATTGCTCCTCTTCTCGTCGAGAGAACCCTCGATGGAGGCGCAGGGAGGCCTGGACGAGGCGGCCGACGCCCTCGCTGTGGCGCTGCAGATCCGGCGGCTCGAACGGCGGCTCGACACCGCCTCCGACCGGTTTCTCGAGATCGCCGAGATCGGGAGAATTTTCGCCGACGTCGGAGAGCCCCTGCGCACGATCAGCCGCATCCTGGAACTGGCGGTGAGATTCTCGGGCGCCGAAACGGGAGCGATCGTGCAGGCCCTGTCCGGCGGCGCGATGACCGCCACGGGTATGAAGATGGAGACGATCGCGGCGATCCGTCTGCGCGACGGTCTCTCGGTATTGGACCGGGTGATGTCCGCCGAGGGGAACGATCCTCTCGTCATGTTCGGCGAGGAGCTCGCGGCGCGACTTGATCTCGCCTCCTCCACCCTCGTCATCGAATCCCTCGCGGCCTACCCGCTGGTTCACGAAACGAAGCGCTATGGCGTTCTCGTCCTCTTGAACATCGCGCCCGAACTCATGCCGGATCCCTCTTTCCTCGCCACGCTGGAGACCGTCTCGCGTCTCGCGGCGGCGGCCCTGACGACGGAGGAGCGCCAGGCGGAGCGGTTGGAGCAGGAGAGGACGAAGAAGGAGTTGAGCGCGGCGCGCACGATCCAGCAGAGTCTCCTGCCCCGCAACCTTCCGGCGATGGAGGGGTTGCGGCTGGAGGGGCTCTGGCATCCGTCCCTGTCGGTGGGCGGCGATTATTACGACATCTTCCGGCTCGACGAGCGGCGCGTGGCGGTCGTGATCGCGGACGTGAGCGGCAAGGGAATCCCGGCGGGCCTCCTGATGGCGCTTTCGCGGGCCTACCTTCGCGTCATCGCGCCCCAGCACCCGGATTCGCCGGCGCAAACCCTGGCGCACCTGAACGACCTCCTGTGCGGGGAAATCGCCTCGAACAAGTTCATCACCGCGAACTACATCGTGCTCGATGTCGCGGCGCGAAAAGGCCGCCTCGCCAACGCGGGACACCACGAACCGGTGATGATCGGCGCGGACGGGAAGCCCCGCGTGCTGGAGACGCCCTCCTCGGGGGGAGGATTGCCCCTGGGCATCCAGCGCGGATGCCGCTACGACGAGGTGGACTTCTCGATGGAGGAGGGAGCCGCGGTCGTTCTCTACACGGACGGCCTGATCGAGGCGCGAGACGATGCGAGCGGCATGATCGGCATGCAGGGACTTCTCGGCATGCTCGAGGGAGCGCAACGGAACGCGCCGCGCGATCTCCTGGAGATGCTCTGGCGCAGAACGCTCGAGTTTTCGGGCGCGCCCGACGACGATTGGACCGCCGTGGCGCTGCGCTTCGATGAGCCGGCTCCGGTTTCTCCGGCCCGCTAGACCCCGCTCCTCCTTTCCCAGCTCCGGTTTTTTCTCTTGCCAACGCGAAGAGGCGAGGGATAGATTGAAAAGCGAGGAGATTCCATGGAAATATCGACTCGGAAGGATGGAACGGACGTCACGGTCGTTCTGAAGGGAGATCTCGACGTCTATTCCGCGTCCGCGGCCGAGGAGGCCTTGAAGGCGGCGATGACGACGGCAAGCCGCGTCATCGTGGATCTCTCGGAGGTGCCTTTCGCTGATTCGTCGGGTCTTGGAGGCTTGATTTCAGCCTACAAGGCGGCAAAGGACCAGGGGAAGGAAGTGCGGCTGAGAAAGCCGACACCGATTGTGTCCGAGATCCTCACGATCACGCGGATGAAGCGCTTCTTTCCGGTCGACGAGTAGGGATCGAGTCGAGGAAAATCGCCCACGTAGCTCAGACGGTCAGAGTGCGTCCTTGGTAAGGACGAGGTCATCGGTTCAACTCCGATCGTGGGCTTAATTCAAAAAAATGCAAAATGGGCATTGACTTGCCGTTGACCCTGTGCATAATTTTTCACTTCGCCCAATACACACATCATTGCACTTGACAATGGGGTTGTACGAGTGCGTACGGCGCGGACAAAGAGGAAGCGAGGAGAGCTGACGTGCAGGAGATCATCACCCTGGCTTGCGAGGAATGCAAGCGGCGGAACTACACGACGAAGCGCACCAAGCGGCCGAACCAGGAGCGACTGGCGCTGAAGAAGTACTGCAAGTTCGACCGCAAGCGCACGGTGCACAAAGAGACGAAGTGAGCCGTAGCAGAGGGCTGTAGCTCAATTGGTAGAGCACCGGTCTCCAAAACCGGGGGCTGAGAGTTCGAGTCTCTCCGGCCCTGCGCGCGGAGGCACGGGAGCCCGGAACGGAACGAGGAGACGATGAGGGAGTTCATTGCGAAGACGGGGAAGTACTTCTCCGAGGTCTGGGGCGAGGTCAAGCCCGCCGAGGGCAAGGTGTCCTGGCCGTCGGCCGAGGATGTCAAGGGATCGACTCTCGTCGTGATCGTCACGGTGGGGATCCTGGCCGTCTACCTCGGATCGATCGACGTCCTCGTCGGGTATGTGGTGTCATGGCTGCTGGGAGTCGGATGAGCGTGATGGAAGAGACGATCAAGACGGACGTAACGGCGACGGAGCCCGTAACCGCCCCGGCGGCACCGACCGACGCCACTCCGTCGGGGGGGCGCAAGCAGTGGTACGTGGTGCACACCCAGTCAGGCTTCGAGAACAAGGTCCAGGCCAACCTCGAGAAGCGCATCAAGACTCTCGGTTACCAGGACAAGGTCTTCCGCATCCTCATCCCGACGGAGGAAGTCGCGGAGATGCGCGACGGGAAGCGCAAGATCACGAAGCGGAAGTTCTTCCCGGGTTACGTGCTCGTGGAAATGGAAGAGGGCAACAAGGACGCGGCCCACGTGATCCGCAATACGCCGGGCGTCACCAACTTCGTCGGGGCGGACGGTCCTCAGGCCCTGCGCGAAGAGGAGATCCGCCACATCCTGAAGCAGATGGGGATGATCGGCGAGGTGGACACGAAGCCGAAGGTGAAACCGAAGCTGGAGCTGGAGGTCGGGGAATCGGTCCGGATCACGGACGGCCCGTTCCGCGACTTCGTGGGCATGGTCGAGGAGGTCAACCCGGAGCGCGGCAAGCTCAAGGTGATGGTGACGATCTTCGGCCGCAGCGCGCCCGTGGAACTGGAATTCCTCCAGGTCGCGAAACTGTGACCGGAACGGAGCATAAGCGATGAAGAAACTGATGACGCAGATCAAGCTGCAGATCCCGGCGGGGAAGGCCAACCCGGCCCCGCCCGTCGGCCCCGCGCTGGGCCAGCACGGCGTGAACATCATGGGGTTCTGCAAGGAGTTCAACGCGCGCACGCAGAAGGAAGGCGACACGATCATTCCGGTCGTCATCAGCGTCTACGCCGACCGCTCCTTCGACTTCATCCTCAAGACCCCGCCCGCCTCGGTCCTATTGAAGAAGGCGGCGAAGCTGGAGAAGGGATCGGGGGAGCCGAACAAGAACAAGGTCGGCGTGGTGACGAAGAAGCAGGTCGAGGAGATCGCGAAGCAGAAGATGGTGGACCTGAACGCGAACACGATCGAGGCGGCGATGAAGATCGTGGAAGGCACCGCGCGGTCCATGGGAATCGAGGTCAAGTGAGATGAGGACGAGCAAGCGATACCGCTCGGCGCGCGAACTCGTGGCGAAGGCCCGCGCCGAGAAGCCCACGCTTCCCCTGGAGGAGGCGCTGGACCTGGTGAAGAAGGCGGCCGCCGCGAAATTCGACGAGACGGTCGACATGTCGATCCGCCTGGGCATCGACGCCTCCAAGTCGGACCAGGGCGTGCGCGGCACGGTCTCCCTTCCCAACGGAACGGGCAAGAGCATCCGTGTTGCGGTCTTCGCCCAGGGCGAGAAGCTCAAGGAGGCCGAGGCGGCGGGCGCGGAGACGACCGGAGCCGCGGAACTCGTGGCGAAGGTGCAGGGCGGTTGGTGCGACTTCGACATCGCGATCGCGACGCCCGACATGATGAAGGACGTTGGCAAGCTCGGCAAGATTCTCGGGCCTCGCGGCCTCATGCCCAATCCCAAGACCGGCACGGTCACCTTCGACGTGGCCAAGGCCGTGAAGGAATTCAAGGCGGGCAAGGTCGAGTATCGCAACGACAAGGCCGGCAATGTCCACGTTCCGATCGGGAAGGCTTCCTTCCCGGCGCCGGCCCTGGCGGAGAACGCCCGTGCCGCCCTCGCCGCGATCCAGCGGGCCCGCCCCGCGGCCGCGAAGGGCACTTACATCCGCAGCGTCACTCTCTCGTCCACGATGGGCCCGGGCGTGCGCGTCGATGCGGCGAGCTTGAAGGAATCCGGGAGATAGAACGATGGTGAAACCGGCGAAGGTCGAAACGGTCAAAGGAATCCGGGCGGACTACGAGTCCGTGGCGAAGTCGGGAGGCATGCTGGTCTTCGCGCAGTTCGACGGCGTGACGGTGGCGCAGATGTCCAAGCTCCGCCGCAACCTCGGCGCCAAGAGCGTGAAGCTGCGCGTTTTGAAGAACACCCTGCTCAGGAAGGCTCTCGAGGAGAGCGGCGTGACGGGCGCGGAATCGTATCTCAAGGGTACGACGGCCGTGGCCTTCTCGCCCGACGAGGTCTCGGCCCCCAAGGTCCTGGCCGCGTTCGCGAAGGAGATCGAGGCCTTGAAGAAGGCCTCCAAACTGGTCATCAAGGGCGGAGTCCTGGAAGGCAAAGCGGTCACGGCGAAGGAGGTCGCGGTGTTGGCGACCCTGCCGAGCCGCGAGGAAGTCATGGCCACGCTTCTGGCGCTGATCAACACGCCGGCCGTGAACCTCCTCCGCCTCATCAAGGAACCGGCCTGCCGCGCTGCTCGCGTCATCAAGGCGGCGGGGGAGAAGAAGGGCGCGTAGCCCTTCTTCAGGGAATCGAACGGGAAACGTTTAAGGAGGACACGATGGAACTGTCTCAACTGAAGGATGCGATCAAGGCGCTCTCGCTCGCGGATGCCGCGACGCTCGTCAAGCAGCTCGAAGAGGAACTCGGCGTGTCGGCCGCGGCCCCGGTGGCCGTGGCGGCCGTGGCCGGCGGCGCGCCCGCGGCGGCGGCTGAGGAAGCCAAGGATTCGTTCGACGTGATCCTGGTCAACGGCGGCGACAAGAAGATCAACGTGATCAAGATCGTCCGCGAGCTGACCGGGCTTGGACTCAAGGAAGCCAAGGACCTCGTCGACGCCGGCGGCAAGCCGGTCAAGGAAGGCGTCGCGAAGGCCGAGGCCGAAGAGATCAAGAAGAAGCTGGTCGAGGCGGGAGCCACCGTCGAGGTCAAGTAAGCTGTCTTCCGGCAGCACGGGACGGGGGAGACCCCGTTCCGACGTTGGGAGGCTCGTCGCGGGGACGGTTTCCGGGTCCTTCGGGGTCCGGGGACCGTCCGGGCGCGCTCGGGCCTCTTTTGTCTTGGGGGAGGGTGTGCGCGAACACGCCCGTCTTGACCCGGCGGCGCGCGGGATCTCCGGCGGTCCCGCGTCGTCCATGAGGAGGATTTAAAGCCATGGTGACAGAGTCCAATCCCTATCGCGAGAAGAACCCGTACCGTGAGAGGATCTCCTTCGCGAAGCTGGAGTCGATCCAGTCCATTCCCGACCTGGTCGACATCCAGCGCCGTTCCTACGCGTGGTTCCTGCAGCTGGGAACCAAACCCGTGGACCGCAGGATGCAGGGGCTGGAACAGGTCTTTCGCGAGATCTTCCCGATCCAGGACACCTACGAGCGCAACCTCACGCTCGAATACGTCGGTTATTCCATCGGTGAACCCAAGTATTCCGAATACCAATGCTGCGACCGCGACCAGACCTACGCGGCGCCCCTGAAGATCAAGGTCCGCCTGATCAACCACAAGACGGGCGAAATCCGCGAGCAGGACGTCTACATGGGCGACATCCCCCTGATGACCTCCCGCGGCACCTTCATCCTCAACGGTGCCGAGCGCGTCATCGTGAACCAGATCCAGCGTTCCCCCGGCGTGGTCTTCGACCACGACGAGGGCAAGACGGATCCCTCCGGCAAGCG
>CAZWVM010000185.1:0-6987 GCA_964637705.1 uncultured bacterium
AGGACCACGTCCTCGTGATCGGCCAGTACCTCGACCAGCTCGAGGAGATCGCGCGCCTGACGAAGGCCCCGATTCTCACGGGGAAGACGCCGACGGCGGAGCGGGAGCGTCTCTACGAGGATTTCCGCGAGGGGCGCGTGCCGGTGCTCGTCGTCTCCCGCGTCGCGAACTTCGCCGTGGACCTGCCGGACGCGAACGTCGCGATCGAGGTCTCGGGGCTCTTCGGATCGCGGCAGGAGGAGGCCCAGCGGCTCGGGCGCGTCCTGCGCCCCAAGGAAGGCGCGAACCTCTCGCGCTTCTACGTCCTCGTGACCCGCAACACGACCGAGGAGCTCTTCGCGCAGAAGCGCCAGCTCTTCCTCGTCGAGCAGGGTTACAAGTACCACATCGAGGTTCTCGATGCGATCCCTTAGCCTGCGCGCCTGTCTCGCTCCCCTCGACCGGACGGTTCTCGCGGAGATGGCCGGCACCCTGGGACTCCCCCGCGAGCGCGACCTGATCCCGTCCCTCTGCTCGGCCCTCTCCAACGCGGAACTGGTTTCGGAAATCGCGCGGACGATCCCCGAGCGGGCGCGGGCGCTCCTCAGGGAGGTCGTCTACTCCGCCTACAACCGCCTTCCGCCGCCGGGCGAGAAGGCGTGCCGCTCGGAGGAATTCCGGCTCCTCAACCGCCACGGGCTTCTCCACTGCGGGCGCGAGTATTGGGGCACGATCCGCCTCGTCGTGCCCGAGGAGACGGCGCCCCTCTTGCTGGACGTCTTCCTCGCGGAGGACATCGCGCGCCTGGAGCGATGCGCGAAGGTCGAGGCGACGGAGATCGTTTCGCACGCCGACCGCTTCCTGCGCAACGTCACGACCCTGGTCTCTCTCGCCGACCAGGAGCCGATCCCGGTGACGGCGCGCGGCGAGGCGGCGAAGGTCCACGTGGCGCGCCGCGTCCTGCCGTTTCTCGAGCCGATGGGCGTCGAATTGACTTCCGACGGGCGCGGACCCTACTGGTTCCACCACGTCCTGGAGTTCTGCCTGCTCTTCGGATTGCTCATCCGTGCCGAGAAGGGCATGCAGCCCGGGCCGTGCGCCGATGCGTGGTTCCATACCTCGGAAACGGCGGCCTCGGAGGCCCTGATCCACTACGCATCGGTGATGCTGCCGGAGATCCCGGTGGAGCGCGCGACGCGCACGCTCTGCCGCGCCGGGAGCGGCTGGGTGCCGGCCGCGGACTGGAAGGGCCTCTACCTCCCTTCGAGGGCCCCTCGCGGCAAATCGCGCGAGGCCGACCGGTCGTGGGACGAGGCCTTCCTTCTTCTTGCCATCCTCGGGATCGTCGACGGCGGGCGCGCGGGCCGAGTCGCGGTCCTGGCGCCGGGCCGCCTCTGGCGCCTCGAGAACGGCGACGCGGCCCAGCACTTCCTCGTCACACCGGACTTCAAGATCTCCGCTCCCCGCCAGCTCAAGTCCTCCCTCAGGCGGGAGCTCTCGCGGATCGCGGACTTCGTGAAGTCGGACATGATGGACCAGTGGGAGTTGACGGCCTCGAGCGTGATGCGCGCGATCGACGAGGGGCTCTTCGCCGACGCGATCATCGACTTCCTGACGCGTCACTCCTCGGTCCCCCTCTCTTCCAACGTCGTCTCGACGATCAACCTCTGGTGCCGCAGCCACCTGACGATACGCCTCTTCCACGGGCCGGTGCTCGTGGTGGAGGGCGACGCGGAGGCGGAGAGCGTGGCGCGGGTGCTCGCGGAGGAGGGGGCGCTGGTCGACCGGCCCTCGCCCCGCGTCTTTCTCGTCAACCCGAAGAAGAGCGACGCGGTTCTCCGGAAGCTGAGGCAGCGGCGGACCGTGAGCCGGCTGGCCGCGCCCTTGAAGAGCGAGACGAGCGAGGACTTTTCCGCCGTGGTGGCGCGGTTGAAGTCCCTGAGAAGCGAAGAGGAGCAGTCGCGCGCCCCCCTGCAGATCGTTTCCGTGTAGAATGGGCGTCGGAGGGCGAAGATGAGGGTCGTATCGGCTTCCGAGATGAGAGCGATCGACGCGGGGTGCGGGATCGCGGGCGAGACGTTGATGGCAAACGCCGCGCGGGCCGCGCTACGCGCCTGCGACCGCCTCACGGGCGGCGGGCCATCGTCCACGATCGTGATCGTCGCGGGACGCGGCAACAACGGCGGCGACGGCTGGGCGCTGGCGAGGCTCCTGGCGGAGAGGGGCGCGTCCGCGAGACTCTTCTCCTCCTGCGATCCCGCGATCCTCAGGGGCGATGCTCTCGTGCACTGCGAGCGCGCCCGAGCGGCGGGGGTTTCCGTCATCGGGCGGGACGATCTGCCCTCCGCCCTGCTCAAAGCCGACCTGGTCGTCGACGCCCTCTTCGGCACCGGCTTCGACGTCACTCGGCTCGACGATGAGGCCTCGGCTCTGATCGAACTCGTCAACGACCGGTCCGGACGGCCCGCCGGGAACCGCATCCTCGCGCTCGACATGCCCTCCGGGCTCTGCGCCGACACCGGTCGCACGGCCCCGCGGTGCGTGAAGGCCGACATGACCGTCACCTTCGGCCGCGCCAAGCGCGGGCTCTATCTCCTCCCGGGCGCCTGTCTCGCCGGAGAGATCGTGGTCGACGGCATCGGGATTCCCGATGCCTGCTTCGAATCCGCGCCGGGCTCGATCCCGGAGATCCCGGATATCCGGGGAATCCTGCCCCGCCGCGCGCCCGACGCCCACAAGGCGCAGTCGAAGCTCCTCGTCATCGGGGGATCGGAGGGCATGGCGGGAGCGGTGCAGCTCGCCGCGCGCTCGGCGCTCGCCGCCAACGCCGGCTATGTCTTCCTGGCGCTCCCCGCGGGCGCCTCCGACCACGGCTGGCCGCCCGAGGCGGTGCGGAGGCCCTTGCCGTCGACGCCGGAGAGGAGCTTCGCCCGCGCGGCGGAGTCGGACGGCCTCAAACTCGCCGAGACGGTCCACGCGGTCGTCCTGGGCGGAGGGATGGGGCGAGGCGAGAACGAGCGCGCGCTGGCCGCCAAGTGGACACGGCTCATCCCCCGCCCGCTCGTCATCGACGCCGACGCGCTGCGCCTGGTGAGGCCCGAGGACGTCAAAGAGTCCCGCATTCCGCGCGTTCTCACGCCGCACGCGGGCGAATTCTCGGCGCTCTTCGGAGGATCGGCGGCGAAGAACGAGGAGGACCGGGTCGGCGCCGCGGTCGCCGCCGCGGCGCGGTGCGGGCACGTGGTGCTTTTCAAGGGGCGTCCCACCATCGTGGCTTCGCCGGACGGCCGCTACGCGGTCAATCCGACGGGGGACGAGCGGTTGGCGACGTGCGGCAGCGGCGACGCGCTGGCGGGCGTCATCGGCGCCCTTCTCGCGCAGGGCGTCGGTCCCTTCAATGCGGCCGTGGCCGGCGCTTATCTCCACGGCGCGACGGTGGACGAATGGCGCCATCCGGTCGGTCTCACGGCGGGCGAAATCGCCCGGCTTGTCCCGGCTGCGTGGGGCTCCGTCCTGGACGGGCGCTAGGGCGCCGGAAACCTCTCCACTCGCCGGTGGTGTCAACTCGCCGGTGGTGTCAGGCAGTGAATAAGTGAATTTTGCCGGTCCCTATTGAAGTCCCGTAGTCTGAGCCCTCGGATGAATGTCCAATCCGATTCACTCGATATTCACTTTTTCACTGCCTGACACCGCTGCCACCCGGCTTCCATGACTCCATGATCGCCCCCGGCTCAAACAACTCCGGCATATAGGTTCTAAGCTTCTCGACGTCCACCATCCTCAGCCGCCCCCCGCCGCAAGCCACCTCGTCGTAGTCGTAGAAGCGCCCGCATCGAGGACATTGCCGGATACTGCCGGCCACGTGTTCAGCGATGACGGGGAAGTCCCTGGGGGCCCCGCTTCCCTCTTTCCGGCAGGTCCGGCAGGGTTCGGGACGATAGGGATAAGGCACTCCCTTTTGCCAGCGTTCGAGGCGATACAGGTAAAGAAACGCGACGGCGAGAAGAAGAAAGACCGCGACCACGACGAGAACCTGCAGAGCGACGAGAAAGGTGACCCCGGTCCCGATCATCCCGGGATTCTACCCTCGACCCGGTTTCTCGCGAAGGAGAGAATATGATAGAGTGTCCCCACGCGCCCGTAGCTCAGTTGGATAGAGCATCAGCCTTCTAAGCTGAGGGTCCCAGGTTCGAATCCTGGCGGGCGCGCCAGCGTACGCCGGGATACGAAGGGCGTGCGCGCCGGTGAGCGATGCTCAGCGAATCTCTCTCAGCGCCTGCCTCGCGATGTCCATGCTCGGGTCAAGCTGGAGAGCCTTCTGCAGGGCCAGCCGCGCCTCGGCGGCGCGCCCCAGCTTCATCTCGGACAAGCCCAGGTATAACCACGCCTCCGCATCCTCCGGCGCCAGTCGAATCGTGGTCGTGTAGTGGCGGCGGGCCTCAACGTAGTCACCCGCCATGTAGCGATACGAAGCGACGTTGAAGAGAGATGTGACGTTGACCGGATCGAGGCGAAGGGCCTCGCGGAACAGTTCCTCCGCGCGCCGATCCTCTCCGCGGGAGGCCGCCTCCTGCCCCTCTTTCACGACATCGCCTACACTTCTGCGGGTGACAGCAGGCCTTGCCGGAGGAGCGGCGTTCACCGGTGACGGCGTGGGTGTGCGCGCGGGGAGAACGGACGGAGTCGCCTCCACGACAGCTGCACGGCCGGCGGTTGCGAGCGGCGCGCGAGGTGATTCAGGCGCCCGACCGATCGACGGACCGAAATCCCACTCGGCGCTGATCCGGTGCGCATCGCCCAGGTCGCCATAAGGGACGTACGCGTAATCGAGACGCAGCGCGCCGGTCCGGAATCCGATGCCGGCGGTCAGTCCGCTTCCCGCCTCGTTGCGTCCGTCGTAGCCCAGGCGGAGCGCGAGGACGTCGATCGGAGTCACCTCGATGCCGGCCCGCAATGCCCCTTGCCCGGCCTGCACCATCTCCCAATCGATGGACGCGAGGAGCATCCTGTTGACGCGCCAGGCTCCTCCCAGCGACACGGCCAACGGCAGATCTTCGCTTTCGGCGACATAGTGGGCGCGGCTGCCGATGTTCCGCAGGCTCGCACCCAGCACCAGTCCATCCGGACCGGGCCGATACAGGAGCCCCAGGTCACCGACAACGCCCATCGTGCTGTAGATGTCGATCTCCGACTGGTAAACGCCGATCGCGGCCCCCAGGGCGAGGCGTTCGGAGAAGGCCCGGCCGTAACCGGCCCGGAAGAGCAGGTCGTAGGCCCCGTAGGTGCCCGCGTTCGTCTTGTTGGCCGTGGTGGTGCGGGTCATGGTGCCGTAGTCGACGTAGGAGATGCCGAGACCCAGACCTCCGTCCGCGAAATTCCGGGCGTACAGGACGTCCGAACGGTTGATATCGGCGACAGAGACGTCGAACTGGGCGAAGAGGCCGTGCGTGAGAACTCCGTCGGTGCGCCATCCGGCCCTGTCGGCCAGCCCGGCGGGATTGTAGCGCAGCGCCAGCGGTCCCTCGGCGACGGCCGTGAAGGCCCCTCCCATCGCGCTCGGCCTCGCGCCGGCCTCACCGCGCAACAGCGTGTTGACGGCGCGCGCTCCGCCCCCGGGCGACGATGCCCGTGCCGGCAGCAGGAATGCGAGGAGCGCCAGAGCGAGAACCAGCTTCCGGGTCATCATCGGACCACCGCGAACTTTCCGACGCGCCGCTCGCCCTGCGGTGTCCGCACGACGTAAACGTAGATGCCGCTGGCCGCGCGCTCGCCGCGCCGGTTCCTCACGTCCCACTGGGCGCCGCCCGAGGCGTCGATGATCCACTGGGCCACGAGTTCACCCAGAGGCGTGTACACCTTCAGGTCCGAACCGACGGGGATGTTCTCGAAGGTGATGCCCGTGTTGGCCACCCCGGCCTGGTACTCGACGCCCGTCAGCGGGTTCCCGTCGCCCGGCACCCAGGGATTCGGGTAGACGGTGAAGTTGCCGAGCGTCGCAGCCGCCGCCACGGGGACGGCCAGGGTGTAGAAGGAGAAGTGGCTGAGTGTCTGACGGAAGCGGGTGCGATCCCCGGAACCCTCGGAGGTTCCGCCCGTGAGCGCCACCCACTTCCCGCTGGCCTCGTCGAACGTGAAGAAGCCGAGGCGGGCGAGGAGATCCGACCCGATGGAGGCCGTCCGTGGATCCACGCGGAGCTCGATCCGGTCGAAGACGCCGCTCTGCGACCCGATGGAGGCCCCGGCGGGCGATATGAGATGCAATTCGACGAGGAAGCGGGCGAAGGAGTCGAAGTAGAGGAGGTTGTCGGTGCCGCGGCGCATGGTGCTCGAATCGACGCGCGCGATGACGAGCCGGGAATTCTCGTAGCCGGAGGCGAGATCGACGACGACCGTGACCTCGGCGGTCTCCCCTCCGCTCTGAAGGATGCAGCGCGCCGTGACCTCGTTCGCGCCCGCGATGTTGAAGAGCGCAGCCGAGGTGTCGAGCGAGAGAGGCGTCGAGATGAGCGCGGAGCTGCCGGCGGCCGTGAGCGACGGGATCGTGTCGGCGAAGAAGACGACGGCCGTGTCACGCGCACTCAGGTATCCCGAGTCGTAGACCGTGAAGACGACGACACGGCGCCCCGCCGAGGCCGCGGACACCTGCACGACGGAATCGTTGAGGGAGAGGGCCGAGACGCTGTCCCCGGTGTTGACGCGCCAGGTGTATGTCAGCGGTCCGTTTTCCGGGTCCGTCCCCGTTCCGCGCAGCGTCACGGTCTCCCCCACGATCCCGTAGAGGTATCGCGTCTGCACTGTCGCGGTCGGCGGCTGGCTGGCGGCCCCCATGACAAGGGCGACCGGGGCGGGAGCGCTGTTGTGGATGCGATCCGAGACGATTAATTCGAAGGCATATTGAGTGTCGGACCCGGAAGCCGGGATCGTGACGGACGGTGACGCGGCGCGTGAATCGGTGTCCTATCCGCCAGTTGTTGAGACCGAGAATTCACGAGAATAGGGTGACACTCC
>CAZWVM010000186.1:0-6931 GCA_964637705.1 uncultured bacterium
AACATCGCCGCCATGCGGCCGGGCGCGGTCTGGAAGGCGTGCACGGAGAAGAACCCGCTCACGCGCTCGTCGTGGTAGTCGACCGGCTCGGCATGCCACTCGATGCCCTCACGGCAGATGCGCGAGTAGATCTCGGGCACCTCGGTGCCCGCGAGCGCCGGGAAGGCCTCCTCGATGACAAGCCCCTCCATGCGGGCGTGGGCGATGCAGAGGATCTGGTCGGCGGCGGGATTGGCGCCGAGGAAGACCAGGCGGCCGTCCTCCTTGAGTTCGTAGAGGTGGATGCCCATCGGCGCGGCCTGGACGATGTTGCGGAACCGCTCCTCGCTGCTCCTCAGCGCCTCCTCGGCCTCCCTTCTCTCCGTGACGTTGGAGACGACTGAGACGACCAGCGCCACGCGACCGTCCTCCATGAGCGGCGCGGCCGAATGGGAGAGCCAGCGCGTTCCGCCGTCCGCGCCGATGAACCGGTACTCGATGTTCTCGATCCTCGCGCCGTCCTTGAGGGTCATCTGCGCCCTTCCGACCCTCTCCTGGTCCTCGGGATGGACGAACACCGGCCTGCGCCCCGTCAGGTCTTCGGGTCGATGCCCGATCACGCGCTCGCAGGCCGGGCTCAGGTATTCCACGATCCCGTCGGGGCGGGTCAGCATGATGAGGTCCTGGGAGTTCTCGACGATGGAGCGGAACCGCGCCTCGGAATCCCGCAGCGCCTTCTCCGCCTTCAGGCGGTCCGTGATGTCGCGCGTGACGCCCATGACGCCGACGACGCGCCCCGACTCGTCCCTCAGGAACGACGTGACCACCTCCGTCGGGACGCGTCGCCCGTCGCGATGGATCTGCTCGACGACGAAGGTGCGTGCGCCGCCGGTCCCGGGTGCCCGGGCCTCCCGCTCCAGTTCCTCGCGCAGGATGCCCGAGACCATCGCCAGGTTCTCCGGGGGAAAGGTTCCCTCCGGCGCAATGCGGATGCACTCCTCGGGGGTGTGCCCGAGGAGCGCCTCGACGGAGGGGCTCATGTAGGTGAACCGCATGTCGAGCCCACAGGCCCAGATCACGTCGCGGGTGTTCTCCGCGAGGATCCTCAGCCTTGCCTCGCTCTCCTTCAGGGCCCGTTCCGTGTGCTGGCGCTCGGTGACGTCGCGGTAGTTGACGACGAGGCGCGGCGGATCGTCGGGTTCGGCGATGTCGACCCCGACCGCCTCCACGTAGACCCACGAGCCGTTCTTGTGGCGGATGCGGATCGTGAGGCGTTGCTGTTCGCCCTTTCGTTCGACGGCCCGGCGCATGGCCGCAAGCGTCGACGGCCGGTCATCCTCGTGAACGAAATTCATGATGCAGGCGCCGAGATATTCCTCGGGCCCGTGGCCCAGGATCCGCTCGGCCGCCGGGCTCTCGTATTCGATCGTCCCGGCTCCGTCCATGACGAGGATCACGTCGTAGGCGTGCTGGACGAGGGCGCGCAACCGGTCCTCCTCCGCCCGCTTCAGGTCGGTCACGTCGAGGATCGCGCCGATGATGCCGGCCGTCCTGCCGGCCGCGTCGGCGTAGACGGCCTTGTGGAAGACGACCTCGCGCTCGGTCCCGTCCGGCCGCTTCACCTTCCACTCGTAGACCTGGGAACCGCCGCTCTCGAGAAGCTCGCGGTCCTTCGCAGCATAGGTGTCTGCGATCTCAGGGGGCGCCATGTCGTCTACCCCCCGCCCGACGATTGATTCGCGCGATCGGCCGAGGAACTCCTCGAAAGCCCGGTTGCAGCCGGTGTAGCGCCCTTGGGCGTCCTTGTGGAAGATCGGGACCGGGACGGTCTCGATGAGGGACTCCGTGAAGCGCAGGGTCTCGGACAGGCGGCGCTCCATCGCCTTCCGCTCGGTCACGTCCTCGATCACACCGTCGAACCAGTCGATCTCGCCGTTCGCATCGTAATGAGGACGGGCCGAGACGGCGCCGACGATGGGCGTGCCGTCGCGCTTCTTGAGATTCACCTCGTAGCCACGCGTGAACCCGTCGCGGCGGATGGCCTCGAGGAAATCCCTGCGGTCCTCGGGATCCCGGTAATGCGCGATCACGGATTGATCCATGAGTTCCTCGACCGAGTCGTAGCCGAACATCCGGGCATGCGCGGTGTTCATGAAGAGGAACCGGCCCCGGGGGCCGGGGGTGTTGCGGTAGACGCCGACGGAAAGGTTCTCGACGAGGGTCCGGTACCGCTCCTCGCTCTCCTTCAGGAGCCCCTCCGCGCGCTTGCGCTCGGAGATATCGCGCACGACGGCGGCCGCGTGCCAGGCATCGCCCCGGCGCAGGGCCGAGACCGAGATCTCGATGGGGAACTCGGTGCCGTCCTTCTTCAAGGCCGTCAGCTCGAGCAATCGGCCGATGACGGGGCCCTCGCCCGACGAGAGGAAATGTTCGACACCGTGCAGGTACTTTTCGCGGTACTGGGGCGGGCACATTACCTCGTGAACGTCACGTCCCAGCGCCTCCGGCTCGGTGAATCCGAAGATCCTCTCCGCGCCGGGATTCCAGAAGACGATGTGGCCGTTCTCGTCCATCTCGATGATGGCGTCGAGAACGGAGCGGCTCATGATCCGCAGGCTCGCCTCGCTCTCCTTGAGAGCCGCCTCGGCCTTTTTCCGCTCGGAGATGTCGACGTTGACCTCGGCGACGAGCCACTCGCCGTTGTCGTCCTGGAAGGGAATGCTCGTGACCTGAACGTACCGGTTCCCCTCCCTGAGGAGAACCTCCTCGCTCACCACGGGTTTCTTCTCCCGGAAAGCCCTCTCGACGGCGCACCCCGGGCACACCTCCCGGGCTCCCATGAAGTACTCGTGGCACTTCCGGCCGCGGTAGTCGCCGTAGATCCGGGCCCATCCCTCGTTCACGTAGCGCAGGTTGTAGTCGGCGTCGATGATGTCGAGTCCGGTGCCGGTGGCGCCGAGGATGAACTCGATCTTGCGCTGAAGTTCCCTGAGCTGGGATTCCTGCGAGCGGCGACGGTCGGTGATGTCGCGGACGAGGGAGAGAATCTGGACGTGGCCGTCGATCTCCAGCGCCGTCGCGTTGATCTCGACCGGCGTCACGCGCCCGTCCGGGGCGACGTAGTCCACCTCGAGATCGTTCACCGCCCCGGTCTCGAGGCATTTCCTCACCTCGGTCGCGTTGCGCTCGCGGTCCCCGGGCGCGGTCCATTCCGTGACGGACTTTCCGAGGACCTCCCCGAGCGAGCGGCGGCCGGTCAGGTGGACGTATTCGTCGTTGGCGTCGAGGACGATCCCCGTCTCGTCGAGAATCACGTAGCCCGTCCGCGTCGTCTCGACGAGCGCCTGGTACTTCCGCCGGCTCTCGCGCAACGACGTCTCGGTGCGTCGCCGCTCCGTCGCGTCGCGGAAGAATCCGACCGCGCAGAGGCGGCCGTCCAGCATCATCGCGGAGGTGCTGACGTCGGCGAAGACGACCGACCCGTCCTTGCGGAGGCACGGGATGTCGAGCGCCACCGACTTTTCCCCGTTCGCCTGCGCGCGGAACTCGCCCAGAACGAATTCGAGTTGGTCCGGCGGATGGATGTCGCGCACCGTGAGGCGCAACAGTTCCTCGGGATCGCGGCCGAGCAACCGGCCGACGGCCGGGTTGGCGAAGACGAGGGCGAGGGTCTCGACGTCGGCGATCAGGACGCCGTCCGCGCTCGTTTCGAGGACCCTCCGACAATCCTGCGCCATGACCCCTCCGGCCCTTCCCGGTTTCCGCGATTACTTCGTCTGCATCAGCCCCTTGAGCATGTCGACCGGGACGGGGAAGACGATGGTCGAGGTCTTGCCGGCGGATATCTCGACGAGGGTCTGGAGGTAGCGGAGCTGGAGAGCCGACTGGGTCTGCTCGATGACGCGCGCCGCGTCGGCCAGGCGCTGGGAGGCCTGGAATTCACCCTCGGCGCCGATAATCTTGGCGCGCTTCTCGCGCTCCGCCTCGGCCTGCCGCGACATGACACGCCTCATCTCCTCCGGAAGCTCGATGTCCTTGATCTCGACCACCGAAACCTTGACGCCCCAGGCGTCGGTCTGCTCGTCGATGATCTTCTGCAGGGCCTGGGAGATCTTGTCGCGCTCGGCGAGGATCTCGTCGAGCTCGTGCTGGCCCAGGACATTGCGCAAGGTCGTCTGGGCGAAGAGCGAGGTCGCGATGAAATGGTTGGCCACCTTGATCACGGCGGCGACCGGGTCCATCACGTTGAAGTAGACGACCGCGTTCACGCGGATCGTGACGTTGTCCTTGGTGATGACCTCCTGCGCCGGCACGTCCAGGGTCACGGTCCGCAGGTCGACCCTGAGCATGCGGTCCACGAAGGGAATGATGAACTGCAGACCGGCCGATTTCGTGGCCGCGATGCGCCCGAGGCGGAAGATGACGCCGCGTTCATACTCGTTGATGATCCTCACCGACATGGAGAGCACCACGACGAGGAGAAACCCCAGCGTGATGAAGCCCATGACACCCAGTCCCATGACAGCGCCCATGACAGCCTCCCTCTTCAGCCCTTCGTTTCCGTCGTATCGACCGCGCGGCGAACCACGAGCCGTCGGCCCTTGAGCGACTCCACCGTCACCCGCGTGCCCTCGGCCAGGGTCCCGTCGCCGCTCTCCGCCTCCCACAACGCCCCGTCGACGAAGACCATGCCGACCGGCGCGAGGTTTTTCTTCACCACGCCCGTCGCCCCGGCCAGGCCCTCGCGCCCCATCCGCGGCGGGCTCTTCAGGGCCTTCAGCGTGAGCGTCGCGACGAAGGCCGTGATCGCGGCGAGGCCGAGAACCAGGGGCAGAACCACGCCGAACTTCACCTCCTGGACCGCGCCGTAGTAGCTGCCCGCATCCACCATGATGAAACCGCCGAGGACGAGAGCCACGATCCCGCCCGTGGTGAGAATCCCGTGCGTCTGGATCTTGAACTCCAGGACAAGCATCACGAGCCCCAGGAGGAGCAGGAGGATCCCCCCGATATGGATCGGCAGGGCCGAGAGCGAAAGCAGGCCGAGCAGAAGGCAGATCGAGCCGGCCACGGCGCCCAGGCCGAGCCCCGGCGAGGCGAACTCGTAGACGAGTCCCATCACGCCCAGCGACATGAGCAGGTACGCCACCGTCGGGTTGGCGATCGCGTCGAGGAAGCTCTCCGCCCGCGAAAGCGGCAGTTCCTCGAGCCGGTACCCGGCCGTGACGAGCGTATCGTTCCGGTTCTCGTGGTTCACGTAATACCCATCAAGCTGTCGAAGCAGGTCCGGGAGGTCCTTCGCCAGGATCTCGATCGCCCCCGTCTCCTTCGCCTGCTCCGCGGTGAGGTTGATCGAGGACTTGATCGACTCCTCCGCGAAGGCCGTGTTCCGCTTGCGGCGCTCGGCGAGCGTGCGGGCCATCGAGACGAGGGAGTTGACGACCTTGTCCTCCATGGGGCCCTCGATCTTCTCGCCCTGCCCGCCCACGGGGTGCGCCGCGCCGATGGTGGTGCCCGGCGTCATCGCCGCCACGTCGCCGGCCAGCACGATGAAGGTTCCGGCGGAGATGGCCGAGGCGGCCTGCGGTTCGACGAACGTGACGACCGGCACGGGGGAGTTGACCATCGTGCCGACGATCTTCTCCATCGAGTCCACGAGCCCCCCGGGCGTGTTGATCGAGACGACGATCATCGAGGCTCCCGCGTCGCGGGCCTGCGCGAAGGAATTCTCGACGTAGCGCGCCTTGATCGGGTTGATGACGCCCTCGATCGAGAGATGGTAGACGAGAGGACCCTCGGCGGGAACGGAGAGGGCGAGGAGGAGCAGGGCGCAGACAAGGACGACGGATCGCTTCATGGCGCGGAAAAGTCTATCGCCCCGTGGGCGAAAGTCAAAAGGTGTCAATGAGCGGAACGGGGCGCGACGGGGATCTTCCCCTCTCTCTTTCGCCTTTATCTCCCCGCCGGGCGGATGTAGACTCTGCGTTCCTGAAAATCACCGATGGAGGTATCCGGAAGAATGGCTAACAAGGACGAGCGTTGGGAAGACAACGCGGCGGGCGCCTGGTACGTGGACAAGAGCTGCATCCTCTGCAGCCTCTGCGTGCAGCTGGCCCCGAACAATTTCCGCGAATCCGAGGCGGGCGACCATGACGTCATCTACAAGCAGCCCGAGAACGACGACGAGTTGAAGCAGTGCGAAGACGCGAAGGCCCAGTGCCCGGTCGAGTGCATCGGCGACGACGGGGAGTGATCCCGGTCTCCACGAGCAGCGACCCGAAGCCCGCCGCCGGGCCATCCCGTCGGCGGGCTTTCTTTGTGGGGGCGGCGTGAAGAGCGGGCGCCCCGTCCTCTTCATCATCGACGGCAACGCCCTCCTCTACCGCGCCTACTTCGCCATCCGCAACCTCTCGGCGCCCGACGGCACGCCGACCAACGCGATCTTCGGATTCCTGAAAAAGCTCGTGCAGGTCCTGCGCGACCGCGTTCCCGACTCGCTCGCCGTCGTCTTCGACGGCCCCGGCCCCTCCTTCCGCAAGGAGATCTCCTCCGACTACAAGGCGAACCGCTCCCCGATGCCCGAGGATCTCTACGCGCAAATCAAGATGCTCAAGGATCTCGTGCCGGCGCTCGGCCTGGCGTCGATCATCCGGCAGGGGGTCGAGGCGGACGACGTGATCGCCACCCTGGCGGATAAGGCCTCCGCGGCCGGGCACGACGTCGAGATCCTCTCGGGGGACAAGGACCTGGCCTCGCTCGTCCGCGACGGGAGCGAGGCGGCCGGGCGGGTGAGACTCCTCGCGCCGGCGCGGGAACTGGACGCCGAAAGGGAGCTGGACGTCGCGGGGGTGACGGAGAAGTACGGCGTGCCGCCGTGGACGATACCCGATCTCCTCGCCCTGATGGGCGACGCCTCCGACAACGTGCCCGGGGTCACGGGCATCGGCGAGAA
>CAZWVM010000187.1:0-6792 GCA_964637705.1 uncultured bacterium
CGTTCGCGTGATGCTCAGCGACCCCGATCCGGAGGGGTGCGTTGAATCCAACCGGCGGGGGTGTAGAATGCCTGTCATGCATGCGACGGACGCATCACGCAAACTGAGCGCCCTGGGATTTCCCTCCGCTCGTTCTGGGTCGCTTCGCTCCCTGGAACAAGCGGATGCAGCCGTCGACCGCCTCGTCGGGCAAGCCCGGCGCGGCGGCCTCGGCTGATCCGCGGCGCCGTTGGGCCAAAAACATGGCAGGCAAAGTCCAGATCAGAGAATGGGCGATGGAAGACCTTGATGCGTTTGCCGCGTGGCAGTCTGACCCCGATGTTGCGCGTCACGTTGCCTGGTTGCCCAAGACTCGCGCAGAAAGCCAAGCCGATCTACTGGACGCGATTGCACAGCAGACTGCGGTTCCTCGCATCCGACACTTCTTTGCCGTCGTCCGTGTTCGGGATGCAGAGGTGGTCGGCGACGTCGGTTTCACCATCACTGCGCCGTCTACAGGCGACTGCGGATGGTTCATCCGCAAGCCGTACTGGAGAGAGGGATACGCCACAGAAGCCGCGGAGATGCTGGTGACATACGCTTTTCAGACACTCCCGCTTGATCGTCTTGGGGCATCCTGTTCGTTGGCGAACCCAGGATCCGAAGGAGTGATGATGAAGTGCGGGTTCAAGTGCGTCAAAAGATCGGAAACGCGCACCAGATACGAAATCACAAGGATCGAGTGGATGAGGCGGGCCCAACGCGCCGTCGCAGGATATGCCTCGCACGCTCGGCAATCCTGAACGGAGCCGCGGCTGCATCCGCGAGTCCGTCAGGCCGCAGTAAGGCCGGGCGCCAGGGACATCCATGCTGATCCCGGTCGCGGTCGTATTCATGACGATTTCAGCGGCCCTCCTTCTGTGGGGCGGGCGGAATAGGAGCCGAAGTGCCCTTGCGGCGCTTTCAACTCTGCTATGGCTCTCCTCCTTCCTGTCGGCGTTCTTCGTCGGCTGGGCGTGGCTCGAAAGCGCGTATTCAGAAAACTGGGTCATGTACGGCGTTCTCTTTGTCTCGTTTCCGGTCATTGTGGCGAGCGGCGTATTATCGATCGCGGCCCTCATCGTGGCATCCGTTCGAGATGTTGAACGAAGAAAGCCTCTTTGCGCAAGTCTCTACCTTCTGCTGTTGTTCCTGGCGGTTCAGGTCGCCATCGGCATATGGGCGGCGTGAAGAGATGAGAAGGGGCCTGCGGTCTCGGCTGATCCGCGACGCCGTTATGTGCGGAGAATGAATATGACCGATTGCGTCTTCTGCCAGATCATCGCCGGGGCAACACCGGCGAGAATAGTCTACCGATCTGAGCACGCCATCGCCTTTCTCCCTCGAGAACTCAACGCCAAGGGCCACACGGTGGTCGCCCCGATTTGTCACAGTGCGGATCTTTTCGACATCCCCAGCAGAAAACTCTCCGCCCTCATGCACGCAGCGCAATTCCTTGCCGGCCACATCAAGAGGCGGCTTGATGCCGATGGCATCAACATGCTCCATGCAAGCAGCAAGGCGGCTCAGCAATCCGTGCCACATTTCCACGTTCACCTGTTGCCACGTTTTGTCGGGGACGATCTGGACGCATGGCCTGATCTGCCAGAGTGGACCGGAGATCAGGACGAGCTGCTTACGAGAATCAGGGTGGACAAGGGAGTCACATAACAACCCACTGAACGGTGCGGCGTACCGCCGCCCGTTGATGGAAGCGATCGCGTGACGTTCAGCGACCCCGATCCGGAGGGGTGCGTTGAATCCAACCGGCGGGGGAGTAGAATGCCTCCCGGGCTGGCGGTGTTCGGCCGCGGCTGAATCGTTCGCACCCGGAAGGAGCTGGACAGCATTGGACATTCCACGAATCTTCACGATCGCCGAAAGCGCTCACCGCATCCATAACCCGTTCACGCCCGAAAAGCTCGCCACGCTCGGCGCCGCCCTGAGGCTCGAATCGGGAACCCGCGTGCTCGATCTCGGCAGCGGTTCCGGGGAACTGCTCTGCACCTGGGCCCGCGATCACGGCATCGTCGGCACCGGCGTCGACCTCAGCCGGCTCTTCACCGGGCAGGCGAAGCTCCGCGCCGAAGAACTCGGCGTCGCCGACCGCGTCGCGTTCATCCATGCCGACGCCGCCGGTTACGTTTCTGATGAGAAGGTCGGCGTGGCGGCCTGCATCGGCGCCACCTGGATCGGCGGAGGCGTCGCCGGCACGATCGCGCTCCTGGCGCGGAGCCTGCGCCCCGGCGGGATCATCCTCGTCGGCGAACCCTACTGGCGCCGGTTGCCGCCGACGGAAGAGGTGGCCCGGGAGTGCGATGGCGGCTCGATCGCCGACTTCCTCGTGCTTCCCGAGCTTCTCGCGTCTTTCGGCCGACTGGGTTACGACGTCGTCGAAATGGTCCTGGCCGACCCGGACAGCTGGGACCGATACGAGGCGGCCCAGTGGCTCACCATGCGCCGTTGGCTTGAAGCCAATCCCGGCGACGAGATGGCCGGGGAGGTTCGGGCCAAGCTGACCTCCGCGCCCTATCGACACGCCGCTTTCACGCGCGAATACCTGGGCTGGGGCGTCTTCGCGCTGATGCCGCGGTGACGAGGGGATTCCCTCGACCACGCGCGATCCTCTTCGACAGCGACGGCCTGCTCGTCGACACCGAGCGGCTCTTCTTCGAGGCGACCGCGGCGGCCTTCGCCGCAGCCGGCGTCACGATTCCTCACGAGTCGTGGGCGAGGTGGTTTCTCGCCGAGGGACGGCGCTCCCGCGAGATCGCCCGTCTCCTCGGCATGGCGCCCGGTGCGATCGATTCGGCTCTCGAGGATCGCGACCGGCGCTTCTGGTCGGCGGTCGGCGGTGGCGTCGAGCCCTTTCCCGGCGTCAGGGAGTCCCTCGAGCGGTTGAAGCGGCGCTTCAGGATCGCCGTGGTCACCGGCGCGGAGCGCGCCCATTTCGACAGGGTTCACGCCGCGAGCGGGCTCGCCCGCCTCTTCGAGTTCGTCGTCTCGGCCGACGACGTCCCGCGCCCCAAGCCCGATCCCTCCTGCTACCTCCTCGCGCTCGAGCGACTGGAGCTCCCGCCCGGGGACTGCCTCGCCGTCGAGGACTCGCCGCGGGGCGCCCGCGCGGCGGTGGACGCGGGCCTGAGTTGCTGCGTCGTCCCGACCGCGATGACGGATCTCTCCCTCTGCCCCGACTCGTGTATGATAGTTCCCGATCTCATCGGGCTGGAACAGCGCCTGGGCGGCGGGAGCGGGTCGTGACGCCGGCACCGCGCCCTGTGCCGCGTCGATCCCGCGCGGGGAAAGGAACGAGATGAAGACGTTGCCGCACCTGTTCGAGAAGAACCGGCTCTGGGCCTCGGGCATCACGCGCGAGGATCCGGCCTTCTTCGAACGCCTGGCGCGCCAGCAGGCGCCGGAATACCTCTGGATCGGTTGCTCCGACAGCCGCGTCCCGGCCAACGAGATCGTGGGGCTCCGCCCCGGCGAGCTCTTCGTCCACCGGAACGTCGCCAACCTCGTGGTGCATTCCGACATGAATTGCCTCTCGACGATCCAATACGCCGTCGAGGTGCTCCAGGTGAAACACGTCATCGTCTGCGGCCACTACGGATGCGGCGGCGTCCGCGCGGCCGTCGAGTCGTGCCCGCACGGACTCGTCGACAACTGGCTCGGTCACGTCCGCGACGTCTTCCACAAGCGCGAAACCGCGCTCGCGGGTCTCGAGGATCCGGGCCTGCGCGTGGACCGGCTGTGCGAGCTGAACGTCGTCGAGCAGGTGATCAACGTCGGTCGAACGACGATCGTGCGCGACGCGTGGCGGCGCGGTGCCCCCCTGGCGCTCCATGGGTGGATCTATTCCATCCACGACGGACTGCTCAAGGACCTCGAGGTTACGGTCTCCTCCTCCGAGGAACTGAGGACGCTCGAATCGAAGTGAAGCGCATCGCCTACGGGCTCGCCCGTTCTCCGCTCGGGCGGTGCCTCGCGGCGTGGAGCGACGCGGGGATTCTCCGATTCTCGTTCGTCTCCTCGCCCGGAGGCCGCCGCGAGATCGCGCGGCTGAAGCGAGAGCGACCGGGGAGGATCCTCCGGCGCGACGACCGGCGCGCGGCGCGGATCGTGAGGGCGGCCTTCGACCTTCGGCCCGGCCGCCGCCGCCCGAAGCTCGCGCTCGAGGGCACGGAGTTCCAGGTGAAGGTCTGGCGCGCGCTCCTTGCGACCCGTCCGGGCGAAGTGATCAGCTACGGCGAACTCGCCCGGCGCGCGGGATATCCCGGCGCGGCGCGTGCGGTCGGCACCGCCATGGCCACCAACCCGATCGCGGTGCTGGTGCCCTGCCACCGGGTCGTCCGGGGCGACGGCGATCTCGGTGAATACGGCGGAGGCCGGAAGCTGAAACGGGCGCTGATCGAACGCGAAAGCGGGAAGCGACCCGGCCGTTCCCGTCGCCGTTCCGGCCCGCGGGCGCCGTTCGAGTCCCGCTAGCTTTCCGCCGCGGACGGCCCTGCCGCCGCGCTCTTCGGCCGAATCCGCCGGTCGATCCATCCGATCGGAATCATCCCGGTGCCGGCGACCGCGGCCAGCCCGACGAGGTCGAAGAGGAGAGCCATGACTGAGAGCGTGAAGTCGCCCCGGCTCCACTGGTAGAGGTTGTCGACGAAGATGTTGCCGAGGATGACGAAGAGCACGCTCCCGGAGACCAGGCCGACCCACGAGCTCCGCGCCTCGAGCGGCGGCACGAGAAAAAGAATCGTGTCGACGATCTTGGCGACGACGAGGTGCCCCGCGAAGATCCCGGCCGGCATGACGTAGATCATCAGGATGACCATTGCGAAGGCCTGGACCGGGTCGGCGTTCGGCGCGGCTCCCGCCATGATCCCGATGAAGAGAGTCAGGAGGAGCGTCAGGGGAAAGAGCAGGATGTTGAGGAGGACAAATCCCTTCAGGAGGACCAGGACGGGGAGACCTGCCTTGAGGAACCTGACGATCATGAGCATCTCCCTGCGGGACGGGCCGCTAGTCGAAGAGCCACGCCAGCGGGAATCGGACCGCGCGCTCGGCCTTGAGCGCCGCATAGTATCCCGAGATCGCCGCGTGCTCGAAGGTCGGATACAGGGTGTAGTCGCCCGCGAGGAGGACGGTGCCGGAATTGACCCGGGCCAGCCGGTCGAGCCGGGCATATGCGCCGGGCGTCATGACCGGGTAGGCGTGGGGGAAGCGCTGGAGATCGTGCCCGACGACCCGGCGGCCGATCCCGGGGAAGATCGTCTCGGCGTCAGCGATCGCGCGCTCGAGGATCTCGGCCTCGGGCATCGTGTCGAGCGACCTGTCGAGGTGGCTTCGCGGGGCGATGTAGAGCGAGAGAACGCAGCCCTTGCCCTCGACCAGCCCGGGACGGCAGTGCTTCTCGACCCAGGTCCCGTCGTAGATGTCCGTGAAGAAGAGGCCGTCCGGCACGCCCAGGTCGAAGGCGCGGTCGAAGACGGGACGGTCGGTGAAGAGCGCGAGGGTGGCATAGGAGGAATAGGGGATGCTCTCCATGATCGTCCGACGTTCCCCCTCGATGAGAGTCGGAGCGAGTCGCAGGGCGATCGGCGCGGGCACGGCCAGGATGACGACAAGGGCCTCGACGATCCTCGTCTCGCCGGAGGAGTCGCGGTACGCCACGCGCTTCCAGCGGCCCTGCGAGGTCACCTCCACGACGGTCGCGTTGAGCCGGATTCGTTCGCCGAGCCGCTCGGCGAGGGAGTCGGTCAGTTCCGCGAGCCCGCCGGGAAAGGTGTAGGTGCCGGTTCCTTCCTCCGCATCCTCCGGGTCGGGCTCCGCGCTCAGGTTCCCGGCGTCATCGACCGGCTCGGCCTCGAGAAAGTCGAAGGCGATCTCGGGGAGAAAGCCGTGGGCCGAGATCTCGTCGATCGAGGCGCCGAAGAGCCCGCGGCAGGCGACGTTCGTGGCTTCCTGGTAGATCCCGCCGAAACCCTTCTCCACGAGGTACTGCCGCGCGGTCATCCCGTCGAGCCGGGCGGCCTCGCCCGTCTTCTCGAAGTAGGGCACGTCGCGGTAGCCCTTCACGGCCTCCTGCAGGGTCGCCCCGAACCGGTTGTATTCCTCGACGCTCGAGCGCTCGATGTGCATGAGCGCGACGCCGCCGTCGCCGAAGTAGATCGTGCCGTCGCGGAAGCGGGCATCTCCCGGGTAGGGGATCTCGACCGGCGTGATCCCGAGGTCCGCGATGATCCGCTCGAGAGCGCTCACCGGTTCGCCGAGATACTCCGCGCCCCGGGCATACCGGAAGTCCCGGTAACGCCCGGAGACGGCCCGACCGCCGGCCCGCGGTTCCTTCTCCAGGACGAGCACGTCCCGGTCGCGGAGAAACCAGGCCGAGGAGAGCCCGGCGATGCCTCCGCCGACGACGACGATCTCGCGGCGCTCGATGCCGGGGTCGGAGCCGCAGGCGGCACCGGCCAGGAGCAGCAGGAGGGCGATCGCGCCGTGAGCGATCGGGGTGAAGAGGCGTTTCATGCGCGGTTGTCCATCCCGGTCATGACTCGCGCTGAAAGCGAAAACCCCGCCCGGCGCCGGCCGGACGGGGTCGTGATTTCCGAGAACGTCACTTGCCCTTGAAGTCGATCGCCACGATCCGGCCGATGCACGACTCCAGTTCGATCGCGCGCCAGACGAAGCAACCGATCCAGGTCCGCTTGTTCGAGAGCTTCTCGATCTCGCCGCCGATGTTCTCGGCGTGGATGAGGCCCTTGGGGAAGAGCTTCA
>CAZWVM010000188.1:0-6650 GCA_964637705.1 uncultured bacterium
CGTCAAGAACAAGCTCAACGGCCGCCCGTTCCTGAAGAAGGACCAGACGATCCTGAGAATCTTCTCGGGGCTCCTCGCCAACGGCATGGAGAACGCGGCGATCTTCCACCACCTGAACCGCGGCTGAGCATCGCGGCCCGCCGGCCGCCTGCTTTCCGCGCCGCCGGACACGGCGGCGGGCGCGCGTTCGTTACCGCCTTCACGAGAAGGATCGATTCAGTACTGATTCTCGTTGAGAATTGGCGGCCCCGCCGCTAGAGTCGTGGCTCCATTTCACGCGAGGAGTCATTCATGTCCGAACGCATCGTTCTCGAGAACGGCCGTCTGAAAGTTCCGGATCACCCCGTGCTGCCTTTCATCGAGGGAGACGGGACGGGCCCGGATATCTGGCGCGCGAGCCGCGCGGTCTTCGACGCGGCGGTCGAGAAGGCCTACGGCGGGAAGCGGGGCGTGGAGTGGCTCGAGGTCCTCGCGGGTCAGAAGGCCTTCGACAAGACGGGCGAGTGGCTGCCGGAGGCGACCCTTGAGGCCTTTCGCACCTACCTCGTCGGCATCAAGGGTCCGTTGACCACCCCGGTCGGGGGCGGCATCCGGTCGCTGAACGTCGCGCTGCGACAGGAACTCGATCTGTACGTCTGCCTTCGGCCGGTGCGCTGGTTCGAGGGTGTGCCGTCGCCGGTGAAGAACCCGGCGGCGACGGACATGGTGATCTTCCGGGAGAACACCGAGGACATCTACGCGGGCATCGAGTTCGAGGAAGGGACGGAGGAGTGCGCCCGGTTCAAGGATCTTCTCGCCCGGCACTTCGAGAAGCGCTTCGCGAAGGTGCGTTTTCCCGCCTCGACCGGCTTCGGCATCAAGCCGGTTTCGCGCGAGGGGACGGAGCGGCTGGTCAAGGCGGCGATCGAGTATGCGATCCGGGAGGGGCGTCCCTCGGTGACCCTGGTGCACAAGGGCAACATCATGAAGTTCACGGAGGGCGCCTTCTGCCGCTGGGGCTACGAGACGGCGGTGAAGCACTACGGCGCGACGCCCCTGGACGGGGGGCCCTGGCACGTGATCGAGGCGGGAGGCCGGAGGATCGTCGTGAAGGACGTGATCGCCGACGCCTTCCTCCAGCAGATCCTCACGCGCCCGGCCGACTACAGCGTGATCGCGACGATGAACCTGAACGGCGACTACATCTCCGACGCCCTCGCGGCTTGCGTCGGCGGGATCGGGATCGCGCCGGGCGGCAACATCAACTACGCGACGGGGCACGCGGTCTTCGAGGCGACGCATGGAACCGCGCCCAAGTACGCGGGCAAGGACCAGGTGAATCCGGGCTCGGTCATCCTCTCGGGCGAAATGATGTTCCGCTTCATGGGCTGGAACGAGGCGGCCGACTTCATCATCCGCGGCATCGCCGGCGCCATCCGCGCGAAGACGGTGACGTACGACTTCGAGCGGCTGATGGACGGCGCGAGGCTCCTGAAATGCTCGGAATTCGGCGCCGCGATCGTCAGGAACATGGACTGAGGAGGTCTCCGACATGGCACGCAGGAAGATCGCGCTGATCGGCGCGGGACAGATCGGCGGGACGCTGGCGCTGTTGGCCGGACAGAAGGAGCTCGGCGACGTGGTTCTCCTCGACCTCCTCCCGGGCGTGGCGAAGGGCAAGGCGCTCGACCTGATGCAGGCCCGCGCCGTCCTGCGGCACGGCGTCTCCATCCGGGGCGGCGGCATGGACGAGATCTCTCTCATCGAGGGCGCCGACGTCTGCATCGTGACGGCGGGCGTACCGCGCAAGCCGGGGATGAGCCGCGACGACCTCCTGAACGTCAACCTCGAGGCGATCCGAAAGGTGGCGGAGGGCATCAGGGCCCATGCGCCTGACGCCTTCGTCATCGTGGTCACCAACCCCCTCGACTCGATGGTCTACGCGATGTGGAAGTGCACGGGGTTCCCCACGAACCGCGTCGCCGGCATGGCGGGCGTATTGGACACGGCGCGCTTCCGCCATTTCGTCAGCGAGGCGGCGGGCGTGGCGCCGAACGAGGTGAACGCGCTGGTCCTGGGCGGCCACGGGGACGACATGGTGCCTCTCCTTCGCTACTCCTCCATCTCCGGCATCCCGCTCGAGCGCGTCCTGCCGCAGGATATGCTCGACGCGATCGTCGAGCGGACGCGCAAGGGCGGCGGCGAGATCGTCTCGCTCCTCGGCACGGGTTCCGCCTTCTACGCCCCCGCGGCCTCGTCCATCATGATGGCCGAGAGCTACCTCCGGGACAAGAAGCGGGTCCTGACCTGCGCGGCCTATTGCGACGGCGCGTACGGGGTGAAGGGGCTCTTCATCGGCGTGCCGGCCGTGATCGGCGCGGGGGGCGTCGAGCGCGTGATCGAGGTGGATCTCGACGCGGCGGAGCGCACGATGTTCGAGAGGTCGGTCGCGAGCGTCAGCAGGAGCGTGGCTGAGACGAAACTCTAGCCTCCGGGAGATCTCCCGGAGATAATCGGCCCGTGACACGCCGCGCCCCTCCATGGCGGCGCGCGGCCTGCGCCGCGCTGCTCGCCGTCTCATCAGCCTTGCCCTCCGGGGCGGCATCGTTTCTCGGGATCGGTCCGGAATACCGCGGCGAGCAGGTCGATCTCGACATCATCGGAACGTCCGGCGGATCCGTCGGGCTCCTGCGCACCCATATCCGCCGTTACGGCGCGGCCCTGCATTTCATCGAGGAGGACCGCTTTGCCGTCTCGGCCTTCGGGGGGTTCGGGCAGCTTCGCGCGCCGGTCACGCGGTTCCCGCCGGCGACTCTCGACCTGAAGTCCGATCCGGACGACGCGTGGGGCGTGGCGGGGCGGGTGCAGTGGCCGCGGGTCTTCGAGGGACTGGGGATGGAGGTGCGCGGCGGTTACACGGCCTTGAAATCGGGGCAGCCGGCGCCCTATCGCTGGAAGATGGACGGCCTGGACCTCGCCCTGCTCGCGACGAGGTCCGGCGTCGAATGGCGCGCCGGCGTCGGCCCGCGCTACCGGCGCTGGACGGGGGAGATCGAGACGCGCGACGCCGCCGGGTCGGCCCTGGTCACCCCGGTCGAGAGCCGGAGGCTCTTCGGCGGCGCCGCCTTCTTCGAGTATCGCTTCCCGGGCGGTCGCTCGTTCACGGCGACCGGCGGCTTCGGAAACGGATACGACTACGCGATTGCCTTCGTCCTGCCGCTCGCCGAGTTCCGGGGGACCGAGCCGCCGCGGCCCCGGAGAGAGGTTCCCCCCGCCTCGGGCCCGGCGGAGCGGGACGTCATGATCCTCGAGCCCGCCCTGCCGACGCGCCGTGCCGAACTGCCGCCGGCACCCGCCGTCGCCTGGCCGCGCACCCCGCCTCCCGATCCCGCGCCGGTTCCGCTTTCGACCCTGTCGGAGGAGCGTCTCGCCGCGCTCGGCCGCGCGAGCTTCGAGGAAGGACGATTCGAGCGCGCTCTCGAGATCTACGGGATTCTCGCCGACCGCGATCCGACCGGCTTCGCGCACCGCTACAACCGGGCGACAGCCCTGTACATGCTGGGGCGAGTCGAAGAAGCCGCGCGCGAGTATGAGATCGCCGCCCTCGCCGACCCGGCGGATTTCGACGCGCGCTTCTATCTCGGCGTGTGCTATGCCCGGCTGGGCCTGGCGGCCCGGGCCCGAGCCGCCCTCGAGGCGGCGCTGGCGATCGATCCCGGTTCGCGCGATGCACGGCGGGCGCTCGAGGATCTCGAGGCCTCCCTGCCCTAGCCGGCGATCGTCAGCAGCCGCAGCCCGTGTCCGTCGCGAGTTTCTCCAGGTCGAGCGTGCCCGGGTCGAACGATTCCGATTCAAAGATGCCCCGGAAGAACTTCTTCAGCAGCCTCTCGTAAAGTTTCGGATTCTCCCCCCACGCGGCGGTGTGCCCCGCCGCCGTCTCGACGAGTTTCTTGCGGCCCGCCGCGGAGCGATAGAGGGCCTGGGCCCGGACGAACGGGATCGTGCGGTCGTCGCGGGCGTGGACGAGAAGGAGGGGCCGGTCGCTCCGCGAGAGGATCCCGGAGGGATCGACCTCGGAGGCCGGGACCCCGGTGAAGAGGCGGTAGGGCCACGTCGAGTTGAGCGCGAGCCATCGGGGCAGGTCGTAGGTGTAGGTGCCGACGTCGGCGATGAGGTGATCGAGGTTGTCGAAGCCCGAGTCGATGAAGAATCCGCGGCAGCGCGGGTCGCGTCCGAGGGCGAGGATCGCGGCGGCCGAGCCCATCGACTGGGCGTAGACGCCGATCCGGCCGGTGTCGACGCCGGCCCGGCGCCCGAGAGCCTCGACGGCCGCCTCCACGTCCCGTGCCTCCTGGAGACCGAAGGTCAGGAGGCCGTCACCGCTCTCCCCGTGTCCCCTCAGGTCCGGCAGGATCACGTGGTATCCCATGGAGTTGATGACCCTCGCGAAGTGCACGAACCCCGTCTTGGACGCGTCCTTCCCGTGGACCATGACGACCGCGGGAGCCCCGGGGATGCCCGGGATGTACCACGCCTTGATGATGACCCCGTCCATGGATGCGAGCGACAGCGCCTCGTAGGACATCCCGAAGTCCCCGGGCGTGGGCGCCGTCCCGTCCATCCTCACCGCCGTCATGTTGATGCGCATGAGCCAGGCCGGGAGGACGACGCCGGAGAAGAGGAGAAGGAAGAGGACGACGAGCGAGTAGAAGACCGGGCGTTTCATCGGCGACAGGGGCAATCCTAGATCGAAAAACGGAGATCACAAATCGAAAATCGGGTATCCTGCTGCGCGGGGGAGCGAGGACGACCGCCGCCGGTTGAAGACGATCGAGGTCAAGGGAGTCTCCCCGAGCAAGATGCGGCTCTACGTCGCGTGCCCCCGCCGCTACTACTATGCCTACGGCGAGGGCGTCTTCGACCCTCCGACACCGGCGACGCGGCTCGGCAACTATCTGCATGCCGTCCTCGAGGAGTACCTGAAGGAACTGGTAAAGGCGCGCCGGCCGCGCGACCTCGAGCTTCTCTTCGCCATCGCCCGGCGGCGCCGCGCCGACGACCGGAGCCTGCCGGACGAGGGGAAACACTCCTACGCCGAGGCCGACGTGATGCTCAACGCTTTCGCCTCGAAGCCGATCGACCCCGAGGCGGTCTTCGGCCTGGAGAAGCCGTTCCGGGTGATGATCGAGGGAGAACCGGTCGCGGCCCTGGAAGGCCGCATCGACAGGATCGACCTCTTGCGCGGGCGGGGGGAACCGGCGCGGCGAGGCGAGGAGCGGCTCCACGTCATCGACTACAAGAGCGGAACGCACGCGCTGACGGAGGCGGAACTGGCCGAGGATCTCCAGATGCAGGCCTACGTCGTGGCGGCGCACCACCTCTACCGCCGCCGCTTCCGCCTCTTCACCTTCACGCTCATCTACCTGCGCGACGGGTCCGAGGTCTCGGTCGAGACGCCCTACCGCGAGGAGGTTCGCGAGCGGCTCGCCGCGCTGATGACGCGGATCCGGGAGGACCGCGAGTATCCCCGGTGCGTCGGGAGGCCGTGCCGCCGCTGTCCCGCCTTCAAGGCGTGCGCGCCGGACATGACGGGAGTGGCCGATGACTGAGCCGGTCCAGATCTCCTTCGACTTCGTCATCGACCGCGAGCTGTCGTATGAGGAGTTCACGGGGCGGGTGACGCGCGTGATCTTCGAGAATCCGGAGACGGGGTGGAAGGTGGTGGAGGCGGAGCCGGAGGGAGCGGGAGGGGAGAGCGGGTCCGCCGTGCGCCTCGCCGGTTTCCTGCCCGGGCTCGTTTCCGGCGACGCCTTTCACGGTCGCGCGACGCGGTCGAACCACGACCGCTTCGGGGAGTGCCTCCAGGTCGACGAATTCGAGCGGATCCTGCCGTACTCGCGCGCGGCGGTGACGCGCTTCATGATCGCGATGCTCGACGGGATCGGCGAGTCGCTCGCGGCGAGGATCGTGGAACGCTTCGGCGCGCAGACGCTGGCGGTGCTGGAAAGCGAGCCGGAAAGCCTGCTCTCGATCGAGGGCGTCTCGCCGAAACTCCTCGACCGCATCCGCGCGAGCACGCGCGGGATCGATTCGACGGTGAAGGAGCTGATGCTCTGCGGATTCTCCGCCAAGTGGGCCGGGCGGATCTATCTCAAGTACGGCCGCGAGGCCGCGGAGAAGGTGAAGCGCCGGCCGTATCGCCTGATCCAGGACTTCAAGGGCATCGGATTCAAGAAGGCCGACGTCATCGCGCTGGCCACGGGGATGGACCGGATCGACGCCGAGCGCATCTCCGCGGCCCTGCGATTCGTGATGCTCTCGACCCTGAAGAAGACCGGCCACACCTACCTTTCTCTCCGGGACCTTCTGAAACAGTCCGTGAGGCTGCTCGACCTGCCCTCCGCCTACGTCGAGGGCGCGATCCTCTCCGATCCCGGGCTGGTCATCGAGGAGGAACGGGTCTACCTGCCGGAGTACCACGAGGCGGAGAAGGCGGTGGCGCGCCGGATCGCGGAACTGGCGGCCCTGCCGCGCCGCGTCGTCGCGGACTTCGACGGGCGGATGGAGGCGATCGAGCGGCGGATCGGGATCGGCTTCAGCGCGGAGCAGAAGGCGGCGATCCGGGAGGCGGTGGAGAGCCCGGTGACGGTGGTGACGGGCGCGGCCGGGAC
>CAZWVM010000189.1:0-6604 GCA_964637705.1 uncultured bacterium
ACCGGGTCCTTCTTCTTCGTGCCCAGTTCCTCCAGCATCATGCCGGCGGCGCAGATGGCGGCGAGGGGGTTGATGACGTTCTGGCCCGTGTACTTCGGGGCGGAGCCGCCGATCGGCTCGAACATCGAGACGCCCTCGGGATTGATGTTGCCTCCCGCGGCGATGCCCATGCCGCCCTGCGTCATGGCGCCGAGGTCGGTGATGATGTCGCCGAAGAGGTTGCCGGTCACGAGCACGTCGAACCACTCCGGGCTCTTCACCATCCACATGCAGCAGGCGTCGACGTGGTAGTAGTCGCGGCGGATGTCCGGGTAGTCCTTCGCGCCGATCTCGTGGAAGGCGCGCTCCCAGAGGTCGTAGACGAAGGTGAGCACGTTCGTCTTGCCCACCAGGCCCAACGTGTTCTCGGGCCCGACGCCGCGGGCCTTCTTGCCCTTCCGGCGCGCGTAATCGAAGGACCACCGCAGGCATCGCTCCACCTGGAACCGCGTGTAGACGCTCGTCTGCGTCGCCACCTCGTGCGGCGTGCCCTTCATCATGAGGCCGCCCGAGCCGGTGTAGATGTCGCCCGAGTTCTCGCGGACGACGACGTAATCGATCTCCTTCGGCCCCTTGTCCTTGATCGGCGTCTCGACGCCGGGATAGAGGCGCACCGGGCGGAGGTTGATGTACTGGTCGAGCTCGAAGCGAGCCTTGAGGAGGATGCCCTTCTCCAGGATCCCCGGTTTGACGTCGGGGTGACCGATTGCGCCGAGAAAGATGGCGTCGACCTTCCTGAGTTCCCCGACGACGCTGTCGGGCAGGGTCTCGCCGGTCCTCATGTAGCGTTCGCCGCCGAGGTCGTAGTTGATCGTCTCGTAGCGGAACTTGAGGCGGTCGGCCAGGGCGGCCAGGACCTTCAGGCCCTCGTTGACGACTTCCGTTCCGGTCCCGTCGCCGGGAATGACTGCGATCCGATACATGGTTTCCTCCTCTGTCCTTGGGTCAAGGGAACCCCGCGGGACGCCGCGCGGCGGCGCCCGAAAGGATCCTCAACGATAGCGGTTCCGAGCCGGGAATCAACGAAAATGACGACGCGGCCGGACCCGGCCGCCGGACATGCCCCTATTCGAGAATCTGTTCGGCGGCCTCGATGGCGGCGACGAGGATCCCGGTGGTGACCGTGAGGCGCCCCGCCCACTTGTGGGCCGTGCCGGCGCCGCGCGGAACGGAGAGCCCGAGGATGATCGTCACGAGGGCGAGGACGAGGGTCGAGAGGCCGCCGAGGGAATGGGGGGACTGGAAGTGGGGATAGCCGTTCTGGATCTTGAGCCAGGCCATCGCCGAAACGCCGAGGAGCCCGTCGACGATGCCGGCGAAGGCGAGCAGGCGGTGGCGCGCGAACCAGCCCTCCGCCCGCCGTGTCGCGAGAAGGGCCGCCGCGACGAATGCGCCGATCATGGAGAGCATCAGGATGATGTGCAGGATCTTCGGGATGGGCATGCAATCCTCCTCGAGACCGGCCGACCGGCCTACGGTTGCAGAGTAGCGGGGGGTGGCGGCCGGGTCAACGCGATCGCGCCCGCCGTTTCAGGGCGGCCTGGAGGAGCACCGCGCCGAGCCCCAGCGTCCACGAGGCCAGGGATAGGCATGCGCCCGCGACGAACGAGGACGGAAGGTATTCAAGCTCGACGCGATGCGGGCCTCGCCCTCGCACCGGGATGCCGCAGAAATTCAAGTTCGCGGGCTGAACGGCGACGGGTGCGCCGTCGACGCGGGCCCGCCACCCCGGGTGGTAAGACTCGTTGACGACGAGAAGCCCCTCGTCTCTCTCGACGAGAATCTCGATGTTCCGGGGCGATAACCGCTTCCACGCCGCGGCCCGGATCGCTCCGCTGTCTTCTTCACGAAAAGCGACGGGAGACTCCCATACGACCGAGGTGCCCGGATCGAAGCCGGGCGATCCCAGGATCCCCAGGGCCTCGCCCGCGTCGCGGGCGGAGATCACCCCGGAGAAGGGGATCTCGAAGGCGAAGGGCAGGGGGGGCGGCAGGGTCGAGACGAAGGTGCCCGTGCCGGCGGGCACGGACGGCGTGCGACTCTCGCGTGCGTCGCCGTGGACCACGAGGCGCGTGACGGAGAGGGCCGCGAGCCGGGTGTCGCCGGGCGTCACGCGAAGGTCGCGGATGTCGCCCCGGAAGTCGGGGGCGGTATCGCCGCGGCCGGCCTTGAAGAAGAGCGTCGTGCGCTTCGAGACGAGGGAATTGTACGACGTGATGGCCGGCAGGCCTTGAAGGGCGTAATCCTGGTCGCACCATCCCTGTCCCCCCGCGATCCCGATCCTCTCCCCGGGGCCGAGGCTCTCGCGCAGCAGCACGACCAGGGGTTTCTTCGTGTCGAGGTAATCTCCGGTCGGCCTCGTTTGGCTGAATCGCAGGGCGACGGGAAGCAGATCGGCGATGACGAGGACGAGGGCGAGCACGGGGAAGAGACGGGAGCGAACGAGCGAGACGCGCAACGCGGCCGCCGCGAGCGCGCAGAAGAGAGCGCTCCAGGCGAGCCCGGCTCTTGCCGGAAGAAAATGGTGCACTTTTCCCAGTTGGAAATAGGAGAGGGGTATCTCGCGCGCCGATTCCGAGCCGAGGAAGAGGACGAGGAGGATGAAGACGATCGCGGCGGCCCGGGCGCACCGGAGCAGGGCGAGCCGCATGTCTTCCGAGGACATCAGGGAGTCGAATCCCGCCGCGCCGATGAGCGTGAAGGCCGTGAAGAAGGTCAGCATGTATTTCTGAGGAAGCCTGACGAGAGAGACGAGAGGCAGGAGGCGGCAGGTGATACCGTGGAAGGGTGTGAACTCGCCCATGACCATGAGGATGGAAACCGCGCCTGCCGTGGTCCAGAAAAGGACATGCCGGCAGGAAACCGCCCGCCGGAGGCCCGCGACGGAGAGAAGAAAGGGGAGAGCACCGACGTAGAACCAGAAGTGTGAGAATGGGACGCTGCCCCAGTATCCGCTCCCGGTCACAGGGTTGCCGAAGAGATCGGGTGCGAAGAGCCCGAGCAGGTAATGGGGCGACAGGCTTTTCTCGATACCCAACATCGGGTTGTCGGCGCTCAGGCGAGAGGATTCGAGCAGCAGTTCCGCGAAGGGCAGGACCTGCACGGCGGAGAGAGCGACGGCGCACGCGACCGCCAGCGCGAGGACGCCGGCCTGCCGTACCCGCGAACGCTCCGCGCCCGGGGGTCGGGGATGAAAGGCGACGAGGGCCACAGCCAGGTAGAAGGCCTGCAGGATGGCCATGTCGCATCCTTGCAGGAGCAGGAGGCTGAAGGCCACGGTCGCGGCGGCGTCCGGACCGCGGCGGCCAAGCCGCCAACTGCGCAGAAACGCCGCGAGAAAGAGGTGGACATAGGGTGTTGAGCGAAAATGCTCCATCGCGCCGCAGAAACGGCGACTGACATACCATCCGCCCAGCATGAGGGCGACCGCCGCCAGGAGTGCGGCCCCGCGTGATCCCCCCGATTCCCGAACGAGCAGGAGGATGGCCGTTCCGCCGAGAAGGAGGTGGAAGGCGTAGAAGAGCGACGATGCGTGCGCGGGGGAGAGGAGACCGAAGAGGAGCGCCGGTGGATAGAAGGCGCAAGCGTAGGGAAAGGCGGCAAGCGGCTGCCCGCAGCACTCGTAGGGATTCCAGAGGGGCCACGTTCCTGAAAACGTCTGCTCGGCGGTTCGTGCCAGGATCGCGCAGTGCACGTAGAAATCGTTTTCGGCGACGAGCAGTTCGTCGCGAACGAAGGAGGCGGCGAAGGGAAGGGACGCCAAGACGAGAAGGAGAAGGCCGGCGACCCACGCCGGCGGGCCGACCGCGGCGGCGCGATCGGAGGGGATGTCAGGCACCCTGGCCGTGGGTGAGCACCAGCCGGCAGGCCCGTCCGTCGAATTCGTAGACGAGGTAGCTCTCTCCCTCGTAGTAGGCCGTCCTGAGGACGAATTCCATCCGGCCGTCCCCGTTCAGGTCCAGGACCGCGACGAACTCCACGGTCTCGAAGAGAGCCCCGACGCCCTCCTCGTCCCCGTCGGCGGCGGGACCGGGAGCCCCGACGAGCAGGGGGATCGTCTTGGCCGCGCCATCGACGACGCAACGAAGCATTGCGACCGAGTAGTCGCGGGGGCCGCAGTCCCATCTCATGCCGAAGCTCGACCGCGATTGCCCGGCGAGGAGAACCTCGTCGCGCCCGTCGCCATCGAGATCGACCCGGTAGAGCTGGGTCACGCGCGGCCGGGGCACGCTCATCCCGTGCTCGGCCAGGAGCGTCCTGAGGAAGCCGCGGTAGGTGGACGAGCCGAGCGACAGCGGGCGCGCGGGGCGGGGCGTCGATGCGGATCCGCTCGAGGCGACGAGGACGGGACGGTTTCCGAGCGACTTCGCGAGGATCCCGTACTGGCCCTCGAAGAGGGCGCCGTCCTCGTTGCGGACCGTCGCGATGTTCCGCCCGACGACCCCCTTCAGGGTGAAGGCATCGAAGCGTTCGCCTACCGGCATCACGGCCGCGATACTGTCCGCGCCGTCGGCCGGAAGGTCGAGGATGTCGCGAATGGGAAGCCAGCGTCCTTGCTCGACGGCGCCCAGCGGGAAGAGGTAGGTCCCGTGCGCGGCGGCGATCCAGGATCGGCCGGGCGGTTCAGCCGCCGCGAAGGCCGCGGCCGCGAGATGAGCGGAGAATACCGTCGTGACGAGGGCGGCACGGAGCTTGAAGCGCGTCATCGAAGAAGACCCCCTTGGATAAGAAAAGGCCCGCGCCCCTCGAACGAGGAGCGCGGGCCGACGCTGATAAGGTCTTACTTGGTGGCCGTCGGGGCGGGATAGGAGTTGCCGATGTTCGGTGTGCCCGCTCCCTGGTCCCGGAAGGGCGTCAGGTCGCCCACCGGCGTGGTGTTGCCGACGTTGGGCTCACGGTTCGTGGTCTGTTCGAAAACCTGTGCCTCGCCCCACGGCGTCCAGCTGCCGATGTTCGGCGTGCCGTTCTTGACGATGCGGATCTCGACGCGGCGGTTCTTCGCCATGCCTTCCGCCGTCTCATTGGTGGCCAACGGGTGCTTCTCGCCAAAGCCCGTCACGCGGATCTGCCTCGCGGGGACTCCGTACCTGGAGACAAGGACGTTGCGCACGGCCTGGGCGCGCCGCACGGAGAGAGCCTGGTTGGCGGCGTCGCTGCCGCGGGCATCCGTGTGACCCTCGATCGAGAGGATCGCGTCGGGGTTGTTCTTCGCCGCATCGGCGGCGTAACGGAGATCTTCACGATCGTCCTGGGACAACCGGGAAAGATTCGTCTCGAACTGGATGGCTTCGCGGAAGTTCCAGATATCGCGAAGCGAGAGGATGCGCTCGACTTCGGCCGTGGCCGCGGACGCGAGCACCAAGGCGACAACCAGACCCGTGATGATTCTCTTCATAACATGCCCTCCTAAGGGGATCGATGTTCCTACCGCCGCCATCCTAGCATCCCCGGCCCCTCTTGAGAAATCAAAAACACGGACGCCCGACAGGGGCCGCCGGGAAGCGCCCCACGCCTCCCTCCTGGAAAGGGGGCTGTTGTCAGGCTACCGGTGAGGAGTCGGGAAGCTTCGGGGTCGTCGCGGATCGTGCGCCGGCGCCCTGTTGCGGCGCGCCGCAGGAGCGCCGGATGACGGTCCGGACCGGCAACGTCCGGTACGGGCGTGTCTCGTCAGCCTCTCCCTCCACGATATCCAGGAGCATCCTCGCCGCGGCGCTCGCGACTCCGAAGGTGTCCGTCTCGACCGTGGTCAGGGGAGGTCGGCAGTAGCGAGAGAGGAGGATATTGTCGGTGCCGACGATCGCGACGTCCTCCGGGACGCGGATTCCTCGTTCCTCGAAGGCCTCCAATACGCCGATCGCCATGGCGTCGTTGTGGACGTAGATCGCCGTGGGCTTCGGATCGCGTTTGAGGAGTTCGAGGGCCGTGCCGGCGGCATGATGGGGATCGAAGTTTCCCTCCTTCACCAGGGATTCTTCGAAGGTAATCCCGGCCTCCTTCAGGGCGAGGCGATAGCCTTCGAGCCGCTCCGCGGCGGACGTGGTGTACAGCCCGCCGACGATCGTGGCGATCCGGCGATGCCCGAGGTCGGCGAGGTGGCGGGTGATGAGGCGGCCGGCGGAGACGTTGTCGGCACGGACGTTCGGTATGGGGATGCCGGAGAGGCGGCTGTTCACCAGGACGAACGGGAGGCGCGCGGCCGCGAGTTCCTCGAGGTAGGAATCGAAGTGGGTCGATCCGACGTAGAGCATGCCGGAGACCTCGTTGCGGCGGAAGAGATTGAGGTATTCCTTCTCGTTGACGAAATCCAGCGAGGCCTTGCGGATGAGGAGGCGGTAGTCGGCCGCCTCGAGCTGGTCGTAGACGCCGTTGAGGGCCTGGGAGAAGTAGGGATCCTCGAAGAGACGCCCCAGTTCCGGGACGAGGACGCAGATGCAGCGGGAATGGCGGCGCTGGGCGAGGTTCAAGGCGCTGGCCGAGGGCTGGTAGCCGAGTTCCTTGATCGCCCTCATCACCTTGACGCGCGTCGACTCGCTGATCGTGGGGTTGTTGCCCAGGACATACGCCA
>CAZWVM010000190.1:0-6557 GCA_964637705.1 uncultured bacterium
TTGATTCGATTCCTGATCTTCTCGGTGTTCTCCGCGCCTCTGTGCCTCAGTGGCTATGCACAACTTCTTCGGATTTGCCGGAAATCCTACGCGCCCGGCTTCAACAGCCTCTTCAGGCTTCGGACATCCACCACCTCCACCTTGTCCGTGTAGGCCCGCAGGCGGCCCAGCTCCGAGAATTCCTTCAGCACCTTGTCGACCTCCGAGCGCGGAAGTCCCGCGAAGTCGGCGATGTCCTGGGGTGAGAGGTAGGTCGTGGGCGGCCCGGCAGTGTTGGTGTCGAGCTTCCAGAGGATGACGTCGATGACGCGGAGCTTCGGGTTCTCGATGGAGAGGTTGGTGAGGTGGCGATAGGACTGGACGATGCGCTGCGAGAGGATGCGGCCCAGTTGAAAGGCGAAGTGAGGCTGGGCGGTGACGAGGGCCTGGAGGCCGCGGAGATCGAGCGCGAGGACGGTGACATCGGTCTGCGCGATCGCGGTCGCGGTGCGGGGTTTTCCCTCCAACACCCCCATCTCGCCGAAGATGTCGCCCGGCTTGAGAATCGCGAGGATCTTCTCGACGCCCTCGGAGATCTTGACGATCGCGACGTCGCCCTCGTGGATGACGAAGCACTCGTTCCCGAGTTCGAACTCGCAGAAGACGATGTCGCCTGCGGCGTAGGTGCGGCCGAATTTCTCGATGAGCGCCCCCCCGATCACAGCTTGTCTCCGAAGACGTCCATGACGCCCTTGAGGCGGTGGTAGGCGGCCTGGGCCCGCGCGTCGTCGGGGTAGGCCTGGACCAACCCCTCGTAGATCTGCAGCGCGACCTCGATCTCGCCGTCCTTCTCGCAGAGCCCCGCGAGGTGAATGGCGGCCTCGAGCTGCTCCTCGCCGCGTGGGTCCGTCTCGAGGTATCGGCCGTAGGCGTAGCGCGCCGCCCGGTTCATGCCCTTGCGGCGGAAATGGTCGGCGATGACGCGCAGGCCCGAGGCGGTTTCGACCGACGGCGCCGCGCCGCCGCGCAGCCGCCGGACGATCATCTCGTCGATCTCCCTCAATTCCGCGCAGAGGGAGGTGATGACCTTGAGGCCGATCGCGACGTTGTTGGTGAGCATGTTTCGGAGCTCGTCGGGCTCGATCTTGGTCGCGGAGACGTTGGTCACCGCCCGGGCGTTGGCGATGCGGCCGGGACCACCGAGGGAGTCCGAAAGCCCCACGATCTCGCCCGATGTCGCGCTTCGCGGGGGACAGCCCACGACCTCGCGCGTCAGTTCCACCCGGCCGCCGCGGATGACATAGATCGGGCCCGAGGAATCGTTCTCGAAATAGATCACGGCGCCTTCCTTGAAAGCCACTTCCTCAGCCACGCGAGTCCTCCGATCGGGCCGTCACCGGCCCATCTCCACCATCATGCTGAACAATTCCTCCGCGAGACGCAGGTGCCGCAGTTTCTTCAAGGCCCTCATCTCGAGTTGTCTCACCCGCTCCCGCGTGATCCCGAGCTCCACCCCCACTTCCTCCAGCGTGTGCTCGTTCCGCCCCATCAGCCCGAACCTCATCTCGATGATCTTCCGTTCCTTCTCCTGAAGGGTCGAGAGCATCTTGGAGAGGTGCTCGGTGAAGACGAGGGAGAGAACCGTCTTGTAGGGCGAGACGGCGTACGTGTCCTCCACGACCTCCGCCAGGGACGATTCCTGGGTCGAGAGGAGCGGCGCCTCCAGGGACGACGGCTCCTGGCTCACCTTCACGATCTCCAGGAGCTTCAACTCCGAGATTCCCATCTCCTTCGCGGTCTCCACGACCGAGGGCTCGCGTCCGAACTTCTGGGAGAGCGTGCGCGTGGCCTTGATCCAGCGGCTGATGGAGTCGGACATGTGCACGGGCACGCGAATGATGCGCCCCTGGTCCGCGATCGCGCGGCGGATCGCCTGGCGGATCCACCAGGAGGCGTAGGTCGAGAACTTGAAGCCGCGCCGGTAATCGTAGCGCTCGACGGCGCGTATGAGCCCGAGGTTGCCCTCGTTGATGAGATCCAGCAGGTGCAGGCCGTGGTAGACGTAGCGCTTGGCGATGGAGACGACGAGGCGGAGGTTCGCCTCGATCAGCGTCCTCTGCGCCTCCGCGAAGTCGTTCTCGGCGTCGACGAGCTTGCCGGCGAGCTTGGCGAGGTTGCGGCGGTCCTGGCCCTTCACCGGCGGCGGCGCCTCCGCGCCGTCGACGCGGCGGTACTTGCGCAATTCCTGGGCCGGCAGCCCCGTCTTCTCGCAAATCTCCCGGATCATCGCGAGGCTCTCGCTGATCCTCTTCCCCAGCTCCAGTTCCCTCTTCGGGTCCAACAGGGGCGTTCGACCGATCTCCTGGATGTAGATCTGCAGGGGATCCAGCTCCGCGAAGGAGACCTTCTCCGGCACGTCCTCCGCGTCCGTGTCCTCCGGCGTGGCCGCGTCGACGATCGAGATCCCGGCCGACTCGAGCGCGGCCTCCAGAAGCGCGAACTCCGCGGGGTCGTTGTCGATCGAGACGCCCGTGATCTCCATGAGCTGCTCGACGCTGATGCGGCGGCGGTCGGCCGACGAGAGGACGCGGCGCCAGACCTCCTCGGAGATCCCCAGCCCGGGGGGCAGGGGCGCGGTGACCTTCGCGGATGCCGCGGAGGACTTTCGTCCCCTCGGCGCTCCCTTCACCTTCGCTCTCCTAGCCACGGTCCATCTCCCACGAGGAAACTACATGGAAACCCGGCTCGTTGACAACCGGCATCTCCCGCGCCTCCACGCCCGCGACATCGGCGGCCGAAGGTCCCCTCCGGAGGCAGGCCAGGAACTCCTCCAGGACCGCCTCGTCGGCCTCCGCCTCGACGCCCACGCGCCCGTCCTCGAGGTTGGCGACGCGGCCGGCGACGCCGAGGCGCACGGCGGTCTTCAGGACGAAGTAGCGGTAGCCCACGCCCTGCACGATGCCGCGGACCGTGAAACGGCGGCGGATGCGCGTCATCGTCACGCCCCGGGAGATCCCCCGTCCCGCGGCGCAAGCCCGGGGATTTTCCGGCCCGCGGGGGAATCCCAGAAGAGGGTGGATAGGGAGACCTGCGCGCCGCCCCGGACGACCGAGAGGATCTCCGCCATCACCGCGACCGCGATCTCCTCGGGCGTCTCCGACCCGACGTCCAGCCCGGCCGGCGCCTTCACCCGCCGCAGGGCCTCCTCGGACACGCCGTCCGCGAGGTAGTCGCGGCAGAATTCGACGAAGCGCTTCTTCGACGTGACGAGTCCGAGGTATCCGAAAGGGCGCTCGACAAGGCGCCGGAAGACGGCCGCGTCGTGGTTGTGGCCGCGCGTGGCGATGAGGACGGCCACGTGGGCTCCGTCCGGAATCTCCGCCGGGATCTCCTCGAAGGATTTCACCACCACGGCGGCGCCGGGAAAGCGTTCCTCGTTCGCGAACCCGGGATGATCGTCCAGGACGCGCGTCTCGAAGCCGAGCGGCCCGGCCACGGCGTGCAGCGCCTGGGCGATGTGGCCGGCTCCGACGAGGCAGAGCACCGGCCGGGGCATGATCCGTTCCACGTAAACCTCCATGGTGCCACCGCACCTCAATCCGTAATCCGCGGCCTCGCGTTCGTTCAGCGTGAAGGAGAGAAGGAGGGGTTTCGCGGATGAGCCGAAGAGCTCGCGGCCGCGCGCGTAGACCTCCGCCTCGATGCAACCGCCGCAGATCGTCCCGAGGAACGTCCCGTCCTCGCGGACGAGCATCTTCGCTCCCGCCTTGCGCGGGGTCGAACCCTGCGTGGCGACGACGGTCGCGAGGACCGCGCGCTCGCCGCGGCCGAGGAGCCGGTCGAGCTCGGCGAAGAGCGCGGCGTCATTCATGGAGAAACCGTGAGAAGCGAGGGGCGAGGGGTGAGGAGGACGGAGGCGACTCCGTCCGCCGTCCGTGATCCGGATTCATCATTTCGATCCGTAGACCTCCAGCGCCTTCTCCACCGATTCGATCTTCGTGGAGACGACAGGGAGTTCCGGCAGGCGCTTCGTCACGGCCTCGACGTCCTTGAGGCCGTTGCCCGTGATGAGGACGACGACGCGATCGCCGGCCCTGAAGACGCCCTCTCGCGCGGCCCTCAGAAGCGCGGCATGGGCGCAGGCCGCGGCCGGCTCGGCGAAGATGCCCGTGCGGCGCGCGAGCAGGCGCTGCGCCTCGAGGATCGCGTCGTCGGTGACCCTCATCGCGCGGCCGCCCGATTCGCGCACGCCCCGCACGGCCGCGCGGCCGTCGCGGGGGAAATCGACCGAGATGGAGTCCGCGATCGTCGTGGCCGTGACGGGGCGGATGACTCCGTCACCGTCGAGGGCATTGGAGATCGCCGCGGAATTCTCGGACTGCGCGGCGAGGAAGCGCGGCATGCGGTCGACGAGCCCGAAGTCGCGGGCCTCGCGGAAGCCCTTGGCCGCCCCGGAGATGATGTTGCCGTCGCCGACGGAGACGACGACCCAGTCCGGAACCTCCCAGTCAAGGTCCTCCAACACCTCGAAGGCGACCGTCTTCTTGCCCTCGCGCGTATAGGGGTTGTAGCCCGTGTTGCGGTTGTACCATCCGAAGCGGGCGCTCGCGGCCAAGGAGAGATCGCAGGCCGCGTCGTAGTTGCCGTCGACGAGGAAGAGGCGGGCGCCGAAGGTCACGAGCTGGGCGATCTTGCCGCGCGGCGCGGTGCGGGGGACGAAGATGAAGGGCGAGACGCCGGCGGAGGCGCCGAGGCAGGCGAAGGCGGCGGCGGCGTTCCCGGTCGAGGCGGCGCAGACATCGCGCTTCCCGATCTCCTTCGCTCGACCCAGGACGACCGCGGAGGCGCGATCCTTGAAGGAGGCGGAGGGCAGGCGGCCGTCGTCCTTGAACCAGAGGGCGCCGAGGCCGAGTTCCGCGGCGAGGTCGTCGCGGCGCAGCAGGGGCGTCCCGCCGACCGGCAAGGGCGGCAGGGAGTCGGCGGAGGCGAGGGGGAGAAGCGGGAGGTAGCGGCCGAGGCCCTTCGCACCGCCGAAGGATGAGCGCTTCACCTTCACGTCGGCGTAGGCGACCTCGCAGTTGCCGCCGCAGGCGGCGCAGACGTAGGCCTCGGGGGCCGCGGGCGTCTCCGCGCCGCATTCCAGGCAAAACAGCGACCGAATCAGGCCCATTTCGCGCACCTCTCGTGAACATAGAAGATCCGGCCCGCGGCGGCGCACCGCCACGCGTCCGTTCGCACGTTCCTGCCGCACTCCACGCACCGCTTCGGCCGGCCCGGGAGCCGCGGGCAGAGTTCCCGCTCCACCGGCTCCCCCTTCAGTTTCCGCGTCGTCGCGCAGTTCGCCTTCGCCCAACCCATCCGCTTCTCGGGGCAGGAGAGCAGGAAGGAAACCGAATACTCGTTCAGTCGGCGATAGCAGTCGTCCTTCGCCCCGCCGTCCCGACAGCCGGGCATCATCCGGAGGATGTGATCCGGGAGCCCGAGGTCGATGAGGTGGTGGTAGAAGGTCCGCTCGGTCCGATCCTGGAGTTCACCGTCGATCGAGCGGCGCTCGGTGGAGTAGCCGAGCCGGCGCAGGTCCCGTTCGGGGCCGTCGAAGATATCGCCGCGGCAGAGGACGACGCGGCGGATCGGGACCGGGGCATCGGACGAGGCCTCCAGGAGGATCTGCAGGACGTGCGACGAGACGATCGAGCGGAAGGCGGTGCCGAACTCGAACCACTCGGGCTCGATGATCCGGCTCCGAAAGCCCCCCGCATGCATGGCCCCGATGACGACGCCCCCGAGGATATTGCCGATCCCGGCGTCGTCGAAGGCGATGGTGTCGAGCGCGTTCTGCACAGGGTAGGATTGTACAGGAACCGGCATCGTTTATCGATGAAGGTTTTCGCCGTGCCGCTCAGGCCCGGCCGAGGAACTCCCCCGTGCGCGTGTCGATCTTGACCATCTCGCCCTCGACGATGAAGAGCGGGGCGTTGACCATCAGGCCCGTCTGCAGTTTCACGGGCTTGGTGGCGCCGGTCGCGGTGTTGCCCTTGATCGCCGGCGGCGCCTCGACGACCTTGAGAGCGACCGAGGACGGCAGTTCCACGCCGATCGGAGCCTGGTTGTAGAACTCCACGCGGATGATGTCGTTGTCCTTGAGGTAGTTCACGGCATCGCCGAGGTCGTCGGGCGAGAGCGTGACCTGGTCGTAGGTCTCCTGGTTCATGAAGTGGAAGCCGGTGACGTCGGAGTACATGAGCTGCATCTCCGCCGACTCCAGCCGCGCCTCCTCGAACGTGTCGTTCTCCCGGAAGGTCCGCTCGACGGTGTTGCCGGACGCGAGATCCTTGAGCTTGGTGCGCACGAAGGCGCGCCAGTTGCCCGGGTTGACGTGCTGGAACTCGGTGATCTTCATCAGCTTTCCGTCCATCTTGAGGCACATGCCTCGACGGAACTGGTTCATGTTAATCATGGCGAGGGAGTGTAGAGGAAGGTGGAAGGGAAAGCAAGGAAAGAGTGAAGAGTCACTCCTGACTCCTCACTCCTGACTCCTCACTCCTGACTCCTCACTCCTGACTCCTCACTCCTGACTC
>CAZWVM010000191.1:0-6541 GCA_964637705.1 uncultured bacterium
ACGTGAAGTCGGTGGACCTGGAGAAGGGCGAGATCGTGATGGAGACGGAGGCGGCGGGGCTGTGAGTCCTCCCCGCGTGCGCTTCGATGTCATCGCAACGATCCCGGAGCTCTTCGACGGGTTCCGCGGCGCCTCCGTGATCGGCCGCGCCGCGGCCGAGGGCCGAATCGCTCTCGAGGTCCACGACCTGAGGAACTGGACCGAGGACCGGCACCGCACCATCGACGACCGGCCCTTCGGCGGCGGGGCCGGGATGGTCCTGAAGCCCGAGCCGCTCTTCCGCGCCATCGAGGACCTGAGGAGGCCGGACGCGTCGCGCCTCGTTCTTCTCTCGCCTTCCGGAGAAAGATTCCACCAGGCCCGCGCGTCCGAGATGGCGCGGTGGGGCCGGGACGCGGTCACGGAGGAGGCGCAGTTCCTCTTCATCTGCGGACGGTACGAGGGCGTCGACGAGCGCGTGGTCGACCACTTCAAGCCGGAACTGATCTCGATCGGCGACTATGTCATCGCGGGGGGCGAGGTGGCGGCGATGGTCGTCATCGAGGCCGTGGCGCGGCTCCTGCCCGGAGTCCTCGGGAACGAGGAATCGGCCGGGGAGGAGAGCTTCTCGGGGCCGTTCGTGGAGTATCCCCACTTCACGCGCCCGGCCTCGTGGAGGGGATACGACGTCCCGGAGGTCCTGGTTTCCGGGAACCACGAGAGGATCCGGGCGTGGAGAGCCGAGGAGATGGCGAGGCGGACACGGGAGAGGAGGCCGGATTTGGAGATTGAAAACACCCGGCTCTCAAATCCCAATGAAATCAAGAGATGAGGCCGAAGCCCCAGAAGTGATCGTTTCGCGTTTTCTTGGGCGATCGGGGCTTTTCGGGCTTGATTCGGAGGGGGAATTCCCCCATAATCAGCGGTCCATAAAGGAACAGGGAGTTTTGACATGGCCAAGAGATTGTCGGTAGCGTCCGTCGAGAAGGACCTGATGAAGAAGAAGGTCCCGGATTTCCGCGCCGGGGACACGGTTCGCGTGCACACGAAGGTGCGCGAGGGCAGCCGCGAGCGCATCCAGATCTTCGACGGCGTCGTGATCCAGCGCAAGAACGCGGGCTTGAAGGAGAACTTCACGGTCCGCAAGGTCTCCTTCGGCATCGGCGTCGAGCGCATCTTTCCCCTGCACTCGCCGCTCGTGGAGAAGGTCGAAGTGATCCGCAAGGGCAAGGTGCGTCGCTCGAGGATCTTCTACATGCGTGAGCGCAGCGGCAAGCAGTCCCGCCTGAAGGAGCGCGATCGTTTCAAGGGCGCCGAGGCGGCGGCCGATACGCAGGCTCCCGAGGCCTGAGCCGGCCGGTCGGACCGGGACGGGAACGGACCGGGACGCGCGGAACGGAAATCGATTGTGAACCGCCCGAGGGGCCGGTGACGTCGTGAAGACGGCCGGCCCCTCGTCGCGTACGCCCCTTTCCTCTCTTGCCCGCACCTCCGCGACCGATGGGCTCAGGATCTCCGTCGAGGAGATCCCGCGCGAAACGATCCAGAAACGCTTCCCGGTCGGCTCGACCCTGGGCGCCCGCATCCTCGAGACCCTGGGCGAAAACCGCTATCTCGTCGGGTTCGGCGGCATGAAGTTCGTCGCCGAGTCGAACCTCGAACTGCCCGCGGGAGCGCGGCTCGGCCTGCAGGTCGCGGCGCACGAGCCGAAGCTTCACTTGAAGATCCTCAGGAACGACGCCCAGGCCCTCGACGAGGCCTTGAAGAGGCTGGGCTTCGAGAAGCCCACGGAGGAGGGGCGCGAGATCCTCTCGCGGCTCTTCGAGAAGGAACTGCCGGTCGACCGCGAGACGGTGCGCAAGGCGCAGGATCTCATGCGGAAGGGGTTCTCGGCGCGCGAGGCGGTGAGGCTTCTCGCCAACAACCTGCCCTCGGGCGAATCGTTCGCGCGCCGCGCGCATCTCGCCGAGGGGTCGGTGGCGGAGGCCCTGAAGCGGCTGGAGACGGCGCTCGAGTCGGCGGGCCGCAAGGGCGAGGCGGCCTCGCTCAGGGCCTCTCTCGAGTTCCGGGGATCGCTGGCCGAACTGGTCGAGACCCATCCGCTGGGGCACGAGCGCAGGATTCTCGGGGAGAAGGCGGCCGAGGCTCTTCGTGACGGGAAGACGCTCCTCCTTGAGCTGGCGAAAAGCGCCCTGGACCCGAGGGCGGGGGAGGCCGAACGGGAGGCCGGGCGCGCGGCGCAGGAACTGCTCGAGACTCTCGAGGGGCGGTTTCTCTGCGGCGAGCCGGAGCCGCAGATTCCGTTCGTCGTCGAGGACGGCGGCGACCGCGACGGGTGGCTTGCCGCGCGGAGAGCGCCCGAGAGGACGAACCTGCGTTTCCGGCTCGAGACCTCGGCGCTGGGCGAAGTCGTGGGCGTCGTCGACTTCACGAAGAGGCAGGTGGGGATCGCCCTGGGGGTGGGAACGCCGGAGGCGCGGAAAGCGCTGGCCGGCGCGCGACCCGAGCTTCACCGCGCCCTCGAGGAACTCGGCTTCAACCTCGAATCGGCGACGGTCGACGTCCTGGCGCCGCGCGGGGAGAGCGAGGCTACGGCGCGGCCGGTCGTCGGGTTGGACCTGAAGATATGACGCGGGACCGGAAGCAGGCCGTCGCGGTCCGATACGACCCGGAGAAGGAATCCTCGCCGCGGGTCGTCGCGAAGGGCCGAGGCCTCGTGGCCGAGAAGATTCTCGAGATCGCGGCCGCGAACGGGGTTCCGGTGCACGAGGACCGGGATCTCGTCGAGATGCTCGCGGTAGTGGAGCTTTTCGACGAGATTCCGGCCGAGCTGTATGCGGCCGTGGCGGAGGTCCTGGTCTGGGTCTACCGGACGAACGACCGTTTCAAACAGCTTGAGAGGGTCGGGGCCGCGCCGTAAGATGACGGCGATGCCAGGGCATTTCCAGAAGACCCGCCTCGTGCCCGCCGTTTTCGCTTTCATCGCGGCGGTCGCGGTCCTGACCGCGGTTCCGTCCGCCGCCGCCTCCGGCCCGCCTCGTTCCGCCGCCTTCGACCGGATCGTCCGCGAGGAGCGTCTGCTGGGCGACGTGATGGCGGCCACGCTCTTCGCGCGTCTCGCCCCCGGCCCGCCGTCGCTTCCGCCCGCCCTGCAGGGCCCCGTGAAGCCGGCATACGCCGAATACGCGACGCGGTACGAAAGCTACCGCGCGCGCCTGAAGCAGGCCCTGGAGCGGCGCGACTACCCGGCCTCGGAGCAGTGGCGAGTGGATCGAACCGAGGCGGACCTCCATCTCGTCGCCTACGAGATGAGCCGGCCCGAGCCGATCCGGGCGTCCGTCATCCAGAAATACCTCTCCGATGCGCGCTGGGCGCTGGACCACACGATCTCTCCGGTCGGGGCGGAGCGGACGAAGCCGCCGCTGGCCCGCATCGCGGTCGATCCGTCGATCATCCAGGCCGGCGACGAGGCGGTTCTCACCTGGAGCGTGGAGGGAGCGGACCGGGTGACGATCGACGGCGAGGAGGTGCCCTCGAGCGGCGCGCGCCGCGTGACGCCGGGGTCCGCCTCGGAATACCGTCTCGAGGCGGTCGGACCCGGCGGGCGAACGGAGGACGAGGCGATCGTGGACGTTCTGCCGTATCCGGCGCCGGTGGTGGAGATCCGGGCGGACCCGCCGATGGTGCAACCGGGCCGCCCCTCGCTGATCCGGTGGCGCGCGGTGAACGCGACGGAGGCGGTGATCAACGGCGAGGCGGCGCCCCTGGAGGGGGAGAGGACGATCTCGCCCTTCGAACCGGTCACGTTCGTCTTCGCCGCGCGGGGGCCGGGCGGGCGCGCCGCGGCCCGCGCGACGGTCGATGTCGTCTCGGCCTCGCCTCTCGTGCGCGTCGAGGTCGTGCCGGAGCACGTCGCGGCCGGCGAGTGCGCGCAGGTGGTCTGGCGCGCGATCCGCGCCTCGATGCTCTCGATGAACGGCGTGGTCGTCCCCCTGTCGGGCACGCGCCGCGTCTGCCCGGCGTCCTCGACGACCTATGACTTCGAGGCCACGGGACCGGGCGGCACGACGCGCGCCTCGGCCGCGGTCGTCGTCACGGGCGCCGGCGTTCCGCCTCCCGCGCGCATCCATTTCGATTTCGGCAGGGCGGCCGTGCGGGAGGACGCTCTCGACACCCTCGCCGCGGTCGCGGCGCGGCTCGCTTCGAACCCGGAGGAACTCCTCACGATCACCGGCTACTGCGACGCGGTCGGCTCCGAGCCCTTCAACTCCGGCCTCTCCCTGCGCCGCGCCCGCGCCGTGCGCGATCACCTGGCGCGGAGCTTCGGGATCGATCCCGCGCGGTGCCGTCTTGCGGCGCGCGGCGAGGATAACCCGATCGCTCCGAACGAGTCGGAGGGAACGGACAATCCGGCGGGCCGCGAGCTGAACCGGCGCGTGGAGCTGGTCATCGGCCGGTGAACGGGGGGGCGGAGCGCGTGCCGGGCGACGTGGCGCCGCCCCGCGTCCTTCTCTTCTCCGAGGGCCTGGCCTACGGCGTGGTCGCGCTCACGCTGGCCGCTTACCTCTCCCCGGGCGCCGGACTGGGCGCCTTCTCGGTCGCGCTCTCGTCGTTGGGCATCTACACGCGGGCGCTGCAGTTCTTCGCCCGCCACCGCGACCGGTGCTGGGCGCCCGGCGGAGACCCGTTCTTCGCCTCGCTCGACCTCGTCTTCGACCTGGCCGCGATCTTCACGGGAATCTTCTTCGCCAACGCGATCTTCGCCGCGGCGCAGAACCCGGGCGACCTCGACCGCCTCTTCTCCTTCCAGTTCCGCAGCGCCTTTGCCTACGAGATGGTTCCGCCCCAGTCGTCCCTGGGCGTCCAGTTCCTTCTCGCCGCGGCTTCGGGCCTCGTCATGATCCTCGTCTCGATGCTCCTCACCGCCATCTTCAAGGAGGGCGGCGTGGCGCTCGTCGTCGCCTGGCTCGGTTCGCTCTGGGGCGCGGGCTCGATCGCGCTCGGCCGCGCGCCCGCGCTGGGCTTCGACGCGGGCGACATGGTCGTCGTCATCGGGGCCTTCTTCTTCGGCTCGGTCGGGATCCTGACCTCCAGCATCACGGGGCTCTTCCTCTCACGCGGCGCGGAGAAGTACACGATCACGACGCCGGCCTACCGCGGCATCCTGCGCACGTCCGTTTCGCTGATCGTCGTCTCGGTCGCGCTCGTCTTCCTCACCGCGCTCATCGCGGCCGGGCTGGGCGCGCGGCGGTAGGACGCGAGCCGCCGGACGGTCAGCGGCCCGTTCCGACGCGGTAGCCTTCGAGCGTATGGGCGAGGCGGTCCCGGTCGTCGCGCGACGGGGGCAGCGAGGCGCCCGGCCAGGTGACGACGGGGGGGAATTCGGGGTTCACGCGCATGAGGTATCGGCCGTCGAAGGCGTAGGGTGAGGTGGGATCGCCCGTGGCGACGATCTTCTGCTCGGGCCAGGGGGCGCTCTCGAGAACCGACTGGACGATCGCCGGCAGCCACGCCGATGTGACGGGCGTCTCCACGTCACGCCGCCCCGGGGCCCGGAAATCGCAGACGAGGAGAGGGACCCAAACGACGCCGCGCGTGACATCCCTGACGGTCCTCGTGCGGATGCCCTCGTCGCCCAGGGGCTCCCCGTGATCCGCGGTGACGACGAGGACGGTGCGCTCGAGGATCCGGCGCCTCGCGAGGTGGCCGACGAGTTCGCGGAGGAAATCGTCGAAGGAGCGCAGGGCGTCGTCGTAGCGGTCGCGGAACTCGGCGTAGGCGCGGCTCTCTCCCTCGTTCAGCGCCGAGCCCCGGGGTTTCTCGGCCAGGCTCCAGAAATCGCGGAAACTTTCCGGCGTCATCGGCTCTCCCCAGACCGGGCCGCTCTCCGGGAAGACGTTGATCGGGATGTGGGTCCGGAGGTCGTGGGCGAAGAGGAAGAAGGGCCGGTCGCCGGGCGCGTTGTCGATGAAGTCGAAGACCTGCTTCTTCCACTGCCGGTTCCACTCGAGGGAATCGAGGTCGACGCTGCGGACGCCGAGGCCCATGAGTCCCGTGACGAAGACGCCGAGCGACCACTGGTCCGGGCGCGAGCCGAAGGTGTTCAGGAGACCGGGCGGGGAGTCGAAGAACTCGTCGAAGACGCTCTCCGCGAGTCCCCCCGTGTTCTCGAAACCCTCCTCCCAGACCGAGCAGCCGGTGTGGTAGCCATAGCCGCCCTTGAGACCTCCGGGCAGGCACTTCCACGGATCGCGGATGTGCGTGCCGCGCGCCCCGAGACCGTGCACCGCCGGCTCCTGCCCGGTCCACATCGAGGCGATGGAGAGGCCGCTGACCGGGCTGGAGGAGATCGCGCGCGTGAAGAGCGCGTGCCGCGCGGCAAGCTCGTCGAAAAAGGGCGTCGTGGCGCGGTGGTATCCGAAGGCGCTGAAATGGTCCGCGCGCCCGGCGTCACAGACGAGCACGATCACGTTCGGAAGGTCCGGCTTCAGCGGGCGTTCCGCGCGGACCCGGCCCTCGGCGCCCGCGTCGCGGGTGAAGAGGATGGCGACGACGAACATCG
>CAZWVM010000192.1:0-6532 GCA_964637705.1 uncultured bacterium
TGAAGCGGTCGATGTTCGCGGCGATGACGAGGCACTTCTCGTTCTCGCGGCGCGCGGCCTCCAGGGCCGACTTCACCCGCTCCTGGAAGAAGGTGCGGTTGGGCAGGCCGGTCATCGGATCGTGGTACTCGACGAACTTCTTCCGTTCCTCGACCTGCTGGCGCTCGGAGAGGTCGCGGCAGACCAGGGTCAGGACGGGCTCGTCGCCCTGCGACATGCGGGAGAGCAGCGCCTCCACCAGCGTCTCCTTGCCGTCGCCGCGCGCGACGGTCAGTTCCTCGATGTGGAGGCCCCGGGCCGGATCGATGTGGTCCTGCATGCGCTGGAAGCGCGAAGGCGAGACGCCCAGGATGGCTGCGGCATCGCGCCCCGGGAAGTCCTCGCGGCGGCGGCCGAGGATGCGGGCCGCGGACGCGTTGACCTGCAAGATGGCGCGCGTCTCGCGATCGATCAGGAGGATCCCCTCGCTCGAGTTCTCGAAGAAGTGCATCCGCAGCCTCTCGCTCGACTCGCGCGCGGTCAGCGAGTCGACAAGCCGGTAGAGAAGGAACCCCAGGAGAATCGCCGCGACGGCGCCCAGCACCGAGACGCCCACGAAGAAGAAGACGGCCGCGCTCAGTCCCTGCTTATGGATCGACCGGTCGTCCACGACGCGGAGGAACTGGATCACCCGGCCCTCCACGTCCGCCAGCGGAACGAACCCCGCGATCCGTCGATCGCTCAAGGGCACCTGCACGGCCGCGGCGCCCGCGGCGAAGGCACGGCGGGCCTCCGTGACGCTCGGATCGACCGCCTCGGTCGAGATCAGTCCGATCTCCAAATCGAGCGTCCGTCCCATCTCCGCGATCTCCGCGTCGTCGAGATAGCGTCCGAAGACGATCGTGCCCCGCGACGGGCCCGTGCCCAGGCTCGTCAGGATCGGGTTGGCCGAGACGAGCATCGGTCCGAGGTGCGTGGCGACGATCCCTCGCACCCGGCCGCTTTCGTCCTCGCCCCGGAATAGGACATCGACGGCGAGCAGGGATTCGACGAGGCGGGGCGGAGGATCCGCCAGGAGATCGCGCACCGGATCGTAGGTCTTCGCGTGGACGACGCGGCCATCGCGGTGACGAATGAGCATGAGGTTGAGACGCAATTCGCGGAAGGGCTGTTTCGTCCCGTTCTCGCGCAGGAATGACGGGTTGCGGTCCTCCACGAAGGCGTAGAGGTGGTCCCAGCAGGACCAGTCGGCGCAGGAACCGGCGATGGCCGTGAGCGCCGACTCGATGCCCTGCCGCGCGCGGCGAACCTCGGTCGCGATCCGGTCGTTCTCCAGCCGTTCGTAGCTGTCGAGGAAGACCGATTCGAGGAGAACGCCGGTGCCCACTACGAGAAGGAGGTAACCGAAGACCAGCGCCCGGAGGATCCTGCGTTGGTGAAGCTTCACGCTTCGACCACCTCGTCTCCCCCCGGTTTCGCGCCCCCGCCCCGGCGCCGGATGCATTCTACTCCCCGATGATCTTGACGAGAACCCTCTTTCTTCGACGCCCGTCGAACTCGCCGTAGAAGATCTCCTCCCAGGGGCCGAGATCGAGGTCGCCGCCCGTCACGGCGACGACGACCTCGCGGCCCATGATCGTGCGCTTCAGGTGCGCGTCAGCGTTGTCCTCGCCGGTGTCGTTGTGGCGATACTGCCGCACGGGTGCGTGCGGGGCGAGTTTCTCGAGCCAGGTCTCGAAATCGTTCCAGAGGCCGGACTCGTTGTCGTTCACGAAGACGGAGGCGGTGATGTGCATGGCGTTGACGAGGCAGAGGCCGTCCCGGACACCGGAACGGTCCACGAGTTCCCGCACCTTGTCCGTGATCCGGACGAAGGCGACGCGCGACGGCGTCTGGAACCAGAGTTCCTCGCGGAGGGTCTTCACGGCGACCGGCGCGATTCCTAGCGGTTCCTCACCTCGACGTTGCGCCGCGCCGAGTTGTTTGTCTCGTCCTTCTCGACGATCTTCAGGGCCGGGTCGACCTTCACCACCAGAACGCGCGGTCCGCGCAGGCGCGGGGTCCAGTTGAAGGAGACCGTCCGAACGGTTTCGGGCGGAATCGCGGCGATGACGCGCGTCGCCTCCTTCACGCCCTCGATCTCGAATTCCACCTCGACGTTCTCGGCGGCAAGATCGCCGTGGTTCTTCACCTCGACGGTGATCGTGGAGGGCGAACCGACGCGCGGCGCGGGGTAGACGGAGATGTCGCGAACGGCGAGATCGGCGGCGATCATCGGTCCCGAATCGCCGTTCTCGGCGCCGCCTCCCGAGACGTTGTACGCGACGACGAGCGGTTCGGTGCGCGTGTTGTTCTCCTCGTTCGACTCGCCCACCTGATTGTCCGGATCGACCGTGACGGCGACGGTATAGGAACCCTCGGCCGGAGGCAGCCAGCGCACCGAGAATCCCGCGTCGCGGCCGGAGCGCAGGGCCCCGACCGTATGCCGACCGACGACGTCGCCGTTCACGCGGACGACAACCGTGACCCGGTCGGCGCGGCCGTTGCCGTGGTTGGCGACCATGCCCTCGATGAAGACGGCCTGCTCGGGTCCGAGGCGATCCATCGAACCGGGGAGACCGCGGGGCGCGGCATCGTAGGTGAGAGCGCCCGAGACGACGAGGTCGGGGAGGGCGTGGGAAACGGCGGGCAGGGCGGCCAGGAGCGCGAAAGCCGAGAGTGCGACGGCGAGGAACTGCTTCATGGGAACCTCCGGTTCGTGGGCGGCGCCGTAACGCCGCCGGGCTGGGAGGATGATAGCGGAAACCGGGTGTCAGGCATACGCAATTACGCACACGTCAGGCGCAAGTGCGTATGCCTGACACCCGGCTCTATTCCGCCCTCAAGACCGCCGGGCGGCCGACGGAATAGTAGATGAAGCCGAGTTCGCGCATGTGAGCGGGATTGAAGATGTTGCGGCCGTCGATGACGACGGGCTGCTTGAGCAGGCCCTTGAGCCGGGCCGGGTCGGCCTCCTTGAACTCCTTCCACTCGGTCAGCACGAGGAGCGCATCGGCCCCCTCCGCCGCCTCGTCGCGCGACGCGACGTATCGGACGTGCTCGGGCAGAAGCGCCTTCGCCTTCTCCATCGCCACCGGATCGTACGCGACCAGCTCCGCGCCCTCCGCGGCCAGGGCGCCGAGGATGTCGATCGAGGGGGCGCTGCGCATGTCGTCGGTCTCGGGCTTGAAGGAGAGTCCCCACACGCCGAGGCGCTTCCCCTTCACGACCCAGAGCGCGTCATGGACCTTGTGCAGAAAGAGCCGCCTCTGCTCCTCGTTGATCCGCTCGACCTCCTTCAGGATCGAGAGATCCACGCCCTTGTCGCGGGCGATGCGGTGGAAGGCCTTCACGTCCTTGGGAAAGCAGGAGCCGCCGTAGCCAAGGCCCGCGCACAAAAAGCTCGCGCCGATGCGACGGTCGAGCCCCATTCCCCGCGCGATCAGCTCCACGTCCGCGCCCGTCGCCTCCGCCAGCTGCGCCACGGCGTTGATGAAGGAGATCTTGGTCGCGAGAAACGAGTTCGAAGCGTGCTTGATGATCTCGGCGGAATGGATGTCGGTGACGAGGAGCGGAGCTTTCACGGGCTCGTACAGCTCCCTGAGCATCTGCTCGGCGCGCGGCGAGGGGACGCCCACGACGATGCGGTCCGGGTTGAGAAAATCGCCGACGGCCGAACCCTCGCGCAGGAACTCCGGGTTCGACGCCACGTCGAACTCGCATTCCTTCGGCGCATAGAGCCGGATCGTGCGCGAGACCTTGTCGCCGGTCTCAACGGGCACCGTGCTCTTGTCGACGATCAGCCGGTACGACCCGGCCGGCAGCTTCGCCATCTCCGCGGCGATCTCCCGCGCGGCGTTCTCGACGTAGGAGAGGTCCGCCGAGCCGTCGTCGCGGGGCGGCGTGTTCACGGCGATGAAGATCACCTCGGTCTCGCGAACGGCCTTCTCGATCGAGGTGCTGTAGGCGAGGCGTCCGGCGGCGCGGTTTTTCGCAAGCAGTTCCGGCAGGCCCGGTTCGTAGATCGGGCACCCGCCCGCCTCCAGCATCGCGACCTTCTCCGCGTTGTTGTCGACGCAGAGGACCTTGTGCCCGATCTCCGCGAAGCAGGCGCCGGAGACGAGGCCGACGTAACCCGAACCGATGATGCTGACCGTCTTCTGTGCCATCGTCATACGCTCCTCAGCCGATCGGGGCTTTGCCACCCCGGATCAGGGAAAGATCATCTCCACCGACGCCCGCACGTCCCACCGGTCCGTGGCGGCCTGGTCGGTCACCTCGAGACCCAGGATGAAGTCGTGCAGGTACCTCTTCGCGCCGACGCGCGCATAGTCCAGCCGGCCCCGCTCGATGTTGTAGGAGCCGCCCGCGGAGGCAACCCAGCCCTGGGCGAGACCCGCGCGGGCCGTCGGAGGTCCCTCCGTCAGGCGGGCCTCCAGCTGGAACCCGGCGTTCTCCTGGTCCGGCACGCCCGCGTCTCCGCGGCGGAAATAGTAGGAGGCCGAGCCGGAGAGGCGCGCGGCCGCGTACCCGAGTTCCAGGAGCGCGTCGCGCATCCGGTTCCGACCGGGCTCGATCGTGACGGCCCCGTCCAGGGTCGCCGCCCGGCCCGGCCAGGCGGATACCTTGGCCGTGACGGGCAGGTAACGCTCGTCGCCGACTCTATCGAAATCGAAACCACCGTCAAGCCTCAGCCGGATCCGTTCGCGCCACGCCGTGCCGCGCCGCTTCAGAAGCCCCTGGTCGAGGACGAGACGCACCAGGCGCGCGTCGCGAACCTGGTCGATGTGCTCGATGATCGCGTTCGGCCGCCCCCGTTCCTCGATCATTCCCCGCTCGGTGAACTCCACGACGGGGCGCACCGACCAGCTCAGGCCGTTCGCGAAATCGGCGCGCCGGAACGTCGCGAGCGAGACACCGGCCGAGGGCATGAGCCGGCTCGTTCCGCTCCACGGATCGGTGTCGTCCTCGTAGGCGAGGTAATCGACGGCGGCCTGCGGCGTCAGCACGAATCCCGCTCCGATCGCGAGCGGCTTCTTGACGCGCAGGGAGGAGTTGAAACGCGCGAGGTGGACGAGGTTTTGGGGGTTGGGATTGTCGCGCCTCGCCAGGGCCGTCGCTCCGCTGTCGTAGGGGTGGCTGTGGCGGAAGACGGCGATCCCGCCGTCGAACTCGTACCAGGCCGCGCCACCCAGGGAATGCGGGTGGAGGTTCCACCTCAATTCCGGCAGGCGCTCCACGAGGTCGTAGTCCCGGCGCTGGGTGTTCGTCACGACGCGCAGGACCCCCGCGGCGCCGTCGCCGCGCCAGGAGAGCGACGCGGAGGATTGCGGGTCGGGCCGAGAGACGAACTCGGGGAAGCGGTAATCCTGGAGGAAGAGCCCGTCGGTGACGTAGTCGAGCGAGCCGCGGGCTGTGACGCGCTCGAAAAACTCCTGCCGGTAGAGTGCCCGCGCCACGCCGCGTCCGCCGCGATCGCGCTCGTCGATGCGGTAGAGGTCGAGGGCCAGGGAGCCCCGCCGCAGGGCGATGTCGTGCTCGACGCCGTAACCCCAGCCGCGATGGCTTCTCCAGTCGACCTTCAGTTCCCCTTCGCCAAGCCGCCCCAGGCCGTAACCGTAGCCCATCTTCACGAAGTAACCCTCGTAATCGGACTTGCCGAGCCGGATCCGGAAGGGCGGGCGAGCGCCGCCGACCCTGGTGGAAAGATAGGGCCACCAGAAGACCGGGGTGCGCCCGATCCGCATCGTCGCACTGCGGATGCGGAGGCGATTGTCCCTGTAGGAGGCGCTCCCGACGCGGAAATGGTAGTGGGGCGGGTCGTGATCGCAGGCGGTGACGTGAACGTCCTCCATCGCGAAGCGATCCGTCCCTTCGATCGAGAGAACCGCGGCGCGCACGAACCAGGAGTCCTCGACGAAACGCGCGTTCTCGAAGCTCCCGCGCTCGGCGGCGACGTCGTAGGAGCCCCGCTCGGCCAGGACGCGCCAGGGCCCGTAGTCGATCGTGACGCCGCCCGTGGCGTCCAGGACGCCGTCGAGACGCCCCGCGATGCGATCCGCCCGCAGGACGATCTCGCTCTCCCCTTCCCCCGCGGACCTCGTCACGACGACGCTGCCCACGAGTTCGATCGTGCGGGTGTCGACGTCGTAGCGCGTGGAGTCGGCCTCGAAGCTCACGGGCGGCGAGGCGGCCTCCAGGAGGAGGGCGGCGATGAAACCGATCACGCGGTTCCCTCGCGGCCCATGCGGTCCAGTTCCGCGGCCGTCAGGAACCCGGAGGCCGCTCCCTTTTCGCCGATCTTCCACGAGGCGAAGATGACGGCGCGGCGGAGGGCGTCGTCCGGCGCCAGGCCGCAGGCCGCGCCGTGGAGGTAGGCGGAGAAGAGCGCGTCGCCGGCCCCGATCGTGTTGACGACGGGGCGAGTCGCGACCGCGGGGACGTAGGTCAGGCGGTCGTCCTCGCGCGTGTAAAGCGCGGCCCCGTTCTCGCCGCAACCGACGACGATGACCCG
>CAZWVM010000193.1:0-6526 GCA_964637705.1 uncultured bacterium
GCCATCGAGACCTCGTAGGGCTTCACCCCGGCCGCGACGAAGCGAGCGCCCCACATCATGGCGCGCTCGTCGGTGTTGGACTGCTGGAAGGCCCAGGTGTCGGTGAAGAGCCCGACGTAGAGCGGCAGGGCGAGCGAGGCGTCGAGCGCCACGCCGAGCTCGTCGAGGAGCTCGCCGACGAGGATGGTGACCGCCGCGGCGCGCGGATCGATCCACGCCGTCTCCGCCGCGTCACAGCCTCCCTCGTGGTGGTCGATGACGACGCGCGGGAGATCGGCGAAGCGCGGCCAGACGGAACCGACGCGCTCGGCGAAGGAGGTGTCGAGGACGATGCCGAGATCCCACGGCGCGTCCTCGGGAACCGGCGCCGAGAGCGTCTCGATCCCGGGCAGGAAGTCGTAGAGGGCGGGCACGGGCTCGGAGTTCACGTAGGCGACGATCTTCCCGAGCCGGCGGCCGGCCTCGATGAGAGCCAGCGCGGCGCCGGCGGAATCGCCGTCGACGTGGCTGTGCGAGGTGAGGAGGATCCGGCGCGCGCCGCGGAAGGCCTCGACGACTTCACTCCTCACCGGGCGTCTCCCCTCCCGCGGGGCGGTCATGGAGGAGCCGGCTGATGCGGGTGGCCGTCTCCGCGGTGTGGTCCAGCTCGAACTCGATCTTCGGCACCGCCCGGATCTTGAGGCGCGGCGCGATCGCCTTGCGCACGAAGGGCGCGGCGTGCGCGAGGGCCCGGATCGAGGCCTCCTGGGCCTCCGCGTCTCCGAGAACGCTGACGTGAACGGTGGTGCGGGAGAGATCGGGCGCGGTGCGGACGGCGACGACGGTGACGAAGCCGATCGCGGGATCGCTCAGCTCGTTCTGCACGACCTCCGCGACCTCCTCCAGGATCAACTGGTTGACGCGATCCATCCTTCGATTCGCCATCAGATCACCTCGGTCGCGAGGTCGTCGATTCTCACGTCGTAGTCCTCCGCCGCCTTCGCGATCTCCGCCATGACCCGCTCCAGGACCCGCGATTCGCGACCGACCACCGCGCAGGCGACCACGGCCCGGTCATGGACGTTCATGAGCCCGATCTCGGCGATGGAGACATGGAAGCGGTGGCGGATGCCGTCGACGAGCGGGCGCAGGCGCCCCCGCTTCTCCTTGAGGCTGCGCGCGCCGGGAATCGAAAGCTCGATGGTCACGACTCCGACCCGCGCCTCCATGGCCGAGCGCCTTCCGTCAGTTCGATCCGGAGAGCTCGGCCGCCACCTCGGACCGCGTGAACGACTCGATCACGTCGCCCACCTTCACGTCGTTGAAGTTCTCGATCCCGATGCCGCACTCGAAGTTCGTCTTCACCTCGCGGACGTCGTCCTTGAAGTGCTTGAGGCTGGCGACCCTGCCCGTGTAGATGACGACGCCGTCCCTGAGGACGCGCGCCAGGCCGCCGCGCCGGATGAGGCCGTCACGGACGTAGGAACCGGCGATGAGGCCGACCTTGCTGATCTTGAAGGTCTCGCGCACCTCGGCGTGACCCGTCACGGTCTCCTTGATCGTGGGAGCGAGCAGGCCCTGCATCGCCTTGCGGATGTCCTCCTCGAGCTTGTAGATGATCTCGTAGTAGCGGATCTCGATGCCCAGCCGCTTGGCGAGCGTCTCCGCGGAGAGGATGCAGCGGACGTTGAAGCAGACCACGAGGGCATTGGAGGCCGAGGCCAGGTTGATGTCGTTGTCGTTGACCGCGCCCACGGCGCCGTGCAGGAGCCTCAGGCGGACGCGGGCGTCGGAAATGCGCTCCAGGACGTCGCGGATCGCCTCGACCGAGCCCATGGCGTCGGCCTTCACGACGACCGCCAGCTCCTGGACGTTCGCCTCGTCAATCTGGCGCTTCAGGTCCTCGAGGCTGACGCGGACGTCCTTGGCGATGATGTCGCTCTTGCGCAGCGTCGCGCGCTCCTGCGCGATGAAGCGCGCCTCGCGCTCGTCGTCCGTCTCCTGCAGCGAGTCGCCGACGAGCGGCACGTCGCTGAAGCCGAGGATCTGGACCGGGGTCGCCGGACCCGCGGACTCGATGCGCGTCCCGTCGTGCGCGAAGAGGGCCCGGACCTTGCCGCTGGAGAGGCCGCAGACGAAGGTATCGCCCACGTTCAGCGTCCCGCTCTGGACGAGGACCGTCGCCAGGGGGCCGCGCGCCTTGTCGAGCCGCGCCTCGATGACGATGCCCTTCGCGCGCGCGTCGACCGGGGCCTTCAATTCCATCATCTCCGCCTGCAGGAGGATCATCTCCAGCAGCTTGTCGACGTTGGTGCCGAGCTTCGCGGAGACCGGGACGGTGATGGTCGATCCGCCCCACTCCTCCGGCTGGAGGTTGCGCTCCGAGAGCTGCTTCATGACGCGGTCGATGTTGGCGGCGGGCAGGTCGCACTTGTTGATGGCGACCATGATCGTGACGCCCGCGGCCTGCGCATGGTGGATCGCTTCCTCGGTCTGCGGCATGATGCCGTCGTCGGCGGCGACCACGAGAACCACGATGTCCGTGACGCTCGCGCCGCGCGCGCGCATCGCCGTGAAGGCCTCGTGGCCCGGCGTGTCGATGAAGGTGATGCGGCCCGGGTGCTCGATCGTGTAGGCGCCGACGTGCTGCGTGATGCCGCCCGCCTCGCCTTCCACGACGTTGGCCTTCCGGATGGTGTCGAGGAGCTTGGTCTTGCCGTGGTCGACATGCCCCATGATCGTGACGATGGGCGGTCGCGTTACCGCTTCGGCCTCGGCCGCCGACCGCGCGGCCGCCTTCGTCAGCTCCTCGGCCTTGAAGAGATTTTCGACGGTCGCCTTGAAGCCGTATTCCGTGGCCGCGAGCTCCGCGATGTCCACCGGGATGCGTTGGTTGATGGAGGCCATCACGCCGAGCTTCATCAGGGTGCCGATGAGCTTCGGGGTCGGGACCGAGAGCTTCTCGGCCAGTTCCTTCACCGAGATGCCCGCGCGGATCATGACCACCGGTTTCTCGGGTTCGACGGGCTTGGGCGGAGGAGGAGGCGGTTCCGGCGCCTTCGGCTGGACCTTCTGCCGGTGGCGCGGTCCCTGCGGCGGGCGATGGCGGGGCGCATGATGAGGATAGCTCGCCGGCGCGGGGGCCGGGGCACGGGTCGCCGGCGCGGGGGCCGGGGCGGGTTGAACGGGCGAGGGCGCCGGGCGCGGCGCCGGCTCGGCGGCCTGCGGAGCGGGAGCGGACACCGTCTCGGGCTTCATGACGAGCGCCTCGACCACGGGTTCGGCCTTCGGCTCAACGGCGGCCGGCTCAGGCGCGGTCGCCGCCCGGGGCGGTTCCGGCTTCTTCATCGCGAAGGCGTCGGGCCGGAAGCGCTTCATGACCAGCTTGACTTCCTCGGGCGAGAGCGACGAGGCGTGACTCTTGGCGACGATGCCGAGCTCGGGAAGAACGTCGAGAATGTCCTTGTTGCCGACGTCGAGCTGCTTGGAAAGTTCGTAGATTCTCATGATGCGTGCTCCCTCACCTGTACCGGGCCATCAGGTCCGCGATCTCCTGCGGCTGGAGGCCGGTGTCCTGGAGCCATTGTTTCAGTTCGTCCGACATTAGTAAAGCGCCAAGCTCCTCGCCGGGCAGTTCGTCGAGCGCCGCGGTGAGCTCCACCACGTTGGCGACACTGCGACCGTCGGGCAGGGCGAAGGGACCGACGACCACCGCCTCCTTCTTCGGGCGGCGCGCCTTGCGCCTCAGGCCCGGCTCCTCCTGGGCCGCCTCCATGATCCGCGCCTGGTATTCCTCCCAGCGCACGCGCGCGCGCGAAAGGAGCGCCGCGGCGGGCTCCGCGCCGATGATCTCCGCGAGCGCCGTTTCCTCGGCCTTCGCGATCTTCTCGACGTCGGTGTAACCGGCCGCTTCGAGCACGGGAGCGGTTTCCGCGCCGACTCCGAATCCCGCGAGAACCTCCGCGGGAGAGGCGCCGAAGGCCATCCGCATCAACTCATCGGCCTCCGCCTTGGAGACCTCGCCCTTGCCGTGGATGTCGATCTTCCAGTTGGTGAGCTTGGCGGCGAGCCGGGCGTTCTGGCCCTCCTTGCCGATCGCGAGCGAAAGGTGGTCGTCCGGGACGATCACCTCGGCCGTGCGCGTCTCCTCGTGGCAGATCACGCGCTCGCACTCCGCGGGCGAAAGCGCGTTGCGGATGAAGACGGTCGGTTCGGCGTCCCAGTGAACGATGTCGATCTTCTCGCCGCCGAGTTCCCTCACGATGGTCTGGACGCGGACGCCCTTCTGGCCGACGCAGGCGCCGACCGGGTCGACGTTGGAGTCGCGCGAGGAGACCGCGACCTTGGTGCGGAACCCGGCCTCGCGCGCGATCGACTTGATCTCGACGGTCTTGTCGAAGACCTCCGAGATCTCCATCTCGAAGAGCCGCTGCACCATCCAGGGATGGGCGCGGGAAATGACGATCTGGGGGCCCTTGGGCCCGAGACGCACCTCGGTGATCACGGCCTTGATGCGGTCGTTCTCCTTGAACTTCTCGCGCGGGGGCAGCTCGCGCCTCGGCAGGATCGCCTCGGTCTTGCCGATCTCCACGATGAGCGTCCCGTTGCGGACGCGCTGGATCTTGCCGTGGATCATCTCCCCTTCGCGCCCCTTGTATTCCTCGTAGATGATGCGCCGCTCCGCCTCGCGGATGCGCTGTCGAATGATCTGCTTGGCGAGAAGCGCGGCCATGCGGCCGAAGGAGTCGGTGACGCTCTCGTCCCCGACGGATCCCGTCGTGATCTCGACGTAGATGGAGTCGCCCAGGCCGTAGCCGCGGGCCTTCGGGTCCGTCTGGGCGATCTCGGTCAGGGGATCCGCCACGGTTTCCACGACGGTCTTGGCGGCGGATATGGTGAAGCGGCCGTTGGGGTGCAGCTTCGTGGTGACGGCCATCTCGACCTGGTAGTGGCGGCGGAAGGCCTCCGACACGGCCTCCTCGACCGCCGCCGAGAGCGTGGCGTGGTCCAGCCCCTTCTCCACCGACACCTCGTCGATGGCGTCGTGCACCGGCATCGTCTGGATCTTCTGCTTCATCGAATCGCGACCGTCCCGCCTCTCAAGTTTCCCCCCGTCATCCCCACCGCTCGCAAAAAGAGGGCGGAGCGGCTGCTCCACCCTCTCGAGTCTGTCTATTGAGGATGGCATCTTTATACAGGGTGAGGAAAAAATGGCAAGACCTATTTCGCTGCGGGAGCGCGGCCGGGGATCCGGGGTCTTTTCGGATTGCTGAGGAGGAGGGCGGATGATAGAACGTGACCGGCCACAGATGACCGTCTACGCCATCGACAGGGAGGCTCACCAGCGGGAGATTCTGCGCCGGCTCTTCGAATCCTCGGGCGTCCTCGACTTCACCTCCGCGGCCGCCCCGGAGGAGCTTACGGTCGTCCCGGGACGCGAGGACGTCGTCGTCGTGGAGGCCGTTCAGTTCGAGGCTCTCCGCGCGCATCGCGACGGTGACGGCCCTTCGGTCATCGTCTCCGCGCCGGGCCGGGGGGATGCGCGGATCGCGGAATGCCTCGCGCGGGGCGCGCACGCGTTTCTCACGAAGCCCTTCACGCGCGAGGGCCTCGAGACCGCGCTCGCCGACGCGCGCGCCATCAGAAAGGACGTCGCACCATGAGATCGATGACCGGGTACGGGATCCACCGCTCCTCGAGCGCGGGGGTGTCCCTGGAGATCGAGATCCGCTCGTGGAACCACAAGGGCTTCGACGTGCAGTTCCGCATACCCGACAGCTATTCCTTCCTCGAGCTCTCGCTCCGGGACCGGCTCGCGCGCGCCGCCCTGCGCGGCAAGGTCTCCTGCGCCGTGCGCCTGCGGGGCGAGATCCCGGGTCGCGAGGTCCGCTACCACGAGGCGCTCATCACGGGCGTCCTCGCCCCGTTCAAGCGTCTCGCCGAGACCGCGGGGGTCGCGCCCCAGGTCACGCTCTCGGACCTCATCGAGATCCCCGGGGCCCTGGAGGTCACCGAGAATCCCTCGGACGCGATCTCGGAGCGGATCCGCGCGGGCTTCGACGAGGCGCTCGCGGCATGGGACGCGACGCGCGTCACCGAGGGCGCACGGATGAGCGAGGCGATCCGCGAGCAGGCCGAGGCCCTGAAGTCCGCCGCCGCGCGGATCGAGGCCCGCTGCGGGACGGCCGTCCTCGAGCAGAAGCAGAAGATCCGCGCCCGGATCGTCGAGCTTCTCGAGGGCGCCGCGGCGGAACGGGACGAGAAGCGGATCGAGATGGAGGCGGCGCTCCTGGCGGAGAAGGGCGACATCAAGGAGGAGCAGGTGAGGCTCAAGGCGCTCCTCGCGCGGCTCGAACGCCTCGCGCGGCCCGCCGCCGCCGGGCCGGCCGTGCAGGTCGGCCCCGAGGTCCAGTTCGTCCTGCAGGAGCTCCTGCGCGAGACCAACACCACCGGCTCCAAGAGCCAGGACCTCGAGATCATCCAGTCCGTCATCGAGGCCAAGACCGCGATCGACCGCATGAAGGAGCTCTCGGCGAATGTCGTCTGA
>CAZWVM010000194.1:0-6405 GCA_964637705.1 uncultured bacterium
CTTCTTCAGGGCGTTCGAGTAGCGGACGATGATGCGGGCGTGGGCGAGAATCCTGGAATCCATGTGGGAGGCCTCCTGAAGGGTGATCCGACAGGTGCATTTTCGTTCGAAAACGAACCGAGGTGAAGACAAAAAGGGCCGGCGCCGGGGGACTGCGGATGCGGAGGATCGAGGATCGCCGACGGGACCGGCGAAAGCCGGCACGGCCCTTCGGCTAGCGGCCGCCCCCGGTAAAGGACTCGACGCGGTTCTTCCCCCGCGCCTTCGCCTCGTAGAGGGCCTTGTCGGCGTTCTCCAGCAGCTCGCGCGCGGCCCCGGCGGCGGCGCCGAAGGAGGCGGTGACGCGCGGCAGGCCGGGCCCGAGGTCGGTCTCCGCGATCTGCTGGCGGATGCGGTCGGCGATCGTGGCCGCGGCGGCGATGTCGGTCTCGGGCAGGAGCACCACGAACTCCTCGCCGCCGAAACGCGCGACGAAGTCGGTCGTGCGCATGCGGCCCTTCACCACGGCCGCGACTTCCACGAGCACGCGATCGCCGGCGGCGTGGCCGTAGGTGTCGTTGATCGACTTGAAGTTGTCGATGTCGATCATGAGGCAGGAGAGATCGCTCCCGTACCGCTTCGCCCGCTCGATCTCCTCCGAAAATCTCATGTCGAAATAGCGGCGGTTCGAGACGCCCGTCAGGGGATCGGTGATGGCGAGGATCTCGAAGGTTTCCGCGCGCCGCTCGGCGGCCTCCTTCGCGGCCTTCTCCCGCAGCGCGGTCTGGACGCGCGCCAAAAGCTCGGCGACGTGGAAGGGCTTGAGGATGTAGTCGCGGCCGCCGGCTTCGAAGCCGGTCACGCGGTCCTCGACGTCGCCGCGCGCCGTGAGGAAGATCACCGGGATCCCGGGATGGCTCTCGGTGATCCGGCGACAGGCCTCGGTCCCGTCCATGACGGGCATGTTGACGTCGAGGAGGATGAGGTCGGGCCGGACGCGCTCGATCTCGGGCAGCGCGGCGACCGCGCCGTCGTAGGCGTGAACCTCGTAGCCGGCCGCGCGCAGGCGCTTCTCCAGGAGCCTGCGGATCATCTCCTCGTCGTCGATCACCATGATGCGGCTCATGGAACCAGTCTCCTGATCACGGCCAAGAGTTCCGCGGCGCGGAACGGCTTGGTCACGAATTCGTCGCAGCCGGCCGCGAGGGCCTTCTCCCGGTCCTCGGCCATGGCGTGCGCGGTCAGGGCCACGACGGGAACGGTAGCGGTCTCGGAATCGGCCTTGAGCCGCCGCGTCGCCTCCCAGCCGTCCAGGCCCGGGAGGGACATGTCCATGAGGACGAGGGCGGGCCGGAGAGAGCGCGCGGCCTCGATCCCCGAGGCCGCATCGGATCGGATCATGCAGTCATAACCGGACCGGGTCAAAACCTTTTCGACGAGGCGGCTGTTCTCGGGGTGGTCCTCGACGACGAGGACGAGGGGGCGCGAGCCGGTCACGGCCGCTTCTCCCCGGCGAGGATCCGGACGATCTCCAGGAATTCGGAGCGGCCCACGGGCTTGACGGATTGGCGGACCGCGCCCGCCTTCACCGCCGCGCCGTCGTCGTCGGAGACGGAAAGGACGGCGACGGGCACGGACGACGTCGCCGGGTCGGACTTGAGATCGCGGAGCAGCGAGCGGCCGTCACCGTCCGGGAGCTGGATGTCCAGGATGACGCCCGCGGGGAGGCGTCCCCGCGCGCGCGCGGCGTCGAGCCAGGCGCGCGCCTCCGCGATCGTCGGCGCCGGCACCAATTCCACCGCGCTCTTCTCGACGTGCCGCCGGAAGAGCGCGATCGCGTCGCGGTCGTCCTCGACGACGAGAAGCACGGGAGCGCTCTCCGCGGGCGCGGACGCGCGGGGCCGGACGAGCGGCAGGGCGAGCCGGAAGACGGAGCCGTCGCCGAGGACGGATCTGACGGTGAGGCGCCCGCCCATCAGCTCCACGAAACGCCGGGCGATGGAGAGCCCGAGGCCGGTGCCGCCGTGCTTGCGCGTCGTCGCCCCGTCCACCTGGTGGAACTCCTCGAAGATCCGGCCGAGCTCGTTCTCCGGGATCCCCGGGCCCGTGTCCTCGACCTCCACCACGCCGAAGTCGGTGTCCCGGAAGAGCCTCACGGTGACGCGGCCCCGGTCGGTGAACTTGACGGCGTTGGAGAGGAGGTTCATGACGACCTGGCGCACGCGGTCGCGGTCCGCGCGCACCATCAGGTCGTCCTCGCGGATCGAGAGTTCGAGCCGGAGTCCCTTCGGGGCCGCGAGGGGCTCGACGACGGTGAGAACGTCCTTCACGACGTCGCGGAGGCGGACGTCGGCGACCTCGACCTTCATGTGCCCGGCTTCGATCTTGGAGAGGTCGAGAATCTCGTTGATGAGCTTGAGGAGATGCTCGGCGGAGCGGAGGATCGCGCGCACGTCCTCCTTCTGCTCCTCCGAGAGGTCCCCGTCGAGCCCGTCGAGGAGCACCTCGGAGTAGCCGATAATGGAGTTCATCGGCGTCCTGAGCTCGTGGCTCATGTTCGCGAGGAACTGCGATTTCAGCCGCGACGCCTTCAGGAGCTCCTCGTTCTTCAGGGCGATCTCCTGCAGTCGATCCCGGTCGATCCTCTCGCGGTCCAGGACCGTCTCGATCATGGCGTTGTAGGCCCGGGCGAGCGTGCCGATCTCGTCCGCGGATTCCGTATCCGCGCGCGCCGAGCGGTCGCCGCGCCCGAATCGTTCCGTCGCCGCGCGGAGGTTCTCGACGGGGATGACGAAGAGGCGGCGGAGGGAGAGATAGAAGCCGAGGGAGAGGAGGACGGTTCCGACCAGGACGAGCCTGTTGACGAGCTCGATCCGATCGATCTTCTCGTTGGAGATCGCGCTGATCGACGAGCCGAGGGCGTCGATCCGGTCCTCGACGTCCAGGCAGGCATACTGGACGTCGTAGACCGTGAGCGCGGTGTCGCCGGCGGCGACGGCGTCGATCGTGCGGCGGCACTCCTCCCAGGCCCGCACCACGTCCTCGATCCCCTCGCGGATCCGGGCCTCGTCGAGCTGGCGCTCGAAGAGACTCCGGTTGAGGAACTGGGGGTCGATGGAGAGGGGGACGGGACCGAGGTTCAGGGGGGCGCCGCCGGAGGGGGCGATCTCTCGCGCGCCGAGATACTCGACGAGCGCGCGGCCGGTCTCGACGCGCGCCGCGAGGTCGCCGGTCCAGGCCTCGCGGTTCGCGGGATCCAGGAGCGCGCCGCCGGCGAGCCTCGAGACGCTCTCGACGATCCCGCGCAGGGTGTAGACGTAGTTCAGGAGATCCGCGTCTCCGCGGCTCTGCGCCGACATGTACATGTTGGCGGACTGCACGAGCACGAGGAGGGCGGCGAGGGAAAAGAGCATCAGCGCGATCTTGGCGCGGACGGAGCGCAGGATGAAACGCATGAAACTCATGCGGCGAGTATATCAGGAAGAGAAGACCCGGACAGCGGAGGCGGTCGGGAAAGTCGGTGAAAAAACAGACGTCAAGCGGCAGGGGAGAGGGCCCCGGGGCGGGTCCGCCTACGCGCCCTCGACGATGCGTCCCTTCTCCAGGTGGACGATCCGGTCGGCGCATTGGGCCCCGTGGGGATCGTGCGTGACCATGACGATGGTCTTCTCCAGACCCTGGGACAGCCGCGTGAGAAGGGCGAGCACGTCCTGGGCGCTCGCGGCGTCGAGGTTCCCGGTCGGCTCGTCGCAGAGGAGAATCGCGGGATCCGTCACGATCGCGCGCGCGATGCCCACGCGCTGCTCCTGCCCCCCGGAGAGGGCCTTCGGCAGGTGATCCATCCGGTCGGCAAGCCCCACGATCTCCAGGGCGTTCTCCGCGCGCTCGCGCCGCTCGCGCGAGGTGAAGGGGAAGAGGAGAAGCGGCAGCTCGACGTTTTCGAGCGCCGTCAGCACAGGGATCAGGTTGAAGCGCTGGAAGATGAAGCCGTACCGGCGGCTGCGGAAGGCCGCCATCTCGCTCTCCGTCAGCTCCGTCAGGTCGACGCCGTCGACGAGGATGCGGCCGGCGGTCGGGCGGTCGAGGCCGGCGACCAGGTTCAAGAGCGTCGTCTTGCCGCTGCCGGACGGACCCATGAGCGCCGTGAACTCCCCGGCTGGAATCGTGAAGGTGACCTCCTGCAGGACGCGGATGAGGCTGTCGCCGCGGGTGAAATCCTTCTCCACCCGGTCGGCGACGACGGCGGGGGGCGGCGCGGCGACGGGCGGAGTTGCGACCGAAGAGTCCATGGAGGCAGTATAGGGGAGCGGAGGGCGGGTGCAACGCCGGCCCGGGCGCCGGTCGGCTTCCCGGGACCGTTCGCCGAAAAAAGATAAGACACAAACGTATAACCATGCCATAATAGACCTGCATCATGTCGATGAGACCCACGCGGAAGACGGGGAGACCCGACCGTCTCGTCTCGATTCTTCTCCTCCTCGCCGCCTGCGGCTCCCCGGAGCCGCGGCCGCCGGAGGAAAACCTCGCCCTCTCTTCGGCGTGGCGGGTATCGAACTCCACCGGCGCGCGCGCGACGCTTTCGCCGGACGAGTCGGGCGGACTGAGGATCGACTACGTCACGCCCGGTTTCGGCGGGTGGATCAACCTCGAGAGGCCCTTCGACGCGCGGCTCGACTCCGGCGCGGCGTTCATCCTCGAGAGGACCGGAACCCGCGGCACGGCCGTCCTCGAGTTCAAGGTGATACCCTCCGACGGCGGCGTCTACGGCGTGAGACTGGAGATGAACGATACGCCCGGCTCATCGAGGATCGGGCGAGACCAGCTCGAATACTGGCCCTGGAACGGCGAGGCGGGAAGCCTCGATCGCGTGCAGTCGCTCGCCATCGCCATCGCGGCCCCCGGGTACGAAACCGGGTTCGTCGTGATCAGGTCGCTCCATGCCGAGGGTGTCGCCATGATGCCACGTTCAGCTCCGTTTGCGCCCTTCGCGGTCGCGGCCTTGTCCGACGACGAGGTGCTCGAGGAGGTCGAGCGTCGGACGGTCGCCTACTTCTGGGACACCGCCGACACGCAGACGGGCGTGGCGATCGACCACGAGGGCAACCGGAGCGTGACGCTCGGAAAGACGGCGGCCACGGGTTTCGGTCTCGCCGCGATCTGCCTCGGCATCGAGCGCGGATGGATCCCGAGGGAGGCCGGGTACGAGCGCGTGCTGACGACGTTGCGCTTCTTCGACAACCGTCACGGGCCGGACGGGTGGGTGAAGACGTCGCCCGACCGGCCGCGCGCGGAGGGCCGGTGGGGGCTCTGGTATCATTTCATCCATCGCAAGACGGGCGCCTGGGACGGCTCCGACTGCGTCGCCATCTGCGACTCCGCCGACCTCGTCGCCGGGATCATCGTCTGCCGCTCCTACTTCAAGGGCACTGAGATCGAGGCGCTGGCGACGGAGATGCTCGACGCCATCGAGTGGGACAAGTTCCTCCTGCCGCCCGACCGGCAGGGGCGGGTCTTCCTCTCCATGGGCTACGTCCCGAAGGGCGGCTCCGTGACCCACCGGATGCTATCGGGAGGGTTCCTCGGACCGGCCGTGGGACTCTGCGACAACAGCCTCCTCTTCTACTTCATGGCGATGGGCTCGAAGACGCACCCGATCCCGGTGAAGGCGTGGGAGTCCTACGTCTCGACATACATCAGGGGCAGTTATGCCGGCTGCACGACCCTCGTCGCGCCGCAATCCTTCTGCCGGCAGGTCCCGCTCTCCTTCATGGGCCTCAGGGGCTGGAAGGACCGGGGCGTCGATTACTTCGGAGACCTCGCCTGGGCGACGAAGGCCCAACGCGCCTACGGGATCGGATCGAAGCACTACGACGAGAACCTCTGGGGCTTCGACGACTGCCTCGGCTACCCGGGCGGAGGATATACACACGGCGGTCCCCCGGGCCGGATCACCGACGACGGCACGGTGGCGACCGCCGGTTTCGCGGCCTCGACCCCCTTCCTGCCCGGGCCCTGCATCGCGGCGATCCGCTCGGTGATCGAGCGCTTCGGCGACCGCGTCTTCGGACCTCACGGATTCACCTCCTCGCTGGCGCTCGAGAAGAACTTCTTCTGCCCCTTCGCGGTGGGAATCGAGGCCGGGCCGATCGTCAACGCGGTGGCGAACCACCGGGACGGGTTCGTCTGGCGATACTTCACCGGAGACGCGGTCGGGCGGGAGGCGATCCGCCGGATCGGGTTCGTGCCGTTGATCGATGATTTCGAACTGCCGGCGGAGGCGCCGCCGAACTCCGCCTGGTCGGTCGAAGAAGCGACGATCGCAATCACTCCGGGCGGGGTGAAAAACGGCGAGCGGTGCCTGGCGATTCGCCCCCTGCCCGGGGCGGCGCGCGTGACGTTGGAGGCACGCCCCTTCCCTTCGGATCG
>CAZWVM010000195.1:0-6370 GCA_964637705.1 uncultured bacterium
ACTCGAAGTCGCGCTGGTCGTGCGCCGGGACCGCCATGACCGCGCCGGTGCCGTAGTCCATGAGCGCGTAGTCGGCGACGAAGAGCGGATGCGCCGTGCCCGTGAAGGGATTGACGAAATCGCGGCCGAGCGCGTAGCCGCGCTTCGGCTTCGTCGCGTCCGCTCGCTCCGTCGCGCTCTGGCGGGAGACCTCGGAGCGGAACGCCGCGAGGCCCTCGGCGCGGTCCGGCGCGACGAGGGTCTCGACCATCGGATGCTCCGGCGCGAGGACGAGATACGTGATGCCGTACACCGTGTCCGGCCTCGTCGTGAAGGTCTCGATCGCCGTCTCCGTGCCCATCACCGGGAACCGCAGGATCGCTCCCTCCGACCGCCCGATCCAGTTTCTCTGCATCTCCTTAACGTGGTCGGGCCAGCCGTCGAGCCGGTCGAGGTTCGAGAGCAGTCGCTCGGCGTAATCGGTCGTGCGGAAGAACCACTGGGCGAGCGAACGCTGTTCCACCGCCGTCTCCTCGTGCCGCCAGCACATCCCGTCGTGGACCTGCTCGTTGGCGAGCACGGTCTGGCAGCGCGGGCACCAGTTGACCGGAGCCTCGCGGCGGTATGCCAGCCCCTTCTCCCAGAACTTCAGGAAGAACCACTGGTTCCAGCGGTAGTAGTCGGGCCGGCAGGTCGCGACCATCCGGTTCCAGTCGTACGAGAATCCCATCCGTTTCATCTGGCCGACCATCTCGTCGATCCGGGAGAGCGTCCAGTCGCGGGGATGAGCTCCGCCCCCGATCGCCGCGTTCTCCGCGGGAAGCCCGAAGGCGTCGAAACCCATGGGATAGATGACGTGCCGGCCCCTCATCCGCTGGAAACGGGCCACCGCGTCGCCGATCGTGTAGTTGCGCACGTGCCCCATGTGCAGTTTCCCGCTCGGATACGGGAACATCTCCAGGCAGTAGTAGCTCTTCTCCCCTCTCGTGCCGGGCCTCGTGAAGAGCCCGGAGGTCTCCCACTTCGCCTGCGCCTCGCGCTCCACCACGGCCGGGTTGTACTTCCTCGTCATGACGCCTTCCTCTTCGAATCACGGATGTTCGCGACGACGGAGGCCGCGATGGAACCCGAGAGTAGCAGAAAGACCACGCCCAGGGAAATCTCGATGGAGAGATGGACGTAGTGCGCCATCGTCATCTTGCAGCCGACGAAGACCAGCACGACGGCCACGCCGATCTTGAGGTAGCGGAAGAGGCCCAGGGCGCCCGCGAGCAGGAAGTAGAGCGCCCGGAGACCCATGATCGCGAAGACGTTGGAGGAATAGACGATGAAGGGGTCCGCCGTGATCCCGAAGATCGCCGGGATCGAATCGACCGCGAAGACCACGTCCGTCGACTCGATGACGAGGAGCACGACGAAGAGCGGGGTGAAGAGCCGGCGGCCGTCGATGCGCGTCGTGAATTTCGAGCCGTCGTAGTCCCGCGCCATCGGGAGGAATTTCCGCGCCAGGCGCACCAGCGGGTTCTGGTCCGGGTGTAGCTCGTCCTCCTCGCGGTGCAGGAGCATCTTGACGCCGGTGAAGACGAGAAAGACTCCGAAGACGTAGATCGCCCAGCTGAAGGTCTCCAGGATCGCCGCCCCCAGCGCGATGAAGACGCCGCGCATGACCAAAGCCCCCAGGATACCCCACTTCAAGACCCGCGGCTGTGCCTCCGGCGTCACGCGGAAGAAGGTGAAGATCATGATGAAGACGAAGAGGTTGTCCACCGAAAGCGAGTATTCGATGATGTAGCCCGCGAAGAATTCCAGGGCCGGCTCGCGCCCCTTGATGATGTAGACCACCGCGTTGAAGACGAGCGCCGTCGAGATCCAGAGCGTGGTCCAGGCCGCCGATTGCTTCATCGACATCCGCTTCTGGCCGCGGCCCGCGAAGCCCAGGTCGATGCCGAGCATGGCGAGGAAGAAGAGACCGAACCCGATCCAGAGGGCGAGAGGCGTGGGTGTGGCGGGGTTCATGGGATCGGCGATTCCGTCAGGTGATCGGATCGACGCCTGAAAGCGTCGAGTTCCCCTCCCCGCTCGCCTCGAAACCGGCGACACGGAAGAGGATGATCGTGACGTTGTCGGGAGCGCCGCGTTTCAGGGCCAGGGATATCATCTCGTTCACACCCTGCGCGGGATCCTTGTCCATCAGATCGGAGATTTCTTCGAGCTTCACCACCCGGTGGAGACCGTCGGACGAGAGGCAGAAGACGTCGCCGGGCCGCAAATCGAGGAAATCGACGTCGGGCGCGTTGAAGTCGGGCATGCCCAGGGCCTTCATGAGAATCCCGCCCCGGGCGTCCTCCTCCGCCTGCTTCGGCGTCATCCGTCCCGCCTTCACCTGCTCCTGCACCCACGTGTGGTCCTGCGTCTGCTGCTCGAAGGCCCCGTCGCGCTTGCGGTAGATGCGGGAATCACCGGCGTGGACGACGATGGCCGTGCGACCGCGCAGGTACACGGCCGAGAAGGTCGTGCCCATGCCGTCGCGCGACTCCTCCTTCGAGGCCTCCAGGATCGTCGCGTTCGCCTTCACCACCGCATCGCGCAGGATGAAGGGAAGGTCGCGGCCCGAGTCGCGATGACGCGTCATCTCCTCGGCGAAAGTCTCCACCGCGAGCCGCGATGCGACTTCCCCCGCCGCCTCTCCACCGCAACCGTCGGCCACGGCCGCCCAGAAGTCGAAGCCTTCCTCCAGGTACTTGTAGGAGTCCTCGTTGTTCGCGCGCACGCACCCGGTTTCCGAGGCGGCAGCGACGACGATGCGCGGTTTCACGGGCATGGTTTCATCTTCCGGTTTCGTAGCCTAGCAGATGGGGCGGAGTTCTTGAAGCGGCTTGTGATGCCGGGCGCTCACGCGACAGACCCGGTTTGTGTATCAAACGATACAGTCGGCACGGGGCCGATGCCGAAGATCCGCCGCGGCAATTCGCTCAGCTTCTCCACCGCTACCGGAATCGGGATGCCGGCGAGCCGGGCGCGCTTCAGGTACTCCGGAAAGGTCGATGTCAGCCGGGGATGGGCTGTCAGCGCGGGAAGGGCATCCGTTCCGGCGCAGCCGAAAGGAAGGCGCATCAACTCGTCGATCACGGCGTCGGACTGGGCGTGGACCATGACGACCGGGGCCGGCTCCTCGATCAGCCGGTCCAGGAGATCCCGCGCGGGCGATGGCGGCAGCCGGCTTCCGTTCAGGTCCGGCCGGGCGACGAGCCCGGCCAGTTCGAGGTTCTCCGGGCCCGCGAACGCGACGTAGTTCTCCCAGTCCCTCTCCGCGAGCCGCCGCCCCAGCCGGACCGCGTCGACGCCCCCCAATTCTGCCCGCGACAGCCCCGACATCTCCGGGGGCAGGAGTGCGCGCAGGCCCGTCGATCCGAAGGTGAAGGGATAATGGTCGAAGGTCAAGCCGATCGCCTCGTGCCCCCGGCGCAGGCTGATGACGAGTTCCTCCAGCCGGTCCCAGTTCGCGCGGCCGGCGATCTTCAGGTGAGAGATGTGAAGACGGCAGAAACCTCCGCGCCGCCGCGCCTCGCTGACCGCGCCCACCACTTCGTCCAGGGCCCCGATCACGCGGTCCGATTCGTTTCTCATGTGTACGCAGACGAGCGGCGCGTGCATGGCGAGGGACACGAGTTCCTCGCGGTCGGCGAAGAGCGCCGGCACGTAGGAAAGCCCGATCGAGACGCCCACGACGCCCTCGTCGAGGGTTTCCCGGATCGCCCGCCCGATCTTCTCCCGCTCCCCGGCGCGCAGGGAGCGAGCGAGGCGGCCGAAGAGGCGCGCCCGCAGCGAATTGTAGCCGGCCAGGCAGGTGACGTTCGATGCGAGACCGGATCGATAGCGGTCGAAACTTTCGAAAACCGTGGCGCTGCCGAGCACCGAGGCGACGAAGGATTCGTACTCGGGCCATGCCCCCTCCAGGAGCGGCCAGGGCGTCACACCGCAATTCCCGATGACCTGGTGAACGATCCCCTGGCGCGTCTTCACGGCGCGCCCCGGATCGTCGAGGAGCGCGAGATCGTCGTGGGAATGCGCGTCGACGAAGCCGGGATGCCGGGAAGGCAAGTTGCGTCGTTCGGCGTTCGTTGTCAGGCCCCGGGTTCGCCCGAAAGCGCCCCATCGCACCGGGGAAGCGGGCCGCCGCGGCGCGGATGCCGGGGGCGCCGCACCCGTGTCCGCCGGCCCGGTTTCGCCCACGTATCGACGTCGATCGAGCCGCCGAACACGGGCCGAAGACGTGGATCGCCGAGCCGCGTCCAGTCGGAGAGGCACCGCACGCTCCATCCGGGCGCGCGCTTTCCACAGGAAGGACAGTAGCGGGGCACGACGCGACCGATGAAATCCCGGATCTCCGCCTGCGTCACGACCCCGTCCCGATCCCGGTCCGCCTCGCCCTCGAGCCCCGTGACGAGCGCGTGCGTGAAAGCCCCCGACGATTGGTGAGCGAAGGCCGCGCGCGGAGAACCGTCCTCCCGGCAGGCGGCCAGGACGAGCGTTCCATCGGCGGCAAGATCCCGGACGAACCCGCCGGAGAAACAGCAGTCGAGGATCGCGATCTTTCGGCGGCAGGGCAGCGCATCGAGCAGGCGGGCGAGTTCGTCGTCCGCCACGGCGCTCTCGAGTTCGTCGCGCGAGTCCCTGAAGAGCAGGGCCTCGTCCCGGCTGTCCACCTCGTCGAGCGGTTCCCTGTCCGGATTGAGTTCGCCGCCCCCGTGGCCGGTGAAGTAGAGAACGAGCATGTCATCCGGCCTCATGTCGGCCGCAAGCCGTGTGAAGACGCGGCGAAATCCGGCCCTCGTCGCCTCCGTGTCCGTGAGCACGACGGATCGCGCGCGGTCGATCCGCAGAGGGCCGTCAAGCAGGGAGAAGAGCTCGGCGACGCGGACGGCGTCGGCGGCGCAATACTCGAGAGGACCCGCCCACGGGTAGTCCGAAATGCCGACGAAGACGCCAAAGGCGCGGCCGGTGGGATCGGAGGCGGAGGGAACGAAGAGGAGGAACGTGAGCGCGCCGGCGACGAGGAAGGGACGGGCGGCGGCCGTCGTCAGGCTCCGAGCGAGGAAAGAAAGGAGCGGCCGGCGGCGCAGGGCACACCGAAGATCTCCGCCACCGTCGCGCCGATGTCGGCCAGGGACGCGAGGGTGCCGAGATTCCGTCCCCGCGCCAGGCCCTTCGTCCACGCGATCACGGGGCAGTACTCGCGGCAGTGATCCGTCGAGGGCGTCGTGGGGTCGTTGCCGTGGTCCGCGGTGATGACGAGCAGATCCCGCTCCGAGAGCCCCGCGGTGATCCGCGGGAGCGCCGCGTCGAACTCCTCGAGGCACTTCGCGTAGCCCGCGACGTCGTTGCGGTGCCCGAAGAGCATGTCGAAGTCGACGAGGTTGGAGAAGATGAGCCCCGAGGGTTTCTCGGCGATCGCCTTCACGGTCTTCTCCACGCCGTCCGCGTTGTCCTTCGTCTTCCAGTTCTCCGGCACGCCCCGGTCCGCGAAGATGTCCCTGATCTTGCCGATGCCGAGGACCGGGACGCCCTTCTCGCAGAGCCGGTCCAGGACCGTCGGCTCCGGCGGCTCGAGCGAGTAGTCGTGCCGGTTGGAGGTGCGCTTGTAGGAGCCGCTCGATCCGAGGAACGGACGCGCGATCACGCGCCCGATCTCGAAGCGCCCGCGGCAGACCTTCCGCGCCGCCTCGCAGGCCCGGTAGAGTCGTTCGAGCCCGAAGGTCTCCTCGTGCGCGGCGACCTGGAAGACCGAATCCGCGCTCGTGTAGATGATGGGAAATCCCGTTTTCACGTGCTCGTCGCCGTATTTCGCGATGACCTCCGTGCCGCTCGCGACCTCGTTGGAGAGGACGCCCTCGACGCCGGCCTCCCGCTTGAAGAGTTCCACCAGTTCCGCCGGGAAGCCGTCGGGGTAGGTGTTGAGCCGGACCTTGAGGACGGCGCCCATCATCTCCCAGTGGCCCGAGGTGGTGTCCTTGTTCGGGGCGGCGAGCGCCGCGCGGGCCACCACCGCGCCGGGCGGATCGACCGCGGGGACGCCCGCGACCTCCGTCAGGTTCCCCAGGCCCCACGCGCCGAGGTTCGGCATGCGGATCCCCCCGTGGACACGCGCGAGGTTCCCGAGCGTGTTCGACCCGGTGTCGCCGTAATCCGCCGCGTCCGGCATCTCGCCGATGCCGACCGAGTCCAGGACGACGAGAACGACGCGCGCAAAAGGATTCCTGGTGGACATGGTCAAACCTCGTTCCTCGATCGTATTCCGCGAACCGGTGTCAGTAGCCCTTCGATTCGCCCTTCTTGCCGGTGGCGATGGAGACGGAGGCGGAGGCGCCGATGCGGTTGGCGCCGGCCTTGA
>CAZWVM010000196.1:0-6331 GCA_964637705.1 uncultured bacterium
ATCATGGGCGTCTCGCACTTCCTCGAGCACATGTCCTTCAAGGCGACGAAGAAGCGTTCCGCCCTCGACGTCAGCCGCGCGCTCGACGCCATGGGCTCCCGCGCCAACGCCTTCACCTCCTGGGAGCGCACCGTGTACTACGCTCAGGTCCTGCCGGAATTCTGCCGCGATGCGATGTCCCTGATCGCGGAGATGATCGATCCGGGATTCCTCGAGGAGGACTTCGCCTGCGAGAAGAAGGTGATCCTGGAGGAGATCGAGATGTACAACGACCGCCCGGAGTTCCTTCTCTTCGAGGGCCTCATGGAGCGGCGCTACGCGGGACATCCCCTCGCCGGCGCGATCCTCGGCACGCTCGAGACGATCACCGCCCTCCCCCTGGAGGCGATGAGGAACTACCACGCCTCGCGCTACCATGCCTCGCGCATCGTCCTCGCGGTGGCGGGAGCGGTGCGCGCCGAGGAGGTCTTCTCCCACGCCGCGACGCTCGCTTCGCCGGGCACGCGGGAGGCGGTTCGCTCCGCGGATCCCGCGCCGCCGCGGAACGCGGGATTCCACGTACAGACGCGCCCGGCCGACGTGCTCGAGCATTACATCGCCGCGTGGAAGGGACCTTCGGTGCGCGAACTGCGCGACCGTTACGCGGCCGGGATCCTCTCGATCCTCCTCGGCGACGAGGAGGGGTCGCGGCTCTCCTGGGCTCTGACTCACCCGGGAATCGCGGAGCGGGCGGAGGCGGGACACGTGCCGTTCCGCGACGACGGGCTTCTCTACGCCGGATTCTCGTGCCTGCCCGGGGCCTACGGACGGTCCCGGGAGATCCTGCACGCGGAGATCGGCCGGTTGCGGACCGAACCTCCGGGCGACGAGGAGTACGAGCGGGCGCGCACGAAGTTCGCCGCGCGGACCGTGCTCGCTTCGGAGTCGACGCGCAGTCGCATGACCGGCATCGGGATCGATGCGCTCGACGGGCTGCCCTATCACGATCTTGCGACCGAACTCGCGATGATCCTCTCGATACGCCCCGATGAGGTCATGGCGCTCGCCTCGTCGATGGAGGCGCCGGAGACGGAAGCCGCGATCGGGCCGCTCTCCGAGGAGTCGGCGACCGCGCGCTAGCGGTGGGTCGAGGCCCGCCCGGCGGCTTCGAGCGTCCGCGCGATGCGGTTGAGGAAAAGCCTCATCTGGATGTTCTCCATGAGCATGACGATCGGCGTCGTGATCGGGCCGAGGGACCGGGTGAATCTGAAGGGTTCGCGCGCCGGGCGCCGGGGCCGGACGTAGGTCGAGAACTGGAGCTGTCCCACGATTTCGCCGCGGTCCCCGACGTCGACGTCGGCGCCGAACTTGCGTCGCAACATCGCGGTGTCGTAGTAGCGCGGGTCGAGGACGAGGCTGAAGCGCGCGCCGTTCACCGGCCAGGTGGAGCGCGAATCGGAGGCCGGGAAGACGCCGGGCAGGATGACGGCGAGCAGGCGATCCAGGGGGTGGGCCGCAACCCCGGTTTCGAGCACGACGTCGGCGCGGAACTTGACGAGCCGCGAGCGGACCGTCTGCAGTTCGATCGTGGCGTCCGCGCTTCCGCGCAGGCATCCGGTGTCGTCGAGGACGAGTCGGCCCAGTTCCGAAGCCTCGAAGCCCGTGACCAGCCCGAAGAAGGCGGCCCGCGATCCGGTGAGATCCGGGAGGCTGACGACGAGCGCGCCGCGCCCGGTGCCGCCCGCGTAGCGGAAGGTCATCGACTCCGCGTAGAGCGCTCCGGGATCGAGGCGGCCCAGGGCCTTGACGTCGGTGAATTCGACGCCGCGATACTCGACGCCGCGCATCGAGATGAAGGAGGAATCGCCCGAAGCCCGGCCCGACGCGGGCCTGAGAGGAAAACTCCCATCGACGCCGCGCAGGGCCAGCCCCTCCTCCGGGAAGACGAGGTCCGTGTTCCGGAACCGCACCGTTCCCTCGTAGAAGGGCGACGGCCCGATTTGGTTCAACCGGATCGACAGCGCGGCCTCGACCGGTCCCTCGATCCGAATCAACCGCTCCACCGAGTCGCCGCGGAAGAGATCGAAGAGGAGGTGCGAAAGGGCGGGGCCGGTCGATACGAGAGAGGCGTCGATCGAGAGGGAATCGGCGACGAGCCGGCCGTTCACCGTGATCTCGGCCTGGTCGGCCCCCGTGTCGAACCGGGAGACGAGTTGGAAGTCGGCGCGGGGAACCGCGCCGCGCTCGAAGCGCGCCGAGCCGGCAAGGTGACCGTGGGTCGGGAGGCCCGCGCTCGAATTGTCCTCGCCCAGGATCTCGCGCACGTGACTCCACTCGAGGCGCCCGATGGAGATCTCGAGGCGCGCCGTGTCCGGCCGAGATTCGCGGAAGCTCAAGCGGCTCCGCCCGCCGTCGATCGAGATCGCCGTGACGACGGCGCGTCCCTCCCCGTCGTCGATCTCGCTTCGCTCGCGCTCCACGCGGTCCGCGCCCAACCGTCGCTCGGCTTCGCCCGCCGAGGCGAGGGCCGTGACGAGGATCTCGGCATGGGAGACGAGGGGGGCGGACCGGGCCGTGACGGCGCGGCCGGGAAGGCAGGCCGCCAGAGAGAGCGAGAGAAGGATCGCCGGGATCGCGAGGAATCTCATCGGCAGGCAAGATACCGGAACGTGCGGCGTCGGGCAACGAAAAGGTCGCGGCCGATGAGCCGGAGGCGCGGGCCCACCGGGCGAAGAATCACGCCAGGACGTGGATCCTGACCTGGCGCGGCAGGAAGGAGATCTCCAGGCGCCCGTCGACCTCGACGAGATCGCCGTCCACCTGGGCGAACCGCGCCCCCTCGATGGAGAGAGACTGGCCGCGGAGCAGCGAGAAGCGATGTTCGTCCGCGACGCGGCGGAAGGCCAGGGACGCGACGCGCGCGGCGAGGTCGAGGGGAGACCGGAGATCGAAGAGGAATCCCTCCATCCGCCCGTCCGCGAAATCGCCCTCGCTGATCCGGATGTTGTCCGCGTAGCGGGTCGCGTTCGCGACGAGGATCCAGTTCCCTTCGCGCTTCGAACCGTTCGGAAGCGTGACCCGGAGGCGCGGAAGGGAGCCGAGGTCGAAGGTCGAGCGGGCGATGCTCAGGAGGTAGGCAAGGCGGCCGAAACGCGACTTGAGCCCCGCGTGCACCCGCTCCGTCACCGCCGAATCGAAGCCGCTGCCCGTGGACATCAAAAAGACGCGACTCGTCGCGCGGCCGCCCCGCGTCGTATTCATCACGCCGACGTCCATCGGCCGGACAACTCCGTCGCGGAGCACGCGCGAGGGGAGGACCCTGCTGCCGCCCGAGAGGATGCCGAATTCGTGGGACAGAACGTTCGCCGTTCCCCCGGGCAAAAGCAGGAGAGGCGTCTCGAACCATTCCTTTTCGACAAGCGCCTGCACCGCGATGTTGAAGGTGCCGTCGCCGCCGACCACCCAGACGCCGTCCGGAGGGCGATCGGGCAAAGGCACCGTGAAGCCGTCGGGGCCTGCGACGGTCGCCAGGAATGTCAGCGCGATGCCGCTTCGCTCGGCGCAACGGCGGATCGCGACCATCCGGCTCTCGGAGTAGGATCCGGAACGGGGATTGGAGACGACGAGGACGTTCACGCGGTCGCCGGAGGAGCGGACGATTCGGAGCGATGAGCGGCGAAGGCGGCCTTCGCCGCGGGCGGGAACTTCACGGGCTTCATCTCCCGGTTGACACACGCCATCCTCGTCGAGCCGGTGACGAGCCGCGTCTCGCCCCGGCGGACGACATACTCGAGGTCGAGGGTCACGGCGGCGAGGGAGGTGAGGCGCGTCTCGACCTGCAGGACGTCGCCGTATCGCGCCGGCGCGTGGAGTTTCATCGCCACGGTGTTGACGACGAAGTAACAACCCTCCTCCATCAGCGCGCGGATGTCGACTCCCCAGGCCCGGAAGAGTTCCGTGCGCGCCCGCTCGAAGTACTTGAGGTAGTTGGCGTAGTAGACGACGCCCCCGGTGTCGGTGTCCTCGTAGTAGACCCTCAGCTCGAACATGCGGTCGATTGTAACAGGAGGAGTTGGGGGTGCCTAATTGAACGTCTCCCCGAGTGTGAAATCTTACAGAATCCTCACCACCTTCCCCCTCAACCCCCGCCCCGCCCCGGCCGATGAGGGAAAGGAGACGGGCGCCGCAGGGGGCGGTCGCCCGACGATCGGGGGGACTCGACGCCTTCGCGGCGCGACCTTCCGCGGAGGAGCTTTCTTGAAACAAGTGAGTAAGTCGTCATGAACCCCGATCCCGCTGGAGCGAACGGCCCCGCCTCGACCGGGGCGTCGCTCAAGGGCATCTCGCCCGAGCGCTGCCTCTCCATCGCCGCCCACGAGATGCGCACGCCCCTGGCCTCCATCGGAGGAGCCCTGAGACTTTTGTTGGAGGGCGTCGCGGGGGGCGTCGGGGACGAGGCGATGGAACTGGTCGAGGTGGCCTACGCCGAGACGGAACGCCTTTCGCGCATGGTCGACAACCTGCTCGACCTCTCGCGCATCGAGGAGGGCCGACTCGAGATGACCGCGGGCGAGATCGATCTCGCCGAGACGGTCGAGCGGGCCCTCAAGCCCCTGGCGCGGCTCTCGACGGAGCAGGAGGTCGAGTTGAAGGCCGATCTCCGCCACGAGCGCGTGCGCGCCTCCTCCGACGCGGTCATCCAGGTCGTGATGAATCTCGTCTCCAACGCCCTGAAGTTCTCGCCGCGCGGCGCCTCGCTCGAGGTGGCCGCGGGATCGACGGAGGGCGGCGAGGCCGTCGTCTCGGTCTCCGACCACGGCCCCGGGATCCCGCCCGAGTTCCAGCCGAGGATCTTCACGCCCTTCGCCCAGGGCGCCAATGCGCGCGGACTGCGCGGCACCGGTCTCGGATTGTCCATCTCCCGCGCGCTCGTCGAGCGGATGGGCGGACGGATCTGGTACGAGACCCATCCCGGCGCAGGCACGACCTTCCGCTTCACGCTCCCGAGGGCCGCGTGAGAGTTCTCGTCCTCGAGGACGATCCCTCGCTCCTCACCATCGCCTCCTTCTCCCTCCGCGCCTTCGCGAAGTGCGAGGTGATCGAGGCGGAGACGGCGTGGGAGGGGATAAGGCTCGCGGTGACGGAGAGGCCCGCGGCCATCCTCTGCGACGTCCACCTTCCGGACATGGACGGGCTGGAGGCCGTCGCCTTCCTGCGCCGCGATCCCTCGACGGCCGGGATCCCGGTGCTCCTCTTCACGGCTTCGCCCGAGACGCTCGACGCGGATCGCCTGCAAGAGCTCGGTATCCTCGGCACCGTGAAGAAGCCCTTCGACCCCCGCGAAATGGGGGCTCGGCTCATCGAGGCCGTCATGAAGGGGAAGTCCGCGCCGGCTTCCGAGCCGGTCGAGGAAGCCGCCGCGGCTTAGGCTTAGGCCGGGCGGGAGGGACTCCGTTCGGGGCCCCGGTTGCGCCGGCTATGCCTTCTTCGGCCGGTAGACGTGCGCGCTGCGCCCGAAGAGGGCCTCGGCCGCCTCCATCACCGTCTCGGAGAGGGTCGGATGGGGGTGGATGCAGAGCTCCAGGTCCTCGGCCGTCGCGCCCATCTCCATGGCCAAGACGCCCTCGGCGATCAATTCGCCCGCTCCGGGGCCGCAGACCGCGACGCCGAGAATCCGCTCGGAACCCGGCTCGACGAGGATCTTCGTGACGCCGTCGTTGCGCCCCAGGGTCGTCGCGCGGCCGGAGGCGCCCCAGGGGAAGCGCGCGACCTTCACCTCGACTCCGTTCTTCTTCGCCTCGGTCTCCGTGAGCCCGCACCAGGCGATCTCGGGATCGGTGAAGACGACCGCGGGAATCGCCCTCGGTTCGAACGCGACGGTCCGGCCCGCGATCGATTCCGCCGCGACGCGACCCTCGTGCGTCGCCTTGTGCGCGAGCATCGGATCGCCGGCGACGTCTCCGATCGCGTAGATCGACGACTCGTGCGTCCGCCGCGCCGGATCGACCTCGACGAATCCGCGCTTGTCGACCCGCACCGCCGTGGCGTCGAGGCCGAGGCCGGAGGAGTTGGGCTTGCGGCCGACGGAGATCAGGACCTTCTCGAAGACCTGCTCCGGCGCCGTCACCTTCGGACCCTCGAAGACGGCCTTCACCCCGTCCTTCGTCTCGGCGAGCGACTTGACCGAGGTGCCGGTGAGGATCGCGGCGAACTTCTTCTCGAGGCGGCGCGCGAGGAGGGAAACGAGGTCGCTATCGGCGCCGGGCAGCAAGGTCGGCATCATCTCGACGACCGTGACCTTCGTGCCGAGCGCGGCGTAGACGCTTCCGAGCTCCAGCCCGATGTAGCCGCC
>CAZWVM010000197.1:0-6329 GCA_964637705.1 uncultured bacterium
GTTCTCCTCCGCCTCCCGCGGCGTCACCCGCAGGAGAAACGGGATCCGCTCCGCCACGCGCACCCAGAGGACGTCCGAGAGGGCGCGGGAAAGCGCCGAGAAGCGCAAGTCGAGGGGCGAATACTGTCGGGGTCTTATTGCCGATGTAAGCGATTGCGACAACGTAATAAGGAATAGCGCGGCGGCCGTGAAGGCGGCGGCGCGCCCGCGGTGTCCCGCGCGCGTCAGAGGTCCTTCTCCCGGAAGGAGAGGGCCGCCGCGGCGAAGGCGACGAGGGTGTAGACGGTCGTCTGGAGGAGGGCCGCGCCGTAGGTTCCCCAGGCGCCCGCCTCGTAGACGCGCGCGTTGTACGCCTCCAGGTCCGGCGCCAGTTTCTCCACGGCCAGGAGCGCCTGGCCCGAGAAGCCGGGATACATCACTTGAATCGCGAAGGGGTCGGGATGCATGTGGCAGGCGACCCAGAGGCCGAAGGCCAGGGAGAGCGCCCACGCGCGGGGAAAGGAGACCGTCAGGGCCGCCGTCAACGCGGTCACGAGCAGGGCCTCCAGCGGCAGGAGCGCCGCCGCCGAGAGAAAAACCTTCGTCTCCTCGATGGCGCCCGCCACGCGGAAGACGCCGGAGAGCGCCAGGGGCGGGATCGCCGAGAGGATCACGACGGCCGCGCCCGTCCCGAGCCAGCGTCCCGCCAGGAGTCGGGCCCGGCCGATGCCGGCCGCCAGAGACGGCGCATGGACGGGCGATCCGACCGATCCGGCGTATTCGTGCCCGAGGAGGATCGCCAGGACCGCTCCGAAGAAGGCCGCGCCCGAGAGCCCCATGTCCAGCCCGACCTCGAACCGCGACTCGAAGGTCAGCCCGCCCGCGAAGAGCGAGCCCCAGGCCATGATGGCCACGAAGACGAAGAGCGCCGAGACGACGCGGGCTCGCACGATCTCGCGGATCGCCTGCCGCGCCAGCACGCAGACGCTCACGATACCGGTTCCGACGGCTCCGGGCCCTGCCAGAGCGCGAAGAAACGGCGCTTCAAGCCTCCGCCCGCGATCTCGTCCCGCCCGAGCGTCGCCGCATCCCGCCCCTCGTGGATGAGGACCACGCGGTCCGAGAGTTCCGCGACTTCGTTGAGGTCATGCGAGGCGAATATCGCCGTTCCTCCCGCCGCACGATGCTCCTCGAGGATCCTCTTCAACGTCTCGCGCCCCAGGGGATCGAGCCCCGACTGGGGCTCGTCGAGAACGATGACGGCCGGGCGCGTGATGAGCACCGCGGCCAGGCCGAGTCGACGGGCCATGCCCTTGGAGAAAGCGCCGGTCCTGACGTCGGCCGCGTGAAGGAGGCCCGCTTTCTCCAGGACTTCCTCCTCGCTCATTCCGCCGTTCCCCGCCAGGGCGCGCACCGTGCCGAGGACCTCGCGGGCCGTCAGGGCCGCCGGATGAGCGCTCAGCTCCGGCAGGTAGCCCACGTCTCCGAATCGACGCGCTTGCCCCGGGAGGAGCGAGGCCTCGCCTGCGTCCTGCTTCACCAGGCCCAACAGGATCTTGATGGCTGTCGTCTTGCCGGCGCCGTTCAAGCCCGCCAACCCCAGGATCTCCCCGGTCCGCGCCTCGAAGCTGATCTCCTCGGCCGCCCGGCGGCCCCGGTAGTGCTTGCGGATGCGGGCGAGAGACGCGGGATTCGACATGATGCCATGATACGGGACTCTGAAACCGCTTTCAAATCCCTTCCTGAGGCTAGATTTCTGGCGCGCCCCTTTCCCCGGGCCGGGACGTGTGTATAATCACATGACAAGGGCGCAGGGGGTGGATCGCTCCGATTCGCGCGCCGACCGGAGTCGTGAAAAGATGCGCTGGTTCGTCTACATCGACGAGAAGGTCTACGGGCCCTATTCGCCCGAGCAGTTGACGCCTTTCATCCGCGAGGAGACCTACGTCGTGCGCGAGGGCCAGGAGATGTGGGTCCACGCGAACGAGGATCCCCAGCTCAAGGACGTCCTTGCCGGCAAGGTCCAGCCCAGCCTCGAGTGGTTCGTCGGCAAGACCTCGAAGGCCATGAACGGGCCGTTCACGCGAAGCGCCTTGAACACGATGATCGAGCGCCACGAGATCGGGCCGGCGGATCTCATACGGCACCAGGACTGGACCGAGTGCGTGCCCCTCGGAGAGACGAAACTCTATGCGAAGTGGAAGGATCCCCACGCGGATATCGACGATCTCTCGCCGCGCGAGATCCGCAACGCGCCCCGCGCCGCGGGCGCCATGCCGAATCCGCCCTCGCGCTTCGGGCGCTTCCTGAAGGAGGCGCGCTCGGCCGAGTTGCCTCGTGGAGGATGGGCCATCATCGGCGTCGCCGTGCTGGCCCTGCTCATCTACGCCTACTGGTTGTTTTTCATGCCCAGCGGCACGGCGCCCGGCCGTCCCCGGCGGGGCAACGGCGTGGGTCCGCCCCCCGGCTACCAGTCGGGGTCTCCCCGGCGATGACGCGTTTCCTGCCGGCGGCTCCGCTCGCGATCCTCTCCTCCTTCCGCGTTTCTTTTTCCGACGGTCGGCGTCTCTCCGGCATCGGCGGCCCGGTCCGCCGTTTTTGTTCCTGACGTCATGCGCTGGTTCGTCTACATCGACGAGAAGGTCTACGGGCCCTATTCGCCCGAGCAGTTGACGCCTTTCATCCGCGAGGAGACCTACGTCGTGCGCGAGGGCCAGGAGATGTGGGTCCACGCGAACGAGGATCCCCAGCTCAAGGACGTCCTTGCCGGCAAGGTCCAGCCCAGCCTCGAGTGGTTCGTCGGCAAGACCTCGAAGGCCATGAACGGACCGTTCACGCGGAGCGCCTTGAACACGATGATCGAGCGCCATGAGATCGGGCCGGCCGACCTCATCCGTCACCAGGACTGGACCGAGTGCGTGCCCCTCGGAGAGACGAAACTCTACGCCAAGTGGAAGGATCCTCACGCCGACACCGACGACCTCTCGCCGCGCGAAATCCGCAATGCGCCCCGCGCCGCGGGCGACACGCCGGCCCCGCCCTCGCGGTGGCGGCAATGGATCACCCGGGCCCGGTCGGCCGAAATGCCCCGGGGCGGCTGGATCCTGGTCTCGATCGCGGTGCTGGCCGTCGCCGTCTACGGCTACTTCCTCTTCTGGGGATCCCCCTCGACCGGACCCGCGCACTACGAGATCGTCGCCCGATGCGGCGGAACGCCGGCCGCGAATTGTCTCGCCGACGCCCGCTCGAAGTGCATCTGCGAGGAGAAACCCCGGCTGTGCGGCTGCTCGATCAAGCAGGAGTGGGGTGTCTGCAAGATGGGGACCTGCCAGGCCTACGGCGCCATGAAGAACAGCTCGCCTGCCGCGGGACGATAGGCGGTCTCCGTTCCCGGCGCAACGGGAATCGGCGCTCCGTGCCGGTCACGCTCGATCGAGGGGTTTCGTCAGCCTGTCGTGACGCGGTTTCGTCCGGTCTCCTTTGACTGGTAGAGCGCCTCGTCGGCGCCGGCGAGGCCCCGGGAGGACACGCCGACGGAGACCGTCACCCGCAGAGGCTGGGTATGTCCCGGGGGCAGGGCGGCCGCTTCCTCGATCGTCTTCCTGATGCGCTCCGCGAAGGTCGCGGCCTTCTCCAGGGGCGTCTCGGGCAGGAGGAGCACGAACTCCTCGCCGCCGTAACGCGCGATGAAGTCGCTCTTGCGCGCCAGCGAGCGCAGGAGGTTCGCCACTTCCATCAGGACGAAATCCCCGACGGCGTGGCCGTGGGTGTCGTTGAAGGTCTTGAAGTGGTCGATGTCGAGCATGAGGTAGGTGAGGTCCAGTCTCAAGGACGCCGACCTCTGGGCCTCCCGGACCACGGCCTCGTCCAGGGCCCTCCGGTTCGGCAATCCCGTCAGCCAGTCCGTTCGCGAGATCTCCTTCAACCGGGCCATGCGGCGGGAGCGGAGGAGCGAGAGGCGCGCCTGGCCCACGAGGGGCCTCACGACCTCCTGGGAGGCCGCGTCCTCCGCGCCCGTGACCGTCACGTCCTCTCCGGCGATCGCGAAGGACGGGGGAGGATCTCCTCCCACACCGAGCTGGCGAACGGACCGGTCGAGCGCCGCCACGATCTCATCGGGCGTCGCGGCCGAGAGCAGGGAGCGGAGCGCCCTCGAGAGATTGACCTCGGCGTTCAACCCGTCGCGCACGCCCTCTTCGCTCCGCTTCGCTTCCTCGAGTGCCGACCGCGCGGAGACCTCGCCGGCCGCGGCGGCGACCTGCTTCCGCTCCTTGAGCGCTCGCGAGGCGAGGATGCGGCGGCGGAAGAAGAGGACGGCGACGGCCGAGGCGAGGAGGATGAAAAGCGACGGGAGGGCGAAGAGCGCCCCGGAAAGGGCGCTCAGCGCGGCCGCGACGACCAGGAAGCGGCCCGGCCGCCCTTCGCCGATGTTGTCGCGTTCGTCCCACCAGCAGCCCATGACGATCACGGCGCCGCAGGCGAAGACGAGCGAGGCCAGGCCGGCGTATGTGCCGTAGGCGCCGAGCGCCGTCGCGACGAAGAGGATAAGCGTCATCGCGCGAAGACCCGGACGTTGTCACGCCCCGTCGCCTTCGCATGGTAGAGCGCCTTGTCCGCGCTCATGTAGAGCGCATCGAGGTTCTCTCCGTCGATGGGATATTCGCAGACGCCGGCCGAGAAGCGGAGCGGCTCCCCGTCCGGGCGCTTCAGGGTCTCCGCGACCTTCCGGCGCAACCGGTTCAATTCCTCCGCGAGCACCGGGGCCGACTGGCCCGGCATCACGCACACGAATTCCTCTCCGCCGTACCGGCCCGCCTCGATCTTGCCGGTTTCCGGCGCGCGATCAGAGAGGAAGGTGGAGATCTCGCGCCCCAGCGCGCGCAGCACCTCGTCGCCCGCCTCGTGGCCGTAGGTGTCATTGACGGGCTTGAAACGGTCGATGTCGAGGATGGCGAGGGCGAAGGAGCGATGCGCGCGCAGCGAAAGCGCGATCTCCTTCTGCGCGATCTTCTCGAAGGCCATGCGCGTCAAGAGGCCCGTCAGCCCGTCGTGCATCGCCTCCAGCTCGATCTGCTCCGCGAAGAGCGCCGCCTGAAGAGCGACGGTGGAGACCTCGCTGAGGGAGTAGAGCAGGCGCAGGTCGAGGTTGGCCCAGGGCTCGCCGCGGATCGCGGCCAGGACCTCGCGCCGCCCCGGGCGCAGGGCGCCCGTGGAAAGCGCCACGGCGATGGCGTGGCGGCCGTCCTTGAGGCGGCGGTGCACGGGCAGGACGACGTCCTGGAGGCTCTCCATCCCGGCCGGCACGGGATCGTGGCCGAGGGCGTCGAAGGCGAGGATCCGCACGTCCTCCGTGCGGAGGATCCGCCGTCCCCCCTCGACGATCTCCTTGCGCACCTCCTGCGCGTCGCGGCAGAGGCCGTAGCGGTAGGAGAGGCCGTTCAAGTGGCGGTAGGTCTCCGCCTGGCCGCGCGTCGTCTCCGTGCGCTTCCTCGTCTGGACGGTCTCGCGCCGGATCGAGTCGGCCTCGGCGAGGCTCTCGTCGTCGGCCCGGCGCGCATACGACTCGAGGTGGTGGATCGACTGCCGCGCGTAACCGACGAGCGCCGCGGCCAGGGGCGGCAGGGGAGAGAAGAGGAGGGCCGCGAAGAGCCGTTCGGCCCCGCCCCGCCAGAGGAGCACGCCGACGGCGAAGACGGAGAGGAGGAGCCCGAGCCGCCACGCCCGCCGGGCGCTCGTGTTCACCGACAAAAGCATCGCGGCGGCGGTCACCACCCCGAACGTCATGATCACCGGATGCGACATCACGCGATCCGCCGTTCCCCCCCGATCTTCAGGCCAGAAGCCTCAGACCCGTCTCCTTGTCGAACAAGTGCGCCCGCGTCATGTCGAAGACCAGGTCGATGCGCGCACCGACCTCCGGGATCAGGTCGCCCCGGAACCTCGCCGTGATCGCCTCGCTTCCCGCCCGCGCGCTCACGTAGACCTCGGCCCCCATCGGCTCCACCACCTCGGTCACCGCCGAAATGACCCGGTCGACCGGCGCGTCCACGCGGCTCAGGCGGTCGTGGATGTCCTCGGGCCGGATGCCCAGCACGGCCTCGCGCGCCCCGCCCGGGCCGGAGGCCACCGTCCGCGCCAGTTCCGCCATCTCCGGAGCCGGCGTCACGCTGAACCCGTCGCCCGCGAGCTTCCGCCCGTCCTCCTCGATCCTCACCGCGAGGAAGTTCATCGGCGGCGAGCCGATGAAGCCGGCGACGAAGCGGTTCGAGGGTGAAGCGTAGAGTTCCAGGGGCGGCGCGATCTGCTGGATGTGCCCGTCCTTCAGGACGACGATCTGGTTCGCCATCGTC
>CAZWVM010000198.1:0-6241 GCA_964637705.1 uncultured bacterium
TCGTTCTCGATTCCGCAACCGTGACCGACCAGGAGGGCATCCTCTTCATCGACGAGTTGGAATTCGCGAAGTAGGGGGGGCGCGACGGGGCGCCTAGGACGGGAGGAGAGCGGCTTTCCGGCCCCGGGAAGCCCGGCCCGATGTTCCAGGACCCCGTCCGTCCCCGGACACGGTGACTTCCGATAAGGCGCAGACCGCGAAAATCGTCCGCTTTTTCTGGATCTTGACTCGAGCGTCTCGTACGATGTCCCCACATCAAACCAACGGGAGGTGAAGGCCATGGCGCGCACGGTCACGCTGACATTCGAGGGCAAGAGCTTCGAGTATCCAGTCGTGGAGGGATCCGAGGGAGAACTGGGCGTCGACATCTCCAACCTCCGCGCCCAGACCGGCCTCATCACGCTCGACAACTCCTTCGGCAACACCGGCTCCTGCACGTCGTCCATCACCTTCATCGACGGAGAGAAGGGGATCCTCCGTTATCGCGGGATCCCGATCGAGGATTTCGCGAAGGTGGAGGAGCCGAACTTCATCGAGATCGCCTGGCTCCTCATCTTCGGCCGCCTGCCGAAGAAGGAGGAACTGGAGAGTTTCAGCCGGAAGCTCTCGGAGAACGCGGCCCTGCACGAGTCCTTCAAACATCACTTCGAGGGGTTCCCGACCGACGCCCCGCCCATGGCGATGCTCTCCGCCATGATCAACTCCCTCTCCTGCTTCAACTACGAGCTCCTGACCCAGCGCGACGACATCGCCTTCGAGGAGGCGGCGGCGCGGGTGATCTCGAAGGTGCGCACCATCGCGGCCTACTCCTACCGCATGTCGATGGGCCTCCCGATGATGTATCCGGACCCGAACCTGAGGTATTGCGCCAACTTCCTGCACATGATGTTCTCGATGCCGTACCAGCCCTACGAGGTGGACCCGGAGATCGAGGACGCGTTGAACCTGATCCTGATCCTGCACGCGGACCACGAGCAGAACTGCTCGACCTCGACCGTTCGCGTCGTCGGATCGAGCCAGGCGAACCTCTATGCCTCGATCGCGGCCGGCGTCTGCGCGCTCTGGGGCCCCCTGCACGGGGGCGCCAACGTCGCGGTCATCGACATGCTCGAGAAGATCCACAAGGGCGGCCTCACGCCGCAGAAGTGCATCGAGATGGCCAAGGACAAGACCTCGAACTTCAAGCTCATGGGCTTCGGGCACCGCGTCTACAAGAACTTCGACCCGCGCGCCCGGATTCTCAAGACCGCCTGCGACAAGGTGCTCGCCAAGCTCGGCGTGAAGGATCCGCTCCTGGACATCGCCCGGGGCCTGGAGGAACTGGCCTTGAAGGACAGCTACTTCGTGGACCGCAAGCTCTACCCGAACGTCGACTTCTACTCCGGCATCATCATGAAGGCGATCGGGATCCCGGTGAACATGTTCACCGTCATGTTCGCCATCGGGAGGCTTCCGGGCTGGATCGCCCAGTGGAAGGAGCAGCACGACCAGCCGGGCGGCAAGATCGCCCGACCCCGCCAGATCTACACGGGGCCGACGATCACGAGCTACTTGCCGATGGAGAAGAGATGATAGAAATGAGTGAGGAGTGAGGAGTGAGTAGCGAGGAGTGAGGAGTGAGTAGCGAGGGGTGAGGAGTGAGGGGTGAGGAGTGAGGAGTCAGGAGTGAGGAGTGAGGAGCGAGGGGTGAGGAGTGAGGAGTGAGGGGTGAGGAGTGAGGGGTGAGGAGTGAGGGGTGAGGAGAGAGGGGCGATGAGGTCGTGACGGCTCACGAGGTCTTTGGCCTCTACCTGCTTCCGGTCTTTGCCGGGGTCTGTCTCGCGGCGGCCGCAGGACTGCGCGCTTTCCTGCCGCTCGCGGCGGTCGCCTGGGGGGCCTGGCTGGAGTGGATCCCCCTGAACGAGAGCTTCGCCTGGCTGGGATCGCCCGTCGCCGTCACGGCCTTCACCGCGGCGGTGGTGATCGAGATCCTGGGGGACAAGTTCCCGGCGGTGGACCATGCGCTGGACGCCCTGGCCACGGTCGTGAAGCCGGTGGCCGCGACGATCCTCGTGGCCGCCTCCTTCACCGAACTCGATCCGCTCTACGCGGTCATCGCCGGGCTGGTCGGGGGCGCCACGATCGCGACGGGCGTGCACGTGGTGAAGGCCAAGGGGCGCCTGCTCTCCAACCTCCTCACCTTCGGCTTCGCCGCACCGATCCTGTCCGTCCTGGAGGATCTCCTCGCCGTCCTGCTGATCGCGGCGGCCCTGCTCCTGCCCCTGGCGGGCCTCGTCCTCATCGCCGTCGTGGCGTTCTTCATCCTGCGGCGGAGGGCTCGCGTCGCGGCGGCGTAACGCCCGGTCCATCCCGATTCGGGGAGTTCATTCTCCGCGGAGACGGGGGGCACGACTCGCCCGGTTCATGTTCGGATCTTCTCGGGGGTTTCCGGGACCCTCCTTGCTCATTGCCCGTCACGCGTCGCTCACCTATCATGCCCCCATGTCCAACGTCACCCCCCTCCGGGGCCTCAGGCCCCGACCCGACCTGGCCGCCCGCATCGTCGCTCCTCCGTATGACGTCCTCGACTCCGACGAGGCGCGAAAGCTCGCCGCCGGGAACCCCCATTCCTGGCTGCACGTCGCGAAACCCGAGATCGACCTCGATCCCGGCATCGACCTCTACGACGACCGCGTCTACGAGAAGGCGCGCGAGAATTTCCGCGCCTTCACGGGAGGAGACTGGTTCGTCGAGGAGCCGGCCGCGGCCTACTACGTCTATCGCCTCACCATGGACGGTCGCGCGCAGACCGGCATCATCGCGGGGGCCTCGGTCGAGGAGTACGAGAAGGGGCTCATCAAGAAGCACGAGCTGACGCGCGCGGACAAGGAACTCGACCGCACGAAGCACACGCGGTTTCTCGAGGCCCACACGGGCCCGGTCTTCCTCATTCACCGGAAGCACGCGGGGATCGACGCGCTGGTCGCCGAGGTCACGGCGCGGCCCCCGGTCTACGACGTGACGACGTATGACGGCGTGAGAAACGAGGTCTGGGTCGTCACGGCGACGGAGGCCCTGAGGAAGTCCTTCGCCGAGCTGCCGTGCCTCTACATCGCCGACGGCCACCACCGCGCCGCGTCGTATTCGCGCACCGGCGCCGAGAAGCGCGCCGCGAACGCGGCCCACCGCGGCGACGAGCCCTACAACGCTTTCCTCTCCGTCATCTTCCCGCACGACCAGCTGCGTATCATGGCCTACAACCGGGTGGTGAAGGACCTCAACGGCCTCTCGCCGGAGGCGTTTCTCGCGCGGGCGAGGGAGTCGTTCGACGTGCGCGATTCGGCGCCACCCCGGCCGGTGGGAAAGCACGAGATCTCGATCTTCCTGGGCGGCCGCTGGATGGGTCTCTCCGCCCGGCCCGGCACTTTCGACGCCTCCAGCCCGGTGAAGAGCCTCGACGTCTCGATCCTGCAGGAGAACCTCCTCGCGCCGGTCCTCGGCATCGCCGATCCCCGGCGCGACAAGCGGATCGACTTCGTCGGCGGGATCCGGGGCACGGCGGAGCTGGAGAAGCGGGTCAAGGCCGGCGAGGCCGTGGCCTTCTCGATGCATCCGACCTCGGTCGAGGACCTGATGGCGATCGCGGACGCGGGGGAGATCATGCCGCCGAAGTCGACGTGGTTCGAGCCGAAGCTGAAGGACGGGTTCGTCATCCACCGGGTGGGATAGGGTGCCCTTTACCACGGAGAACACGAGAGGAGAACCGATCCGGATCGGGATGAGTCCGGCGGATGCCCGGTCGACCGGCTCCTGAATTCCACGCCAGGTCATGAAAGCCGGTATAAGGCCTTCCATCGCCTGATATTTGTTGTTCTCTGTGATCTCCGTGGTGAATAGAATGCGGGTCCGGGACACGACGGGGGAGAGGAGAGGAAGACCATGACGAAGAGGACGTACGTGATCGCCCTGGGCGGCAACGCCATCCAGAAGGCCTCGCAGGTCGGCAACATCACCGAGCAGTTCGCCAACTCCACGGAGGCCTGCCGCGAGATCGCGAAGGTCGTGGCCGAGGGTCATCGCATCGCCTTCACGCACGGCAACGGCCCGCAGGTCGGCAACATCCTGCGCCGCGTCGAATTGTCCCAGGACGAGATCTATCCCCTGCCCCTGGACACCTGCGTCTCCGACTCCCAGGGTGGCATGGGTTACATGATGCAGCAGGTGATGAAGAACGTCCTGTACGAGATGGGCTTGAAGAACGACGTGGTCACCCTGATCACGCGTTGCCTCGTCGATCCCGCGGACCCCGCCTTCAAGAACCCGACGAAGTTCATCGGCTCGCCGATGACGAAGGAGCAGGCGGACGTGCGGATCCAGAGGGACGGCTGGGCGGTGAAGGAGGACGTGGGCCGGGGTTGGCGCCGCGTCGTGCCGTCGCCCTGGCCGAAGTCGATCATCGAGCGACGGGCCGCGAAGGTGCTCCTGGAGAACGACTTCATCGTCATCGCGGTCGGCGGCGGCGGGATACCGGTCGCGTACAAGCCGGGGACGAAGGAGATCGTGGGCGTGGAGGCGGTCATCGACAAGGACATCGCCTCGGCGCTCCTGGCCCTCGAGATCCAGGCCGATTCCTTCGTGATCCTCACGGGCGTCGAGCAGGTGAAGGTCAACTTCAAGAAGCCCGACGAGAAGAACCTCCCGGTGCTCACCGTCACCGAGGCGAAGAAATTCCTCGCGGAGGGCCAGTTCCCGGCCGGTTCCATGGGGCCGAAGATCCAGGCGGCCGTCTACTATCTCGAGTCGGGCGGGAAGGAAGTGATCATCACCTCGACGGACAAGATCAACGACGCGATCGCCGGGAAGACCGGCACGCGGGTCGTTCCGGGCTGATGAAGCCCTGCGCGGAGCGGATCAGCCGCCGCGTCCGGGAGACCTCGCCCTCGGGGATCCGCAAGTTCTTCGAGATGGTGATGGGGACGCCCGGCGTCCTGTCGCTCGGGGTCGGGGAGCCGGACTTCGTGACCCCGAAGGGCGTCGTCGACCGCGCGATCCGCGAACTCGGCGAGGGCATGACGAGCTACACCTCGAACTTCGGGCTCCTGGAACTGCGCGAGCTGATCGCCGACTACACCGTCAACCGCCTGAAGGGACCGCTCTACGACCCGAAACGAGAGATCCTCGTCACGATCGGCGTCTCGGAGGCGGTGGACATCTGCATGCGGGCGATCCTCGACCCCGGCGACGAGGTCATCATGGTGGATCCCTGCTACGTGAGCTACCTGCCGATGGTCTCGATGGCGGGCGGTGTGCCGAGGCTCGTGACCGCTTCGATGGAGCAGAAGTTCAAGGTGGAGCCGGCGGACATCGCGGCCGCCGTGACGCCGAAGACGAAGGCCCTGATCCTGGGATATCCCGCGAACCCGACGGGCAACTCCTTCACCCGGAAGGAACTGGAGGAGATCGCGGAGATCGTGAAGGCGAACGACCTCCTGGTGGTCTCGGACGAGATCTACTGCCGCCTGACCTACACGGGCGAGCACACGGTCTTCTCGGGGCTCCCGGGCATGAAGGACCGGACGATCTACATGAACGGCTTCTCGAAGGCCTACGCGATGACGGGCTGGCGCGTGGGCTACGCCTGCGGCAACGCCGAGATCATCGAGGCGATGATGAAGGTGCACCAGTATTCGATCATGTGCGCGCCGATCATGGGGCAGTTCGCGGCGATCGAGGCCTTGAAGAGCGGGTGGGACGACATGGAGCGGATGGTCGCCTCGTACGCGATGAGGCGTCGGCTCATCCTCGACGGTATCCGGCGGCTGGGATTGCCGTGCGTCGAGCCGGAGGGCGCCTTCTACGTCTTCCCGTCGATCCGCGAATCCGGGCTCTCGTCGGACGAGTTCTGCCAGCGTCTCCTGACGGAGGAGAAGGTGGTCGTGGTGCCGGGCTCGGCCTTCGGCGCGGGCGGCGAGGGGCACGTGAGGATGTGCTACGCGGCGAGCGTGGAGACGATCAACGGGGCGCTGAAGAAGATGGGAGCGTTTCTCGAGCGGTTGAAGAAGGGCTGAGACGGCGAAACGGGGATGACGGAACCGGCGGGCGGGCGTTCGCCCTTCGAGTCGCTCGGGATCCCCGACACGAGTTCGGTGATGTTCGCGGGCCGGCGCGTCCTCGGGACGGGCTCCGGCGATTTCAAAGGAGGGTTCAGGATGCTCAAGGAATTCCGGGAATTCGTGGTGCGCGGGAACGTCTTCGACATGGC
>CAZWVM010000199.1:0-6218 GCA_964637705.1 uncultured bacterium
GGGATCTTCACCGTGACGCGCAAGGAGACCGACCCGGTCTGGATCGCGCCGGACTGGTACTGGCACGAGAAGGGGGAGACCGTGCCCGAGAACATCACGGTCCAGGAGCGGACCTTCCGCGGGCACCTCGGAAAATACCGTCTCTACATGCGCGATGGTCTCGGAATCCATGGAACCAACGAGCCCTGGTCGATCGGCCGCCGCGTGACGCACGGCTGCATCCGCGTCGGGGACAAGGACCTGGAGATCCTCTTCAACGCCGTCGACAGCGGCGCGAGGGTGTATATCTACTAGCCCGGAACTTCTCCTTACTCGTAGCGGAGCGCTTCGACCGGATCCAGCAGCGCCGCGATCCGGGCGGGCCAGACCCCGAAGAGGATGCCGATCCCGGCCGAGGTCGAGACGGCCAGCAGGACCGCATACATCGGGACGACCGTCTGCCAGTTCGCGAAGTGCGAGATGAGGGCGGCCAGGCCGTAGCCGACGGCGATCCCGAAGAAACCACCGAGGACGGAGACGACCACCGCCTCGATGAGAAACTGCAGGAGGATGTCCCGGCGGCGCGCGCCCACGGCCTTGCGGATACCGATCTCCCGCGTGCGCTCGCGCACCGACACCAGCATGATGTTCATGATGCCGATGCCGCCGACGAGAAGCGAAACCGCGGCGACGCCCCCGAGGAGCGCCGTGAAGGTCCCGGTCACCTGGTTCATCCGCTCGAGGATCTCCGTCTGCGAGCGCACGTTGAAGTCCGCGTCCGCGCCCTCCATGATGCGGTGATTCCTCCGCAGCTCCGCGTCGATCCGATCCGTCACCTCGCTCATCTCGTAGCCGTCGGCGACCTGGACGCCGATCTGGGTGAGGTAGTCCATGCCGAAGAGGATGCGCTGGGCTGCCGGGAGGGGCACGATGATCTGGCGGTCCGGGTTGAAGAAGCCCTGGTCGCCCTTCGATTTCAAGATGCCCACGACCTCGAACGAGATCCCCTTGATCTGGACGCGATCGCCGATCGGGGAGATCTCCCCGAAGAGCTCGGTGGCCGCCTCCGATCCCAGGACGCAGACGCGTCTCCGCGTCTGCACGTCGCGGTCTTCGATGAAGGTTCCCTCTTCGACGGTGAACGACCTGACGGGAGCGTATTCGGGCGTCGTGCCCACGATCTGCGTGTTGAAGTTCGCCGCGAGTCGCTTCACTTGGGCGTTGCGGCTCGTCTCCGGCGCGATCGCCGCGACGCCCTCGATGGAGCGGACGGTCTCGGCGTCCTCCATGACGAGCGTCTGCACCTGGCCGCCCCTGACGCCGCCCATCTGGCCCGAACCCGGGCTGATCCACAGGAGATTTGTGCCCATCGCCTTGATCTGCGACTCCACGTTGATCCGGGCGCCCTCGCCCAGCGCGATGATGCCGACGACGGCGCCCACGCCGATGACCACGCCGAGCATCGTGAGGAAGGTCCTCAGGCGGTTGGAGAGAAGCGACCTCAGGGCCGAGCGCAGGATGTCCCAGATCAGCATGGCTTCGTCCCGTCCTCGCCCGTCATCGCCCGCCCAGGACCTCCGCCGGGGTCCCTTCCCGGTCCACCTTCCCGTCGCGCATCATGATCACGCGGCGCGCATGGCGGGCGATGTCCGGCTCGTGAGTCACGAGCACCAGGGTCGTTCCCTCGCGGTTCAGTTCGCCCAGGAGCGCCATGATCTCCTCGCCGGTCGTCGTGTCCAGGGCGCCCGTCGGCTCGTCGGCCATCAGGATCGCCGGCCGCGTCACCAGTGCGCGCGCGATCGCCACGCGCTGCTTCTGCCCTCCCGAGAGCTGGTTCGGCATGTGGTGACCCCGGTTGGAGAGGCCGACTCGCGCCAGCGCCTCGGTCGCCTTCTCGCGGTGCCGGCGGTCGCCGGAATACAGGAGCGGCAGCTCGACGTTCTCGATCGCCGTCTCGCGCGGCAGGAGATGGAAGGACTGGAAGACGAAACCGATCCGGCGGTTGCGCACCGCCGCCAGGCGCGCATCATCCAGGCCCGAGACGTCCTCGCCGGCGAGGTGGTAACTGCCCGACGTGGGACGGTCGAGGCAGCCGAGAACATGCATGAGCGTCGACTTGCCCGAGCCGGAGGGCCCCATGATCGCGACGGATTCGCCGCCCGCGATGCGGATGTTGACGCCGTCAACGGCCTTCACGGCCAGGGGGTCCCCGATGTCACCGTAGACCTTGACGAGGTCGCGGGTCTCGATGGCCGGGGCGTCGCTCATGGGCGGGATATGCCTAGCGTCGCGGAGGACGGCCCATCGCGAAGGGATTCGAAGAGCGCTGGGCCGCGGTCGAAGTGTCCTTGCCGTCGGAGAGAATCACCTCGTCTCCTTCGCTCAATCCCTCCAGGATGACGACGCTGACGCCGTCCGTCGCGCCGATCGTCACCGGGACCGTCTCACCGGAGACTCTCTTCACCCACCCGCGGCTCTGCATGCGCGGGGCGGAGGATGCAAGGCCGATTCCGGCGTCGGGCGCGGGGAACGAACCCCACGAGCGGTGTTCTGCGGGCCCTGAATCCCCACCCGGCCGGCGCTCCCATCGCTCGCGAGCGCCGGTGTCTCGACGTCCCTCCCGCGAGAGGCTCTCGCCATCGGTGCGCCACCGACGTCCGGCGCGTTCCGGCGTGCCGGTCGAGGTGTCGGCCGGTGAAGCGGTCGCCGCCGGGGACGGGATCGAGTCGGCCGGTCCCGATGCGCCGGCGGAAGCATCTCGTCCGCCCGGGCCGCGCGATCCGTTGCCGCGGCCGCGCCTCTCGCGGTGGACCGCGGCGGAGGGGAGAAGCAGCACGCCCTCGTCGCGGGACGTCACGATCTCGACGTCCGCCGTCATGCCCGGGAGAAGAAGGCGCGAGGCCGGATCCGTGATCTCGATCCTCACGTCGAAGGTGACGACGTTCGACGTGCTGATGCCGAGCGGCGTGATGCGCTCCACCACGCCCCGGAAGACGCGGTTGGAGAAGGCATCGACCGTCATCCGGGCCTCCTGGCCCAGCTTCACCGACCCGATGTCCGCCTCGTCGAGCTTGGCCAAGACGAAGAGGCGCGAGAGATCGGCCATCGTCAGGAGCGTCGTGCCGCCGCCGACGTTGGAGATGCCGGAGGATACGATGGTGCCCTTCTCGACGTTGACCGCGAGAACCGTGCCCGAGACCGGGGCCTTGATGATCGTCTCCTCCAGGCGCTTCCGGTAGTCCTCGATGGTGAGGCGGGCCTTCTCGACGTCGGCGCCCGCCGAGCGTACGTCGGCTTCGCGCTGAGTGACGGTGCGCGCGGAGTTCTCGGATGTGATGCGGTAGGACTGTAAATCCTCGCCGGAGACGAGACCGGCGGTGAAGGCCGCGCGGCGTCGTTCGAACCGGTCGCGGTCCTGGGTGAGCGAGGTTCGGGCCGAGGCGAGCGAGGCCTCGGCCTGAGAGAGGCGGGAAAGCGCGGAGGTGAGGGAGGCCTCGGCGTTCTGGACGTTGCGCTCCTCGTCGGAGGGATCGAGCCTCACGAGGAGTTGACCCGCCTCGACCCGGTCGCCCTCCTTCACCGTGACCTCGATCACCTCGCCCGATGCGCGCGACTTCACGTCGACCTGCAACTGGGGTTCGACCGTGCCTGAGGCGGCCGCAGTCAATTCCAAAGTGCCTCGCGTGACGAGCGTCGTCTCGGGCGGAATCTCCTCGGCGCCGTTCGCTGAGCTCCAGTACCACGCGGCGGCGCCGGCGAGGAGGAGAACGATGAGAATCCAGCCGAGTTTCTTCATTCGATTCATCGTCCCGCTCCCGTTTCCGTCGTCAGCATCGTCTCGCCCGTCGCGGCGCGCAGGCGCGCGAGGGCCGATGCCAGGTTGTATCGAGCCTTGACCTCCGAGAGGCGCGCCTGGGAGGCGTCCTCCTCGGACTGCAACAGCCTCAGCGTGTCACCGAGACCCAGTTCATGACGAGCCTTCTCGGCTTCCAGCGTCGCGTCGGAGAGCCGGCGCGATTCCTCCGCGGCCGCGAGCTGCTCCAGCCCCAGCACCACGTCGCGGCGCGCGTTGCGGACCTCCAGGCGGATGTCGTTCTCCAGCGCAGCGACCGAGAGCCGGCTCTTCTCGAGGCTGATCTCGGCGGCACGGGCGCGGGCGCGGTCGGATCGATTGCCCAGGGGCACGGTGAGGACGAGCCCGGCCGACCAGGAGGGTTCGTCGTTTTCGAGAACGCCCTCCCAGGAGGGCGTGAAGCGGGAGGCGGAACTGCCCGTGCCGACGGACCCGGTGAATCCGAGATCGGGCAGGAGCGCGTTCTTGCGGACGCCGAGGGTGATCTCGGCGGAGCGGAGGTCGTTCCGGGCCGCGGCGAGATCGTCGCGGGAGGAGAGCGCGGCCGCTTCAAGCTCGGCGACCGGGCGGGGGAGAGCCGCCGGCGCGGGCGCGGTCGTGGTGACCGGCAGGTAGCCGAGACCCGAGGCCGCTTCGCCGTGGATCTTGAAGAGCAGCTCCTCGGCCGCCTTCTGCCGGCTCGTCATCGCCGAGACGACCGAGGCCCGGCGGGAGGCTACGCCGGCGCGCGCCGTCAGCACCTCCACCTCCGCGATGAGCTGGTGCTCGAGCTTGCCCTCGTTCCGCGCGAGCAGATCCTCCGCGGTCGCGAGCGATCGCCGGGAGGTCTCCTCGGCGGCTTCGGCGGCGGCCAGGCTCCAGTACGCCGCCTCGATGTCCGAGGCCGTCGTCGCTTCCAACCGCGTGGCGCGTCGCGTCGAGGCCGCCAGCGCCTCGCGCGCCGATTCCACGCCGGCGTAGGCCACGCCCCGTCCGAATCCCTCCAGGAGCGGCTGGGTGACGGTCAGGGTCGCCTCGGTGGAGTGCGAGGCGCTGAACGTGGAGGTCGTCGTCGTCCGGGAGGCGCTGGTGGAGAGAGACACGTCGTAGCCGGTGCCCGTCGGGAGCGTCTGTGAGACGCCGGTCGAGAGCGAGGTCGTGCGCCGGTCGGTCGCGAGATTCGTGGTCGCGCTGCGGGAACGGTCGAAGGATTCCTGGGCCGAGGCCGAGAGGTTGGGATCGAAGGAGGCGCGCGCGGCCTCGACGTCGGAGCGGGCCGACTCGGGATTCAGGCGGCCCGAGCGCAGGGTGATGTTCGAACCGAGAGCGGAGGTCAGAGCCTCGGCAAGGGTGATCGGAACCGTGCGGGGCGTCTCGGGCAGGGGAGCCGATGGAGAACGCGTCGGAAGCGTGGCGGGCTTCACGGGCTCGGGCGCCTCGACGGGCTCTTCGACGATCGGAGCGGAGCGCGCCGCGTGCGCTGCCGTGGCTGTCTCGTTCCATCGTCCCATGCCGCGACCACGGGAGCGGTCCCAACCCCGGGACTCACTCCCGTCGCGGAAGCGTCCGCCCCGGCTTCCACCGGGGAACGTTCCGGGAGAGGGGGCGCCGCGGAAGCCTCGCGGGTTTCCGGAGGGAGGGGTCATCTCGGCGGAATGGTCGGCCGGACGCACCGTGCCCGCATCGGATGCCGGAGCCCTCAGAACCAGTTCCTGCCCGGCCTCGATGGTGTAAGGTTCGGCGAGGCCGTTCCAGGCCGCGAGATCCCTCCACTTCTGGCCGTCCCCCAGTTCGCGAGCGGCGATCCGCCAGAGGGTCTCTCCGGGCTGCACGACCACGGAGGACGGGTTCGCGGCGATGAGAAGCGCAAGGAAAACGCCGGAGACGGGGCTCATGACGGGACTCGATCCAATCCTTTCTCGATAACCTGAAGCCGAAGGTATCACAACCGGCTTCCCAATTCGACGCGGGAATTGTTTCAGAGTGTAACGCGAGATATTCCCGCGACGCGTCGCTCCAACCGTTGGACGGGAACGATGAGGGAAGGTTTAGGGGGCGGTGTCAGGCAGTGAATAAGTGAAGAATGGCCTCCCTGCGCGGGCTCACCTGCAACTCACTCAAATAGAGTGGTGAAGCTGGATTCCGGCATTATTCACTTATTCACTGCCTGACACCCTTAGAAGAGCGTGTAGATGAACGGGGCGATGGGGGACGACTGGGCGAAAACGATGAGGAGCCCGAAGACGAGGAGCACCACCACCATGGGGATCATCCACCAGACCTTCTCCTGCCAGAGGAAGGAGAAGAACTCGCCCATGATTCCGAATCGTCCCTTGAGGCTCATGGCTTATTTATACACCACCGCGTTCTGCATGACCAGCATATCCATCTCGCACCTCATGAAGGT
>CAZWVM010000200.1:0-6217 GCA_964637705.1 uncultured bacterium
AGGGCGTGGGGCTTGCGTCGTGGTCGCTGATCGGGTTCTGGCACGAGAAGGAGGCTCCTCCGAGAGCGGCGATCAAGGCCTTCCTCGCCAACCGCGTCGGCGACGCCGGGTTCCTCGCCGGCATCTTCCTCTTGGCCACCTGCACCGGCACGGTCTCCTTCGCGGAACTCGGCGCGCGCGCCGCGTCGCTCGCGGACGCCGGCATCGGGCCGGACGGCTACCAGCTGCGCTTCCTCGACGTCGCGGCGCTCTGCCTCTTCCTCGGCGCCTGCGGCAAGTCGGCGCAGTTCCCCCTGCACGTCTGGCTCCCGGACGCCATGGAGGGGCCGACGCCCGTCTCGGCCCTCATCCACGCCGCCACGATGGTCACGGCCGGCATCTACATGGTGGCGCGCCTGCAACCTCTCTTCCTGTGCGCTCCGGTTGCACGGGAGATCATGCTGGCCGTCGCCGTCCTCACCGCGCTCGGCGCCGCCCTGGCCGCCTGCGCCCAGACGGACCTCAAGAGGATCCTCGCCTATTCGACGATCAGCCAGCTCGGCTACATGATGGCCGGGGCCGCCGCGGGGCACGGCGGGGCCGCTGTCTTTCACCTCGCGACCCACGGAGTCTTCAAGGCCCTCCTCTTCCTCTCGGCCGGCGCCGTCATCCACGCGATGGCCGGGAACCAGGACATCCGCGACATGGGCGGGCTCTTCCGGAAGATCCCCCTGACGGCCGCGGCTCTTCTCTGCGGGGCGTTCTCCCTGGCCGGCGTCCCGCTCTTCGCGGGCTTCTACTCGAAGGACCTCATCATCGCCTCCCTCGCCGCCCTTCACCCCGTGGCGGCCTCTCTCCTCCTCGTCGGAGCCGCCGTCACGGCCTTCTACTCGACGCGCATGATCCTCGTCGTTCTCTTCGGAACGCCGCGGTTCGACGCGCGGGAGGTCCACCCGCACGACCCGGGCCGCGTCATGCTCCTGCCGCTCGGCCTGCTCTCACTCGGCACCCTCTTCGTCGGGAGACTGCACGTGCCCGAGCTCCTGGGCGAGCTGCACGAGGTCCACCCCGCGTGGGTCGCGCCGGCCGCGTACGCCGCGGTGGTTCTCGGGATCGGCGTCGGCTCCTGGCGCTATCTCCGCCGCCAGCCCCGCTCGACGCCGTTGAAGGAGTTCCTCCACGCGGGTTACCGACTCGACGACCTCTTCGACGCGGCCCTCGTCCGCCCGGTATTGCGCCTCGCGAAGTGGACGCGCGATGCCGTGGATGCAAGCGGGATCGACGCGGTCGCGGAGGGCCTCGCGATGAGCTTCGGGGCCCTCGGCGAGTCGATCCGGGTCCTGCACACGGGCAACCTCGGAACCTACCTCGGCTACGCCGTCTTCGGCCTGGCCGTGCTCGTCTGGCTGGTGGCGCCGTGATCTCCTCCCTCGTCCTCTTCACGATCGCCGTGCCGCTCGTCTCCGTGCTTGTCGTGCTCCTCCTGGCGCGCCGCGCCGAGCAGGTGCACGCCTTCGCCGTCGTCTCGGCCGCGCTCTCCTTCGTGGCCGCCTCGACGCTCGTCGCCCTTGTCGCCGGGGGAGCAGGCGAGGGGACGGTCACGGTCCGGGACGCGACGTGGATCGCGACGCTGAACATACGGTTCCGCATGGTCATCGACGCCTTCTCGGCCTGGATGATCTGGGTCGCCGCCTTCTCCACGCTCCTCGGCGTGCTCGCCGCCGTCCGCGACCTCGTGGCGCGCGGTGACGGCCCGGTGCCCGCGGCGGGACACCATGCCCTCTTCTTCGTCATCCAGGCCGCGCTCTGCGGCTTCTTCCTCGCGCGCGATCTCGTGCTCCTCTTCCTCTGCTACGAGACCGTGCTCGTCCCCATGTATCTCCTCATACTCGTCTGGGGGGGGAAGGAACGCGTCAAGGCCTCGCTCAAGTTCCTGCTCTTCACGCTCTTCGGTTCCCTTCCCATGCTCGTCGCGATCGCCGCGGCGGCGATCTCGGCGTGGCAGACTCAGGGCGTTCTCGTCTTCGATATCGACGCCTTGAAGGTCCTTCCCCGCGACCCCGCGCTCGCGCGCTGGATCTTCGCGGGATTCTGCCTCGCCTTCCTCGTGAAGGTGCCGCTCTGGCCCCTTCACACGTGGCTTCCGGATGCGCACACGGAGGCGCCGACGGCGGGATCGATCGTCCTGGCGGGGAGCCTCCTGAAGATGGGCGGGTATGGGCTCATGGTCGTCGCCGTTCCGCTCTTTCCCGAGGCGGCCCGCGAGGCGGCCCCCTGGCTCCTCGTCCTTTCCCTCGCGGGCATCCTCCTGGGCGGCCTCGCCTCGCTGGCCCAGACGGACGCCAAGAGGCTGATCGCCTACTCCTCCGTGAGCCACATGGGACTCGTCGTCCTCGCGGTCTTCTCCTTCTCGCGCGACGCGTGGCTGGGCGCCGCCCTGCAGATGATCGCGCACGGCGTATCGACGGGCGGTCTCTTCTACCTGGTCGGGGCGCTCTACCGGCGCCGCCATGACCGCTCCCTCGAGTCGTTCGGCGGGCTGGCTTCGCTCTCGCCGGGGCTCGCGGCCTGGTCGGCCGTCCTTGTCTTCTCCTCGGCCGCCCTGCCCGGCACCGCCGGCTTCGCGGCGGAATTCCTGGCGCTCCTCGGGACCTTCTCGAGGTTGCCGCTCGTCGCGGCCCTCGCCCTGCCGGTCGTCGTCGTATCGGCGGCCTACATGCTCAAGTTCTTCCGCGCCGTCGCGCTCGGGGTCCCGACGATCGACTTCAAGCGCACGTGGACGGGGGCTCATACCGAGGAAATCCTCGTCCTGGCCGCGTGCGCGCTGATTCTCGTCGCCGTCGGCGTCGCGCCCTGGAGCGCGGTTCTCCAGTCGCTCCAGCCGGTCGTCGAAGCCCTGGTGCCGCGATGACGCGCTGGATCCTTTCCGCGGCGATCCTGCTTCTCCTGGCCGTCGCGGGAGGCGTCCTGTGGGGTGCGATGAGCGGCGGAGGATCGGGCGGTACCGCGCCCGAAGTCGCCCACGCCCTGGCCTCTCTCACGGCCTTCGCGCCCGAGATGATACTTCTTTTGACCGCCCTCCTCGTGATCCTTTTCGACTTCATCGCGCCGGGCCAACGCGTTCGATTCCCGCTCCTCGGCGCCGCCGGCGCCCTTATCGCCCTGGCGTTCGTCATGGAGAATTCCCTGCGCGGCGAGGCTCACGCCTTTGCCGGGGCGGTCGCTTTCGACGAGTGGACTCGTGCGCTGCGCATTCTCTCGATCGGCGCCGCCGCGCTGGCACTCTTGCAGTCCACGCCGGGCAACTTCGGGGGCGCGAAGCCGGAGGAGGAGCGGGACGGGTCGCGCCGCGAGGGTGAATTCACGGTCCTCGTCCTGCTCTCCACCCTCGGCGCGTGCGTGCTGGGCGCCTCGCGCGACCTCGTCGTGAGCGTCGTCGCCCTGGAGATCATGTCGCTCGGGCTCTACCCGATCCTCGCGGTGAACGGGTCGCGCCGCGGGCTCGAGGCGGCGGTGAAGTACTTCCTGATGGGAGCGGTCGCCTCCGCGGTCATGCTCTTCGGCGCTTCTTTCCTTTTCGGGGAGACGGGCACGACACGCTACGCGGCGATCGACGGTTTCAACGCGCGGGTGACGGTGGGTCTCGTGCTCTTCGTCGCCGGGCTTCTCTTCAAGGCGGCCGTCGCGCCCTTCCACGCCTGGATCCTCGACGTATACGAGGCCACGCCTGCTTCCACGGGCGGGTTCATGGCCGTCGCGGTCAAGGCGGCCGCCTTCGCCGCGCTCGGCCGCCTGCTCGTTCACGCGGCGGCCGCTCCTCCCGAGATCGTCATCGCCCTCGTGGCGCTCTCGGCGCTCACGCTCTTCGTCGGGTCCGCCGGCGCCCTCTTCCAGTCCGACCTCGCGCGCCTCGCGGGTTATTCCGCCGTCGCGCACACGGGCTTCATCCTGATGGGTGTCGCGGCCTCCGTCCAGGTGACGCGCGTCGACGGTTTCGCCGCCGTCGTGACCTACCTGGTCGGCTACGCTCCCGCCGCCATCGGCCTCTTCGCCGTCGCGGGAATGATCGAGAGGCCGGAGGCGGGGCAGGGCGGATTCGCCCGGTCGGGTCCCCGCCCCGTCGTCGCCCTGCGCGGGCTCTTCCGGCGAAAGCCGCTCGTCGCCGTCTCGCTCGCCGTCTGCATGGCCTCGCTCGCCGGGATACCGCCCTGCGCCGGATTCTGGGGCAAGTTCCACGTCTTTCTCGCGACCTACCAGGCGGGGCGTATCGGGCTCCTGGCCGTTGCCGTCGTCAACTCGCTCGTCGCGGCCGTCGTCTACGTCCGCGTCATCCGCGAGGCCTTCTCGGCGGGCGATGACGAACCGGCCCGGTTCTCTCCCGCGTCGCTTATCGTCCTCCTCTTCTGCGCCGTTCTCGTCCTTGTCCTCGGGCTCATGCCCGGAGCGATGATCGAACTCGCGACCACCGCCGCCGCGGGGCTGGCTCGATGATGAGGGAGATCCCGAAGGCCCATTGGGGCCCGTCGCGGGCGCGCCGCTCGACGGGCGATTTCGAGGAGATCGCGGCCCCCTGGGAGAGGGAGCGTTCGCTCCTGGAGGCGCGGCTCGACGAACTGATCGGCGAGGCGTCCTCGCCGTGGTTCCCGGAGGCGCGCGAGTTGTGCCGCGCCGGCAAGCGAATCCGCGCCCTCGTCTGCATCGGGGCCGCGCGCTGTCACGCGGGCGACGAGGCGGTCATCGCGGCCGCGGTCCGGGCCGCGTCCTGCATCGAGGGCATCCACCTCGCGTCGCTCCTGCACGACGACGTCATCGACAACGCCGTCGAGAGGCGGGGGCTGGCGACCCTGCATCGCCGCTACGGGCGCACCGGGGCCATCCTGGCCGGCGACATGATCTACGTGAAGATCTTCCGGCACCTCCTCGAGCACGACCGCGACGGCGTGCTCGCCTCCGTCATCGCGGGCGCGACGGCGATGGTCGAAGGGGAGACGGAACAGACGCTCGGCGCGGTGCGCGGTTTCGAACCCACGGTCGAGGAGTATCTCCACGCGATCCGCAGGAAGACCGCCGCCTTCTTCGCGACGGCCGCGGAATGCGGGGGGCTCGTGGCCGGCCTGCGCGGCCGCGACCTGGAGCCGGTCGTGCGCTTCGGCGACGAGTTCGGGATGATGTTCCAGATCGTCGACGACATCCTCGACTGGTCCGCGGATCCCAAGGAACTCGGAAAGGACCTCCGCGCCGATATCCGCGGCGGCAAGCTGACCCTGCCTCTGCTTCTCTTCATCCAGGACGACCCCGTCGCCGCCCGGCCGCTCATCGCCCGCGCCGACGACGGCGCCGTGCTGACGCTGGCCGAGGAGATCACGCGCCGTGGATTCCTGCACCGTGCATTTCTCGCGGCCGAGAAGCACGCCGAGAACGCCCTCGCGGCGCTCGCGCAATGGGGCGTCCCGACACTCGCCCTGAAACGACTCACCGAGTTCACGCTCTGTCGCGTGGCATGAGGAGGATCTCATGAAGTTCTACCTCTACGAGACCGCGGCCGATCTCGCGCCCCTGGACATGCTCCGGGCCCAGTGCGACATCCCCGTCGGGGCGCGCACGATCCGCGAACGTGCCGCGACGCTCTTCCGCGCCGCGCCCCTCTTGATCGCGCGCGAGCGGCCCGCGCCCCTGGGAGGAGGAGCCTCTCCCGCCCCGCCCTTCGCCCCCGGGCTCTTCGTGCCCGCCAACCTCGTTCCGCGGGCTGCCGTGCCCCTGGATGGCCCCGAGGAGATCGGTGTCGACGGCGACCGGGTCGTCTTCATGCGGCTCGGGGCCGCCCGCGCCGCCTCCTTCGATCCGGCCCGTCCCGAGGTCTCGGCGGAGGGCTTGCCGCGGCGTCCCATGCCCGCCCTCTTCGTCGACCGCCCCTGGGATCTCGTCCGGCACCTGCCGGTCCTCCTGCGCGACGACGTGGAGGCGCTGTCACGGGCGAGGGCTTCGGCGCCTCCTCCTCCCCACGTCGTCATCGATACCGCGCCGGGGCCGGTCCACATCGACCCCACCGCCGTCCTGGAGCCCTTCACCTACATCGTCGGCCCCTGTGTCGTCGGCCCGCGCGTGCTCGTCAAGTCGCACTCGTCGATCCGCACCTCAGCCGTCAACGAGGGGTGCCGCGTCGGCGGGGAGATCTCATCGACGCTCTTCTTCCCCTTCTCCAACAAGCAGCATCACGGCTTCCTCGGCCATTCCGTCG
>CAZWVM010000201.1:0-6119 GCA_964637705.1 uncultured bacterium
CATGACCCCGATCGATGTTCCCAGGTTCTGGATGACCGGGTAGTAGATCGTGTCGGATTGCCCCGCGGCGATCGTCTTCGCCGGCGCCGCACCGATCGTGAACTCCGAAGTCCTGTCCACGCCCGCGATGAAGAGCTTCAAGTCCGTGTCGGACGGGATCACCCGCAGGGCGCTTCCGCCCGAAGCGACCGAGTATCTCAGACCGGCGAAGATGAGTTCGCCGGTCGCGACCGGGTCTCCCATCTCGCCCTGGATGCGCGTCGAATCGCTCCTGAGGAAAAAGACATCCGAGAGCGTCGCCTTTGCTCGTCTCAGGATCACGATCGTGTCCGTCTGGAAGGGCAGAACTTCGCTTCGGGCCGGATCGTCCCAGATGCGCAATGGATAGCCGGTCACCACGTCCTTGGCGGTCACCTGGCTCGTGTCCGACAACCGCAGACGGAAGGCCGATGCGGTCACTGTTTCGTCGACGATATCCACGTAGACCCTCGCCGTGACGGACATGTCGGAGGTGATCATGAGACCGGAGAGGCTGATTTCAACCGTATCGCCGGAGGCGGGAAGCGACGGTGTATCCACGCCGCCGTAGGTCGTGCCGGTCACCGCGTCGCGGATATGGATGCCCTTCAGGACGCGGCCTGGCGGAAGGGATGCGCCGTTCGCGTCGCGGACGGAGATGACCACCTGGTCCACGCGGCAGACGTTGACCGGCGTGTCCGGACCGAGGGCGTCGTTGAGAAGAACGAGATCCATGACCGCCACGTCCCTCTGGCTCGTGGCTGCGTCCAGGGGCGCGAGTGACGTGTCCGCGCCGACCGCCTTCGTCTCCGATGGAGCGAGACCGATGATGTCATACAGGCCTGTCTTCTTCCCGGTGATGCCGGTCTCGATCGCCACCGTCGGGATGGCCTTGCCGCTGACATCATCCACGAAGGTGAAGGCCGCGGGGTTCTGGAAGTAGATGCGCGCCGTGTCAGCGGATGCCGAGGGCGAAATCGTCACCCAGACCTCGAGATCGCGCGTCATGCCGGGCAGGATCGTGAAGCCGGAGGGATTGATCGTGAAGGCCGTCCCTTCGGGGATGTTCGTGATGTCAGCGAACGTGATCAGTTCGTCCGAATTATAGATGCGGACGCGCGAGGCCACCGTTTTCCACGGAATCTGGAATCCCGTTTCCGTCTCGACATACATCACGAGCTGAGTCATCCGGTCCGTGTGGTTGCCGACATTCGTGTTGCCGAAGCGGATTGCCGCGACCTTGACCTCCACGCCCTTTCCGACCGTGGCTGAAGGGGCGCCGGTCGGACCCGTTTCCCGGACATGAGCCGTGACATAAGAATCGATCAGGGGAACCGTCAGGGACTTTCCGGCCGGCGAGGCCACGTTCTCGAATAGAGTGTCACCCAGGTCCTGGTACTCCACCTTGAAGGTGTTGGAAGTGTTGTCCAGGGGTGCGTCGATGTCGGGCGACGCGCGGCCCGTCGAGTTCACGACCGAATCGCCGTAGGTCACATACAGTCTCTGACCCACCGTCAGGTCCACGCCCCGATACGTGATCACCTGTCCGACGATGGATGATTCCGTGTATGTGCCCTCGCAGGAGGTCGTGACATAGCCGTTCGATGTCCCGAGCGCCGATTGCGGAGCGCTCCAGGCCCCGGGGATCGTGATTCTCAGGGTGTCGTCCGCGAGCGCGCTCACGGCCGTATTCTGGATCACGTAGCGGCGGAATGTCCCGACCTGGATCTCGTCGGCCGGTTCGATGAAGGCGTTCAAGGTCGATCGCTCGCGCGTCACGAGAAGCCGGGCCGGGAGGGATGTGCGGTTGCCCAGCTTGTCGATCGCCGTCACCTGCATCCAGTTCGCGCTCGGCGCCGGTGCGCGCAGGGAGAGGGAGGCCGTGAAGCTGCCGTCCGCGGCGTTCGCGATCACGGTCTTCTGGTCGAAGACGAATCCGGCCACGGAATCGGACCAGTTCTCGATGAGGAGAGTGGCCGACAGCCCCGTGACCTCGGTCAGGATGCTTCCGGTGATCGTGTAGACATCGGCGGCCGTCGAGGCGCCCTCCGCGGGCGGAGTGGCGACGGAATAGACGGGAGGAGCGTTGTCGATCACGAAGTGCTTGAAGTTGTCGCTGAAGTCGAAGTCCGTCTGGTCCGGGTTGGGGTCGATGAGGGTGACGGTGCCGGCACCGTCCTGGGCATCCTGGACCCGGATCTGAGCGTCGCCGTCGGACATCGAGCGTGTCACCGCGAACACGCCCGTCCAGGCCGTTCCGCTGTATGTCACCTGGGAACAGGAGGTGAAGGAACCGCCGTTCGGTTTCACCGTCACCGCGGCCGCGGGCGTCGCCGCCGGGTTCATCGTGTTCGTGAAGTTCAACTGGATCGTGATGGTATCCTCGCCGACATAATAGGTTCCCGCCAACAGCACCACCGTGTTTCCGGTCACGCTGGCCGAGGCCACGTAGGGCGTGTCATTGGCCGGCGCGATGGTGATCGGCAGTTCCAGGACGTCGTTCCACTCGAGCTTGGCCTGCACCAGCCGGTCGTTGTTCTTGTCCAGGACCCAGACGAGAGATTCGTAGCGACCCGTCGTCGGGTTTCGCAGGTATGTGCCGCGGCCGTCCACCCAGACCATTTCGGCGGCATCGTTGAGGTTGGTGATCGGCGGCGGGGCCCCCGACCCGAAACCGGTGTAGCGAAGCAATCGCTGGGTCAGGAAACTGTCGTAGCGTGTTTCGGCGTTGTACTTGTACAAATCCTCGTCCGAGGCCAGGGAATACATCTCGCCGAAGTCGTCGACGAGGAAGGGCCAGGGGGTGGCGTCGGCGTTGTTCGGATAGGGGCCGAAGTCGAACGACGTGGCCGTGCGGTAACGGGTGTTGAGCGTGTTGTTGTACATCTCCACCCGCTCGTCGATCAGAAACATCCACATCGCGCCGGAATGAAAGCGGTTGTTCCGGGAATCGAACCAGGGACCGACCTTCACGGCGTAGAGATCGTTGGCGGGATTGAGCCAGCCCATCTTCGCGTTGCCCGCCAGCCCGCCGAGGAGTGTCCCGTTCGCGTCGATCACGAAACACCGGGCGTCGTCCTCGCGCGAGACCGTGTAGGTCGCGTTGTTCGCCCAGAGGCACATGTTCACCGGTTCGCCGAAGTTGTTGATGTTGACGTGGATGTCGTCCACGTCAAGGGGGTTACGGGCCGCGGAACCGTCGGGGTTGAAGAATTTCAGGACCGTGGTACGTTCGCCGTCCGCCTCGTTCACGGTGAGAGACTGATCATAGACGTAGATGTTGCCCGTCTCGTCCGCGTCGCAGCCGCGGATGTTCCGGAAGCCGAGCGAATCGGTGAGGAAGGTCGTGTTGTCCGTGCCTTGAATGAAGTCCTTGCCGCCGGGAGCGTTCGAGAACGGCACGAAGACTCCGTTCTTGTCGAATTTCTTGATGGCCGATGACTGCTGGCAGGCGACGTATAGCGACGAGTCGGGAAGGACCCCGATATCCCAGGCTCCCATCAGGTTATACGGGTCGTCCTCGACGGATCGCACGAAGATCGCCGTGTCCCCGAGCGTCGATTCCTTGAAGATCAGGATCTGGTTGGATACCTGGTCGGATACGATGACGAAGGTCTCGCCCGTCGTTGCCTTCTGCCAGACGCAGATCCCGTTGACGTTATCGAGGTTCGTCTGAACCACGCGATACAGGAGAGCCCCGGTGCGGCCGTTATATTTCACGAACCGGTTCTGGGTTGGCTCGGTCCAGTAGACGAAACTGTCGCGGTCCGGGGTTACCCAGATCCCGTGAGGATCGCCTGTGGAACCGATCCAGGGATCGCCGGTCTTGGCCAGGTCGCTGCCGCGATGACGGTCGATGTCGTCGTTGCTGCTCTCCGCCGAGTAGATGACCGTGCCGTTACGGGCGGGAGCCACGTCCCACCTCATCGCCCCGTCGTCGAGGGTGTTGACTTTCGTCGCGCTCACGCCGTTGTCCCTCAGGCGGAGGATTCCCTGGATCATTCCTCCTCCTCCGCCAGCATCCTGCCGACAGGCCACATAAACGCTGTCGTTCTGGTCGATGCCCAGTCCGAACCAGTCGCGAACCGCGGCGTCGGCATACCACGATTCGGCGATCCACGTATCCGATGTCGGATCATACTTCGCGATGAAAGCGTTCCCGCCGGCGCCGGCTCCGTCATCGATCGCCACGAATATCTGACCGGACGAGTTCACCGTCACGCCCCAGCAGGAATAGTCCGAGTTCGACGCCATGCTCGGGAAATCCGCCTCGAGGTTGATGCGCCTCAGGAAGGTCGGCGATGACGTGTTCGGATCGCCGAGAGAAACCTGGCAGACCGAGCGACTGACGCCCGTGTTCGTCCAGGTCAGGACGCCGTTGTCGTCCACGTGCAGGTCCGCCGGCCGATCGATCACCGTTCCCGTGCCCTTGATCTGGAAGAGGACGGTCGGATCCCGCATGGAGGCGTAGACGCGAAGGGTGTACGAACCGTAGGGGAGAGCGTTGCTGACGTTCGAGTCCCCCTGGCCGTTCCACCAGATGTTGGAGACGGCCGCCGCGTCGATGCGCCGGGAGATCAGCCGCCTGACGAGTTTTCCCGTCCAGTCGTAGAGCTCGATCCGATATCCTCCGTTGTTGTCGGGATCCTCGTTTGTGCCGCCGGAAAAGTTCACGTTGATGAAGACTCCCGAATCGCTCCCGACCGCCGACAGCTGGTTGTCGAAGACGTTGTCCGGCGACAACGTCACCGAATTGATCGTCACGTCCGCGGCCGAGGCGAGGACGGATGGCGCGACGAGAAGACAGAGAACCAGGGGCAAGCCGATGCGCTTCACAGCAGGTAATACCCGCGGGTTAGCAGGCGGCCAAGTCGGGTTCCGAGGAGGAAATCGCGCGGGCCGCACTGCCATGAGGCGTCAAGGCCCATACGCGTCAGGAGGCAGACCTCGGGCGAATCTCCCTGCCCCACCGTGAGGGAACCGGACGACGTGTCGGGCTGGATGGAGAGGAAGTCCGTCGCCGCGAAGGATGTCTCGGAGGATGTTTGCGCCATGGCGATCAGGCGGTAGCGGCCTGCCGCCAGGCCCGACAGCGTGATCGTGTCGATCGCCGACATTCCGCTTCGAATCGCCGCACCCGACAGGCTCTCCGTGTCCGTCGTGAGAAAAAACGTGACCGTGATCGATGGGGTGTCGGATGCGCGCGCGCTGTATGAGACGTGGAATGGCTGGTATATGAGCTGCCCGTAGGACGCCCCCGGCGGAGAATCACACGTGATTTCCAGGGCGGACGGCAATTCCGTCTCGGTACGCGCGCGCGAGGAGATCCTCAGCCGGTCGAAACGGCCGGGCGGCGTCCACGCCGATGAATCCCCGCCGCCCAGGTAGAAGCAGGCCGAGTCGAGATCCGCAGACGTCGAATCGTTCGCGCGCCGGGTTCCGTTGATGAAGAGAGCGGTGCCGAGCGCCGTGTCCCATGTCACGGCCACGTGATACCACTGTCCGGGATAGAGGGGAGGATTGCCCTGGAGGGAGCCGAAGCCGGATACGAGACCCAGGGACCACTCCAAGGCTGTTCCGGAGAGAACGGCCAGGGTCATTTGGCCTCGGCTGAGCGATGTGGGAGCGGTATAGCGATGGGATATGAGGAAGGCGCGCGGCACGCCCGTCATCGTCGTGTCCGGGCGGAAATAGAACTCGATCGTGCCGGAAGGCAGCTTGTTGTTCTCCGTGTCCGGCCCTCCGCCCGGCCCGACCCAGGAGGATTCCCGGTAGAAGGCATGGGCCGCCGTATCCGGCAGCCTCAGGCCGTAACCGGAGCGATACCCCGGCTCATAGACCGCCGTCGTCGAGAGGGAATCCGCTTTCGTTGCCCCCTCGAAGTCGTCGAAGAGGATGGTCCAGGTGTCGGAAGTGTATGCGGACGATGACGATGAATCCGCTCGGATACTGCCACCCGGCCGCTGCCACGAGATCATCGCGGCCAGCGTCAGAGCGCTCAGAATCAACAATGCCTGAATTGGAGACGGGGGAGTCGTGGTGTGAATCACCTCACCACGGCGATCTTCCGCACCGCCCTCCCGCCCGGCCCCTCGAGAACA
>CAZWVM010000202.1:0-6074 GCA_964637705.1 uncultured bacterium
GAGGGCGCGCTCCTGCAGGTGGACCACCTCGAGGAGGTGGCCGAGATCGAGGAACTGGCCGCCGCGCAGAAGAAGAAGGCGCGCGTCGGCGTGCGCATCAACCTCGACTCCGGATTGCAGCCGGCCTGGGACCGCTTCGGCTTCAACCTCGAGTCCGGCGGCGCCTTCCAGGCGGTGAAGAGGATCGTCGCGGGCGGGCGGTGCGACGTGACCGGGCTCCATTGCCACATCGGCACCTTCCTCCTCGATCCCACCTTCTATCGCCGTGCCATCGAGAAGATCCTCGCCTTCGCGGCGACGATCCGGTCCGAGCTGGGTGTCCGCATCGAGACGGTGAACATGGGCGGCGGATTCGCCTCCACCAACACCCTCTACACGCAGTACCTGCCCGGCGACCAGGCCTGCCCGAGCTTCGCGCAGTACGCGGAGGCGCTGACGGGGCCCCTGATGGCGCTCTCCGGGAAGGAGATGCCGACTTTGATCCTGGAGACCGGCCGCGGACTCGTCGACGACACCGGAGTCATGGTCGCCTCCGTCATCGGCACCAAGCGCCTCACCTCCGGCCTGCGCGCCGTGATCGTCGACGCGGGCCTCAACGTCCTCATCACCGCGCTCTGGTACAAGCTCCAGGTCTACCCGGCCCAGCCCTTCGAGGGGATCAGCGAGGACACGGTCGTGTACGGGCCCCTCTGCATGAGGATCGACTGCCTGAGGGAGGCGGTGACGCTGCCGGATTTGAAGAAGGGCGACAAGGTCGTCATCAAGCCGGTCGGGGCCTACTGCGTCTCGCAGTCCTGGCAGTTCATCAAGCTCCGCCCGGCGGTCGTGCTCGTCGACATGAACGGGAAGGGCGAGCTGATCCGCCGCGCCGAGACGCTCGACGACCTCGTCGGCCCGGAGATTCTGCCGGAGCGGCTGAAGATCAAGGCATGACGGGGGCGACGGGATCGAGCCGTGACTGAGACCTCCACCCGCGCGTGCGCGGCGGGCCGCCTCCTCGTCGACGCCGTGCTGCGCAGCTACGCGGCGGTGCTCTTCATGGAGCGGCGCCGGCTCGGCGCGGCCATCATCGCGCTGACGTTGCTTGATCCGCGCGTCGCGGCCGGAGGTCTCATCGGGGCGGTCGGCGCCAATCTCCTCGCGATCGCCTTCGGCTACGCGCCGGAGTTGGTGCGCACCGGGCTCTACGGCATCTCGCCGCTTCTCGCGGGGATGGGCCTCGCGTACTTCGGGGGGCTCTCCGCGACGACCCTCGTCTTCGTCCTCCCGGCGGCCTGGTTCGCGATGCTCCTCTCCGTCATCCTCACCGACCGCCTCTACGCGCGCTTCCGGATCGGCTCGCTCTCTCTTTCCTTCGCGCTCGTCGCGACGCTCGGCGCGGTCGTCGTGAAGCCGGAGGGTTTCACGGGGCCGGGCGGCGCGGAGGACCCGGTGAGCGTCTTCTTCTCCTCGATGGGCGCGATCTATTTCCTGCCGAAGGTCCTGCCCGGGGCGATCCTCTTCGTGCTCCTCGCCTGGCGCTCCCGCGCCTCGGCCGTCCTCGCCGTCCTCGGCTTCCTCGTCGGGACCGCGCTCTTCCGCCTCATGGGGGGCTCGATGGCGGACGTGGCCTACGGCATGGTCGGCCTGAACTTCATCCTCGCCGCGATCGCCCTCGGCGGCGCCTTCCTCGAGCCGGGGCCGTCCGCCACCGTTCACGCGCTCTGCGGCGCGGCCGTGACGGCCTTCGTCGCCGTCGTCAGCTCGCGGCTTCTCACGCCCGCCGGGCTCCCGGTCTTCTCCTGGCCCTTCAACCTCGCGGTGATCGGCTGGATGGCGGCCCTGGCCCTGAGGCCGTCCGGGGCGCGGCCCGCCTTCTCGGACGATCCGCTCCGCGCGCCCGAGGAGACGGCGCGGCGGGCCTTCCTGCGCGAGCGCCTCGTCGCGGCCCCGGGCCGCGTCGCCTTGCCCTTCCTCGGGGAATGGACCGTGACCCAGGGTCCCCTGGGGCGCCCCACGCACCAGCCGCCGTGGCAGCACGCGTGGGACTTCGAGGTGATGGACGCGGAGGGATTTCCCTTCCGGCGGGGCGGTGCCCGGGACGAGGGCGCGATCCGGTTGGAGGATTACGCCTGCTTCAACGCGCCCGTCCTGGCGGCGGCCGACGGTCTCGTCACCGCCGCCTCCGACGGCGTGCCGGACAACGAGCCGGGCGCGACGAACACGCGGGAGAACTTCGGCAACTACGTGGTGATCCGCCACGAGCACGGCTCCACGCTCTACGCCCACCTCCGGCGTGGCTCGGTCGCCGTCTACGCCGGCCTCGCGGTCAAGGCCGGGCAGGTCATCGCGCGATGCGGCGCCTCGGGCCGGGCCCCGCGACCCCACCTCCACTTCCACCTCCAGGACGGAGACGAGCCCGGCTCCGCGACGCTGCCGGTTCGATTTGCCGCGTACCTCGAGCGCGAGGGGCCCGCGGGCGAGGCGGCCTACGTCGAGGAGGGATGCCCGGGCGAGTACCGGCGCGTACAGTCGATCGAGACGGCGTCGGCGGCGCTTCACGCGCCGGCCCTGGAGCCGGGCCGGTTCTGGCGGTTCTCAGTCCGCGCGGGCGGAGAGCTCCTCGAGGAGACCTGGCGGACGGAGGAGGACCTCTGGGGCGGGGTGCGCGTGGTCGCGGAGAACCCGCGCGCGGCGGCCTCGTGGAGGACCGGGCCCGCGGGACTCACGGTCGTCTCCTTCGAGGGCGACCGCTCGGGCGCGCTCCATGCGCTCGTGCACGGCCTCTCTCGCGTCCCTCGCCGGCTCCTGCCGGGCATGGACTGGACGGACACGGGCGTCTACGCCCTCGGCTCGCTCTCGCCGGGGGAACTCCTGCGCGAGGCGCTCCTGCCGCTCGCGGGGCTCGGCGGCCGGCCCTCCCGCTTCCGCGTCGACGCGGACGCGAACGAGCGCCGCCTGGCGATCCGCGCGTCGACGGCGCGCGGCGAGATCGTCTCGGAGTGGTCGCGCGCCGAGGGACTCCTGCGCCTCGAGTCGCCCGCCGGCCGTTCACTCCTCGCGACGCGCGACGAGGGTGAGCGGAGTACACTCAAGATAAGTCGGTAGAATGTCCTCGGAGCGGCCTGGGCGACGCCGAATCCATGGAGGGATGAGGCGGCGGCGGGAGGCCGTAGAATTTCCCATGGAAGGGAAATCCAAGGCCAAGACGCGGAGAGGACGTTCTACCGACATATCTTGCATGCACCCGCGTGAGCGAGCCGGGTGGACAAAAATAGATTATTTTAGTACGATATGGTCAAAGGAGAATCGGCCCGCGTGAACCGCATCGTGACGATCCTGCAGGGGATGAGAAAGCACCTCGAGAGCGGAACTCACGCCGCCCAGACGCTCGAACCTTACTTCCAGTCCCTCGCCGAGGCGCTCGCGGAGGAGCGGCTCTTCAACGACGAGATGGCGCGGATCACGGAGAAGATCAATGCGGGGCTGACCTTCGAGGAGATCCTCGCCGCGCTCTACGGCGCGATGAGGTCCGTCCTGCCCTACGACCGGATCGGTTGCGCGCTCCTGGACGATAACGGCACCGTTCTCAGGTCCCGTTGGAATCGAGCCTCCTACGAACCCATCCACCTCAAGGGCGATTTCAGCGGGCGCATGCAGAACTCGAGCCTCGCGCGGATCCTCGAGACCGGGGAGCCGCGGATCCTCAACGACCTCGAGGCCTATCTCATCGATCACCCGGAATCGGTCTCCACGCGCCTGATCGTCGAGGAGGGGATCCGCTCGAGCCTCACGTGCCCCCTCGTCGCGCGCAACCGTCCCGTGGGTTTCCTCTTCTTCTCCAGCCGTTCCATCGGCACCTACCGCGACGCCCACGTGGACCTCTATCGCCGCATCGCCGGGCAGGTTTCGCTGACGTTGGAGAAGAGCCGGCTCTACGACCGCGTGGTCGAACTGAACGACCTGAAGAACCGCTTCCTCGGCATGGCCTCGCACGACCTGCGCAACCCGCTCTTCGTCATCGTCGGCTACCTGTCGCTCTTCCAGCGCGGGAAGTTCGGGCCTCCGTCGCCCGAGGCCGTTCCGGTGCTGGAGATGATGATGAAGAGCTGCGAGTCGATGATCGAGATGATCGACAACCTGCTCGACGTCAACATCATCGAGTCGGGGAGGCTCGAATTGAACCTGGAGGAGGTCCCGCTCGAGCCGTTCCTGCGCGAGAAGTGCGCGGGCGGGGAGATCCTGGCCCGTTCGAAGTCGATCGTGATCGAGACGGCCCTGCCGGCGGAACTGCCCGCGGTGCGCCTCGACCGGAGCCGCATGGCCCAGGTCATCGACAATCTCGTCTCCAACGCCGTCAAGTATTCGCATCCCGGCACGAAGATCACGGTCGCGGCCGCCGCGACGGGCGGCGAGGCGGAGATCCGCGTGCGGGACGAGGGGCAGGGAATCCCCCTGGAGGAGCAGGAGAAGCTCTTCAAGCACTTCGGGAAGACGAGCGTGAAGGCGACGGCGGGCGAGCGCTCGATCGGTCTGGGGCTTGCCATCATCAAGAACATCGTGGACGCTCACGGCGGCCGGATCCGGGTGGAGAGCCGCCCGGGCGAGGGGTCGACCTTCATCGTGACGCTGCCCGTGGGCGGACCCGCTCTCGGGGCCGGCAAAGGAGAGACGAGATGACTCCATCGACAGGCATGAACGGTGCACCCGCGCCGCGCGCGCGGCTGGCGGCGGCCTTTCTGCTCCTGGGCCTCCTGTCGCCCGTCCGCGCCGACACCGCCGCCTCCGCCGTCGTGTACCTCTCCGGAGACGACACGATCGCGGAGGGACGGACCTATCGCGAGGGCGACGTGATCACGACGTCGGGCGGGCTCATGATGAAGCTTCCCGACGGGAGCGACGTCGAACTGGAGCGGAACACGACCGTGAAGATCACGCGCCTGCAGCGTACCGGGACGCAGTCCGCGACCTCGATCCACGTTTCGCGCGGCGCCGTCCGCTCGCGCGTCGAGAGTCTCTCGTCCCGTTCGAGCTACTCCGTCACGACGCCGATCGCCACCGCGGGCGTGCGCGGCACGGACTTCTCCGTCGCCTACGAGCCGACTTCGCCGACGGCGACGGCGGCCAACGCCGACGCGGCCGACATCGACGTCTTCGAGGGAACGGTCGGGGTGGAGCAGGACGGCCAGTCCGCGACGGTCGGCGCGGGCGAGGGCGCGACGGTGAGCGCCCGGCAGATCCGGCGTCGCGCGGTTCTCGAGCGGATCCGCGAGCGGTGGCAGGACCGGCGGCAGGAGATCATCGAGCGGATGAGGCGGCGCCTGAACGTCGCGCCCGACGGCGACGTCGGGGAGGCTCTGCGCCAGCGCCTGCAGCAGTTGACGCCCGAGCAGCGCGAGGCCGTCAAGAACCGCCTGCAGCAACTGCAGACCGAGATCCGGCAGCGGGTGCGGCAGGCCGTCGAGAACGCGCGCGCGCGCGAAGCCCAGCGCCGCTCGTCGCAGGCGCCTCCGCCGCGCCGCCGACCGCCGGGCCGCTAGGCGCGGTCAGGAGAGGGCGCGGGCGAGGACGAGGACGAGGGGGAAGACGAGCGGGTAGACGAGCGTCGAGGCGACGACCACGCCGGCCGCGTGGTCCGCGGCGATGCCGTGTCGCGCCGGCAGGAGAAAGCTCAGGACCGCCGAGGGCATCGTCGAGGAGACGACGATGACGGAGGCGATCGGGCCGGTGACGCCCGCGGCGAGGCAGTAGAGCGCGGCGAGGGACGCGCCCAGCCCGTAGCGCGCGGCGACCGCCAGCGCGATCCCGCGCGCCCCCCCGAACCGCATCTCCCCGAGCGCCGCACCCACGGAGAAGAGCGCGACCGGGATCGTCGCCTGGGCCGGCAATTCCAGCGCGGCGCGCAGGAGGGCCGGGCACGGGATCCCCGCCGCCTTCCAGGCCGCCCCGGCCGCGATCGCGCCCAAGAGCGGGTTCAGGATGACCGCCTTCAGCCGCTCCCGCGTTCCGCCTGCCGCCCCGATCACGGCCAGTCCCGCGGTGAAGATGACGAGGTTCATCGCCTGGTCGTAGACGAGGGCGATGTTGAGCCAGGG
>CAZWVM010000203.1:0-6074 GCA_964637705.1 uncultured bacterium
CGCAGAGGTAGCCGTTTTCGCCGTGACGGATGATCTCGCGGTTGGTGTAGATGTCGGAGGTCACGGCCGGCAGCCCGCAGGCCATGGCCTCGACGAGGGCGTTGGAGACGCCCTCGAAATGCGAGGGCAGGACGAAGAGCGAGGCCCGGTTGAGAAGTTCGACGATCTGCTCCTGGGTCTGGCGCCCGAGGAAGGAGACGGGGGCGTTCTTCGCGCGCGCGTGGACCTCGAGCGTCTCCCTCATCTCGCCCTCGCCGACGATCTGGAGTTCCGTTCCCGGCAGCGTGGCGACGGCGTCGATGAGGGCCTCGAGGTTCTTCTGGAAGGTCAGGCGGCCCACGAAGACCAGGCGGCCCGGCACGCGCTCGAGGCCCAGGGGACGGAACAGGGAGAGGGAGATCGGGGTGGGCTGGACGAGGACGCGGGCCGAGGGCTTGGCGCCCAGGATCCTGCGCGCGTCCTCCCCGTTGGTCACGACGAAGTAGCGGACGCCGCGCAAGGTCAGCCAGACCCAGGCGTGAACGAAGAGGCGGTAAAAAAGTGGCTTGCCGATGTTGTTCGCCATCTCGATCCAGTCGTAGTTCCAGTAGACGCAGACACGTGCGCGGCGGAAGAAGAGGGCGCAATACCAGGGATAGAGCGAGGCCGGGACCTGGACCGCGAAGAAGGCGCGGCACTGGGCGAGGGAACGGCGGTGAATGAAAGGGGCGAGGAAGGCGTAAAGAAGCGAAGGCAGGCCGCGGCGGTTGAAGAGAACTCGGTCCCGGAAGGGAAAGTCGAAGCCGAGGAGATCCGGCTTGTCGAAGGTGGCGAAATACATCTCCTCGCAGTGCTCGAGGTAGAAGCGCCGGCGATCCGCGAAGACCTTCTCGAAGCGGTCCCGTTTCTGGTTCATGATGGTGTTGCCGGGATTGCGGAACTCGGCGACGGGGGGATGCAGGGGTCGGGCGTTGGACATGAAGTCATGTTCTCGGGCGAGGGCCCGGGCTGTCAACGCCTTTTCCCGGCGTCAAGGCCTCGAAATCCGGTTCTTGAACAACCGATGAATTACCGGATCCCCTCGTTGACTTTTCCTCCGCCGGGGCGCTACAATTCATATATCGGCCAATGAAAGCGCTTACAAAAGGCTCTAACGGGCGGTCGGGCTTCACGCTCATCGAGCTTCTCGTCGTCGTCGCCATCATCGGCATCATCGCCGCCATCGCCCTGCCCCGCCTGAAGCAGGCGATCGAGAGCGCCAAGCAGGCGAGAACCGTGACGCGGCTGAAACTCTTCCGCTCCGCTCTCGAACTGTATTTCCTCGACCACTTCAAGTGCGACGGCGCCATCGAGGGAACGCACCGCTACCCCGGCAACTTCTGGCAGCTCTTCCATTACAGCGCGACCGGAACGCTCCTGGGTTGCCAGGTTTCCGGGGACCCCAATCATCCCGTTGCCCAGGTTCACTGGTATATCGACGGCAAGGAGAGCGACTATCCGGAAGAGGTCGGAAACGGCCTCCTGAGCGAGCCGTGGCGCGTCATGGACTATTGCGGGCCGGCCGCGACGCACACCTGGCACCTCAACCGGTCGGTTCAGAACGTGGACGACGGATCTCCCATCACGGTGAAGGGCGGTTGGAATTACTGCCGCAATCCCGCGGCGACTCCCATCGTCACCGGCACGATCTGGATCGACGAGGACCAGGCGATCATGGGCGGCACGCCGGCCTGCGACCTGTAATCTCCTCTCGTTCCTCATCCGTTTCTTCATCCTGACCGGCGGCGGCGCCGATGCCGCGCCCCGGCGCACGGAAACATCTGGATTGCTTCGACTTCCCTCTCGGGCTCGGCGTCGTCACCCCGGCATCGTCCTGCTATAATTAATACGCAATCGTATAACCTTGCCATTTAAAGGGTATATCGTGTGGACACGGGTGACGGAAGCGGGATACAATCGGGCACGGGGGAGTGGACTCTCATGAATGATGTTTCCGCCAGGCGCGGTTTCACCCTGATCGAACTCTTGGTCGTCGTCGCCATCATCGGCATCATCGCCGCGATCGCCCTGCCCCGCTTGAAGCAGGCGATCGAGAGCGCCAAGCAGGCGAGGACCGTGAGCCGGCTCAAGCTCTTCCGTTCCGCGACCAGCATGTATTTCGTCGACCACTTCATGTGCGATGACGCGAACGAGGGGCGGAACCAGTTCCCGGACCAGTTGGAGCAGCTCTTCCACTACAACAACGACGGTTCCCTCGGAGGCTGCCTCGTGGTCCATCCCCGGCATGCCACGGCCCATGCGCACTGGTACGTCGACGGCTGCGTCAACGACTACCCCGAGGAGATCGGAAACGGGACCTCGCCCAACGTATTGAACTGGTGCGGCCCGGACGCCGCCCACGGAACCGATCAGCACGCCTGGCACACCTACAGGGACGTGCAGAGCGTCGATGATGGGCAGCCCTTTTCAACCAAGGGGAACTGGAACTATTGTTCCAACCTCCTGACGACGCCCGTGGCGACCGGCACGATCTGGATCGACGAGGACCAGGCGATCATGGGCGGCACGCCGGCCTGCGACCTCTAGCAGTTCGTCTTTCCGACCCATCCCCATCTCCGAACCGGACTTCATGGCGACAAACGGAATCGCCCCCACTTTCCCGGCCGCCTCCTCCACATGACCCGCCGGCCGCGCCCGTTCCCCCGGCAGGCTTTCGCACCCCGTCTCTTCGTTTCCAAGTTCGGTATTTCTTACATGGTAAACGTTTACCATATTGTCGGGCGTTGACGATCGAGCCGGCGCGGGATTAGAATGATGGGCAGGATGATGAGGAAGACTCCGGAATCTCTCCGCGACCTCCGCCGCCGCGGTTTCACGCTGATCGAACTCCTCGTCGTCGTCGCCATCATCGGAATCATCGCCGCGATCGCCCTGCCCCGCCTGAAGCAGGCGATCGAGAGCGCCAAGCAGGCGCGCACCGTTCAACGCCTCAAGCTCTGGCGATCCGCCTCCCAGATGTATTTCGTCGATCACATCAATCTCGGGGGCGGCATCGATCGCCACGCCTACCCGGACAATCTCCAGCAGCTCCTGCACCACGACGAGAACGGGGCCTTGCTCGGATGCGGCCACTGGCAGAGCGATCCCACCCACCCGATGCACTACTACATCAACGGCGGCAAGGGCGACTTCCCGGAAGAAGTGGGCGACGGCCAGGGTGTCGGCTGGTGGCATCTCGACTGGTGCGACGACAACCACGTCTGGCACACCAACCGGAGCGTTCAGAACGTCGATGACGGCTCCCCCATCACGGTCAAGGGAGGCTGGAACTGGTGCTGGAACAGCGGCAACGCGGACCCGAACAAGCGGGTCCCGACCGGCACCGTCTGGATCGACGAGGATCAGCCCATCATGGGCGGCACCCCGGCCTGCGACCTCTAGTCCCGCCGCAAACCGGATAGAGAAAAAGTTTTCTGACATTTTCCTTGATTTCACCGCGCGCCGAGCCGTAGAATCCGCGCCTTGTGGAGAGACTCGCAGTCGCAGGAGGCGGGGCGGAAGCGCCGCGCTCCCGGAGGAGGGGATGAAGAAGACACGTCGATGGTGAAGTGACGTGAGGACTCGTCCCGCCCGGCCGCAGCGCGCCCGGGTCGCTGGAAATCGAAATCACTCTGAAGGAGTCAGGATCATGAAGAAGTCAACGGCCCTCGTTCTCGCTCTCGTCTCGCTCGTCGCCTGCGGACAGCCCCCCGCCCCGCCCGCGCCCGCGGCCCCCGCCGCCGTCGCGCCGGCCGCCGAGCCCGCCGCCGCGCCGGCCGCCGCGCCCGCGCCCGCCGCCGGCGGGGCGCTCTTTGACGCCATGGACGCCGTCACCGGCTGGGAAAAGTACAACGGCGACGGTTCCTCCATCAACCTCGCCTCGGTGCCCGGCGAGACCGGCAACGCCCTGGAGATCTCCTACACCATGGGCACCGGTGCCTGGGTCGCCATGTGGAAGGCCGCCGGACGCGACCTCACCGCCTACAAGGGTGTCCGCTTCCGCATCAAGGGCGAGGGAAGCGCGAACACGATCGAGTTCAAGCTCGAGGACAAGGACGGATCCAACTTCGTCGTCTTCGCCCCCTTCAAGTCGAACGCGGCCTCCTGGACGACCGTCGACATTCCTCTTTCCAGCCTGAAGTACGGCTGGGGCGGTGACCAGAACCTCGCCCTCTCCGACATCAAGGTCCACTTCGCGATCTCCGCGCAGGAAGGCGACCAGAAGGGCAGCGGCAAGCTCCTCATCGACCAGGTCGAGTTCTACTGACCGATCCTCGATCGCCGACCGCCGGCCGCAAGGCCGGCGGTTTTTTTATCCCCGCCGGGCGGCGCGTTCGAGCGTCTCGAGAAACTCGAAGGGGAAGAGCACACGAGCACGGTGCGCACGGGCCTGTGCTCCCACGCCGCGGTCCTCGGAGACGACGAGAATAGCCGCATCCCGGTTCTCCGCGCGCTGAAATTCCACGCAGGAGGCGATCGCGGCGTCCGCGCGGTCGCTCGTACCCGGCGCCCCGCCCGAATACTGCACGATCACGTTCGGCGCGGCCGTCCGCGTCCCCGCCGCGCTCCCGTCGAAGAAGAGGCGGCAATCGATCGTGGACCGCCCGTCAAGAGCTTCCACGATGCGACGGGCCAGCTCCTCGCGCAGGGCCGTCTCCCCGGTCTCCGGCGGCAACCGCCGCGCCAACTCCGTCCGCGCCACGTTGTGCCCGTCGACGATGAGCAGAAGCGGAACCTCGCCCTCGAGGGCTCTCTCCAGGACGTTCCGCTCCACCGCCGTCTTCTCCCGCCCCGCCGCCGAGCGCATCGGGTCCGTGAGCAGCGCCACGCGCCGACGCAGGAAGGCGTCGATCGACTCCTCCTCTTCCTCCGCCAGGCAACCGAGGTGCCGCGCTTCCTCCAGAAACCGCCTCAGTTTCGCAAGGTCCTCGGCTTTCATCCCCTGCGCGGCGCGGCGCACCCGTGACGGAAGGTCGCTCTCGCCCGTCCGACCCGCAGCCGCTCTCAGTTCCGACACCGCCGCCTCGAGTTCGCCGGCGACCGCGAGGAGATCATCGGGCGGATCCGCGGACGCCGCCACCGCTCCGCGCACGCGCTCGCGCAACGCCTCCATCTCCGCCAGCTTCCGCTCCAGCTCCGCGAGCGTCCGCCCGTCCCGGCCGCGACCTGCCGCGGCCGCGAGCGCCGCCTCGGCGCGCGCCGCGAGATCGCCGTCGCGTCGTGACGCAATCCTGCGCTCGCGCTCGACGGCCGGACCGAGATAGGCGCGGATCCGCGCCTCCATCTCCTCCGCCACCCGCCGCTCCACCTCCGCCTGGAACTCCGACTCCCGCCGCGCGGCCGCCTCGCGGGTGGTCCGTCCCTCTTTCTCGAGCGCCTTCCCGGCCCGCCGCGCCTCGTCCCTCTCGCGCTGCAGTTCCTTCGCCTCCTCGTCCCTCTTCGCGAGCCTGCGTTCCGCGACCTCGAGTCGCTTCGCCAGCTCCGCCGCGCGGCCGTCGTCGCAGGATCTCGGCGAAGCCCCCTCAGAAGAGGCAGGGCGCGGCGAGACGAGATCTCCCAGCTCCTTCAGGAATGGATGGAGCAGTTCCTTCAGCCCTGCGGCGGCCGACGGGTCCGGCTCCCGCCAGGGCCGGCTTCCCCGGTTCGCCAGTTCCATGCGCGCCCGCGCGCGGACCGCCTGACGGGCGTCCAGGAGAGTCGCCGCCAGGAAGCGCGCTTCGCCGAACCAGCCGCACAGGAGATCCCACGCGCGCTCGATCGCCTCCTCGGAAAGCACGATCAGGAACCGCTGGTAGAGGCTCTGCCCGGCCAGGATCGACCTCGCTCCGGCATCGATCTCGCGGTCGCCCGAGGCCAGCCAGGCCAGGTGTCGGCGCGCGTTCTCGATCTGCGCCTCCCTCCGTCCCCCGCCCTTCGCCAGCTCCGGGTGAACGAGGAGAAACCCCTCGAGTTCCTCCCCGGGCGTCGAGGCCGCGAGCCGTTTCAGCTCCTCCACGATCTCCGGGGGCAGGGCGAATCCGTCAAGAGTCGGCATGGGGGGATTGTAGGGCCCGCGG
>CAZWVM010000204.1:0-6029 GCA_964637705.1 uncultured bacterium
TCCGTCTCGGTGAGCGAGGCCACGCCGTCGAGCGCGGCGTAGGCGCGCAGGCGGGCGAGGGTGAGCAGGTTCTCGACGGGCGCGGGCGGAATCCCGAACCGGTCGACGAGGCTCTCGCGCAGCTTCTCCACCGCCTCCACCGTCTCCGCCGCCGCGATCTCGCGGTGGATCGCGCTCACCAGCTCCTCGCCGCCCAGCCACTCGAACGGGATGTAGGCCGGCAAAGAGAGCTCGAGGACCGGGCGCGCCCGCCTCTTCGAGAGCCCCTCGCCCTTCAATTCCGCCATCGCCTCCCTCAGGAGGCGGCAATACATGTCGTAACCGATCGATTCCATCTCGCCGTGCTGGGAGACGCCCAGGATCTCGCCCGCCCCCCGAATCTCCATGTCGCGCCGCGCGATGGCATAGCCGGAGCCGAGCGCGGTGTGCTCGGCGATCGCCGCGAGGCGCGCCCGGCCGTCCTTCGTCATCGTGCCGTCGGCGGAGTGGAAGAAGTAGGCGTAGGCCTTGACCTTAGAGCGGCCGACGCGGCCGCGAAGCTGGTAGAGCTGGGCGAGCCCGAAGCGCTCCGCCTGGTCCACGATCAGGGTGTTGGCGCGCGGGATGTCGAGCCCGTTCTCGATGATTGAGGTCGAGAGCAGGATCGCGGTGCGACCGCTCATGAAGTCGAGCATCGTCGACGAGAGCTCGTCCTCCTTCATCTGCCCGTGGGCGACCGCCATCGGGACCCTGGGGAAGAGGCGGCGGAGGAACTGGTGGACGCGGTCGATCGTCTCGATCCGGTTGTGGACGTAGAAGACCTGGCCGTCGCGGTCCAGTTCCCTCCGGATCGCGCGCCTCACGTGCTCCTCGTTGAAGGGTTCGACGATCGTCTGGACGGGCGCGCGGCCCGGCGGCGGCGTCTCGATGAGCGAGACGGAGCGCGCGCCGGAGAGGGCGAGGTGGAGCGTGCGGGGAATGGGGGTCGCGGTCATGGTCAGCACGTCCACCTGGCGCCGGAGGTTCTTGAGCTTCTCCTTGTGCCGGACGCCGAAGCGCTGCTCCTCGTCCACGACGACGAGCCCGAGGTCGCGGAAGCGGACGGTCGAGGACAGGAGCCTGTGGGTCCCGATGACGACGGGAAGGGCGCCCGAGGCGAGATCCTCGATGACCTTCTTCGTGCGTCGGGCGTCCTGGAAGCGCGAGAGGGCGGCGGTGGCGATCCCGAAGGGCCTCAGCCGCTCCGCGAAGGTCTCGGCGTGCTGGAGGGCGAGGATCGTCGTGGGGCAGAGCACGGCGACCTGCCGCCCCGCGCGCGCGACGCGGAAGACCGCGCGCAGCGCCACCTCGGTCTTCCCGAAGCCCACGTCGCCGCAGAGGAGCCGGTCCATCGGCTCGCGCTTCTCGCGCGGCGCGATGTCGGAGAGCAGCGCGGCGATCGACTCCTCCTGGTCCGGCGTCTCCTCGTACCCGAACGACCTCGCGAAGAGTTCCTCGTCATCAGGCGGCGGGTAGGGAACACCCTGCGCCGCGTGGCGGAGCGCGTAGAGGTCCAGGAGTTCCCTCGCGATCTCCGCCGTCTCCCGTTCCGCCTTCTCGCGCACCTTTGCCCAGTGGTTGGCGCCGAGGCGGTCGAGCCGCGGTTGCTGGCCCTCCAGCACCGTGTAGCGCTCGACGAAGTCCGTCTCGTGCGGGGGCAGGTAGAGCTTGTCGCCGCCGGCATACTCGATCAGGACGACGTCGCGGGTCTCCCCCATCGTCCGGATCCGCTCGATCCCGCGGAAGATCCCGACGCCGTGGTGGACGTGCGCGACATAGTCGCCGGGTTTCAAGGCCCCCCAGTCCGCGATGGCGCGGCGCGCCCGCCCCCCGCGCGTCCGGCGGCGGCGATGCCCGAAGAGATCGGCGTCGCCGAGGACGGCGAGGCCGCAGAGCGGAAGACGGGCGCCGGCGACGAGGGTTCCGTCGAGAACGGTCAGCGACTCGGGCGGGAGTTTCTCCTCGCGGATCAGCTCCTTCACCCGCGCCGCAAGGGCCGTGAGCATGACGACGCGGTCGCCCTGCTCGACGAGGCGGCGGAGATCCGTGCGCAGGACGCGCGCGTCCCAGGGGGCGGGCGGCGGGGGCTCGGTCGTGACGGAGGGGACACCTTCCGCCGGCAGGGTCAGGAGCGTCTCGGCCTCCCCGATCTCGGGAAGCTCGCGCATCCAGAGACGCTCCGGGGCGTAGCCCAGGTCGCTTTCCCTCGCCTCCCGCTCGGCCTCCTCCCACGTCTCCCGCACGTTCGCCCCGCACGCGTCCCGGTCGACGAAGAGGACGCGGCAGGGGCCGAGCTCGAAGACCGGTACGACGGGGACGAGGAACGGCAGGAGAACCTCGATCCCCTCGGGAAGGGCTCCCTCGCGCACGGCCTCCACGTAGTGATCCCGGCGCAGCGAGGAGCGGACGTCCCGCCCGATCTCCGCGGCGACGGCGTCGCGGGCGGCGGGATCGGGCGGAAGGCAGAGTTCGCGCGGGGGCAGCACAACGACGCTCTCGACCGGCTCGATCGTGCGCTGCGACTCACCGTCGAAGTAGCGGAGGCTCTCGACGAGATCGCCGTCCCAGGCGACGCGGACCGGCCAGGGATTGCCCGGGGAGAAGAAGTCGAGGAGCCCCCCGCGTGCGGAAAACTCGCCGGGCAGCGCGACCTCGGCGACGGGGCTGTACCCTGCCTCGACAAGACGTTTCCGGAGCTCCGCCGGCGCGATCTCGTCGGCGTAGGAGAGGCGGTAGGAGAGGCTCTTCCACGTCGCGCCAGTGAGCGTGAGGCGCGAGAGGGAACGCGCGCTCGCGATGCAGGCGCGGGGGCGGCGGTCGCGGCGGGCCGCAAAATCGGCCCCCGCGAGAAAGGCCAGGGCCTCCACCCGCGCCGCCGCGGCGGGCGGCTCGAGCGAGGAGGGCTCGAACGGCAGGATGTCCCACGGCTCCAACAGGAGCGGCGCGTCCTCGAGAAACCCGCGCAGGGCTTCCGAAAGTTCCTCCGCCTCGCGCGCCTCCGGCACGACGACCAGGAGCGGCGGCGAGTTCGGGTCGAGGCAGCGCGCCGCCACGGCCGCGGCGCGCGCGACGAGATTCGACGCCGAGGCGGGCGAGGCGCGGAGCGCGGGATCCCGGGCGAGAAGATTCTCCCAGGGGATGGGTTCGGGTTGCGTCATGCAAAATCGCGCCAGTATACTCGTCCGCGATGGCGCTTCCAACGAGACAGCAGTTCGAGTTCCGCCTGACCCTGAACGTGAGCGGCCCCAAGCGCCGCCCGTCGCTCCCGGACGGCACGCGCGCGCGGATCGAAAAGGAATTGAGACGGCGGGCGGAATCCCTGGGCCTGCGCGTCTACAGCCTGCGCATGGACATGGCGCGGATCCAGATGGACGCGCTGCTCCAGCCCAACATGCCCAAGCCGAACGTCGAACGCGCGCTCTGGGGCGCGATCAACGGCGTCCTGCAGAAGGAGATGCCCCACCTGATCAAGCGCACCGGCCAGAAGCAGGGCCGCGGCATGTCGGGCGGCTTCGCCTTCTAGCCCGCCGGTTTCCGGTTTCGAAAGAGAGATCCGCCCCCTAGAGGGCGAACGCGAGGGCCGGGAGCCCCCCGTGACTCCTCGAGAGGGGCGGAGACTGCATGCGGCCGAGGAGAACCGCCATTTCGGTCAGGGCGGGCGGGAGATGCCCCTTCGCTCCGGACGGCCAGACCCCGATGCACTCGCAATGGCCCGCGTGAGGAGCGAGGATCGATTCGAAATCGGCGGCAGGAGACCACGTCCTCACCCAGGCGGTCCGCGCGAGCGGAGTGAAATCGAGCCCCGGTCGCTCGTCGTAAAGAACGGTCCACGCCGTGCCGCCCTCCGATCCCCAGGCCCGGCCGCCGCTTCGCATCCGCGCCTCCGCACGCGCCGCGTGGATCGCGAGGGAGCGGGCCGGATCGATGGGTCCGCGCGGCCAGCGGCGCTCCGCCTCCTCGAGTCTCGCGGCGAGGGCCCTCGCGAACGCGACCTCCGAGCCCGCCGCCACGAAGACCGTCTGCGGTGAGAGGCACCCGTCCTGGTTCCAGGCGACGATGTCGCGCGCGGCCGCCCCGGCGGCCCCATCGAGATCGTCGAGCACGCACGCGATCGAGAAGCGGTGGCCGAAGCCGAAGAGGTCGCGGTCGCGCCCGAAGCGCGCTCTCAGCAGTTCGACCGTCTCGTCCCGGCCGTAGACGATCAACCGGTCGTAGTCGAGCCGGTGAGCGTCGAGCGCGAGCGTCGCGTCGAAGCCCGGCAGGCCCGCCCTCGCCGATGCCAGCACCCGTTCGGTGAAGTCCTCGTCGCCCCGCGCGGGCTTGGCATACAGGATGACGTTGCGCAGCCAGGCGGCGGCCAGCGTGTTCAGGAGGGGCGCCGGTGAATTGGCGGGCAGGACCGCGAGCGCGTTCACCGGCTCCTCGCGCGGCACGGGCCCCCGCCCGCCCCGGCTCCAGGACTCGAGTTCCTCCCGCCAGCCCTCGAAGGTCCGCTCCAGGCTGAATCGCCAGGTTTCGCCCGTCAGCCCGCGCGGTGCGGGAACGGCGGGATCGGCGGCCAGCGAGGCGGCCCAGTCCGAGAGCGATCGCGCCCGCCGCTCAAGCTTCATGGAACTCGTGCGTTTGCAAACACATGACAATGATACATGGCCTCATGGATCGAGTGAGTGTATGATGGTTGGCTCGTTTATGGAATACAGGCCGGACAATCCCATGGTCGTCCAGTCGGACCGCACGGTTCTCCTGGAGGTGAACCACCCTCGCTTCACCGAGGCACGGAACCTCCTTGCGAGCTTCGCCGAGCTGGAACGGTCTCCCGAACACGTCCACACCTACCGCATCTCTCCCCTCTCGTTATGGAACAGCGCGGCGGTCGGACACAACGCCCGGGAAATCGTAGCGTCTCTCTCCTCCCTCTCGAAATACCCCGTTCCGCCGAACGTGGAGCACGAGATCACGAACTGGATGACTCGTTGGGGCGCCTTGAAGCTCCTGCCGCATCCCGAGGGCTACCTGCTGGAATCGCGTTCGCCGTCCCTGATGAAGGAGATCCAGGCGAACAAATCCATCGCGAAGCACATCGTCCAGCCTCTCTCGCGCACCCAGGCGCTCGTCAACCCGGCCTACCGGGGCCATCTCAAGATGGAGCTGATCAAGATCGGCTGGCCGGTGGAGGACGTGGCGGGATACCGCGAAGGCGCGGTGCACGAGATCCGCCTCCGCGATTCGGCTCTCTCGGGAGAGCCCTTCCACGTGCGCGATTACCAGCGGCAGGCCGCGGACGCCTTCACGGCGGGAGGCGGGCCCAAGGGCGGCGCGGGCGTCATCGTTCTCCCCTGCGGGGCGGGCAAGACGATCGTCGGCATGGCCGCGATGAGCGCCGTGGGCCGCAAGACCCTGATCCTCACCACCAACATCGTCGCCTCGCGCCAGTGGAAGAGCGAACTCCTGGACAAAACGACGCTCACGGAGGCGGAGATCGGGGAGTATTCGGGCGAGGCGAAGCAGATCCGCCCGGTCACCGTCGCGACCTACCAGATTCTCACCCACCGCAAGACGAAGACCGATCCCTTCGTCCACTTCGGGCTCTTCGACTCGGAGGACTGGGGATTGATCGTCTACGACGAGGTTCATCTCCTGCCGGCCCCGGTCTTCCGCGTCACGGCGGAATTGCAGGCACGGCGGCGGCTGGGGCTCACCGCGACGCTCGTGCGCGAGGACGGGCGGGAGGTGGAGGTCTTCAGCCTGATCGGACCGAAGCGCTACGACGTCCCGTGGAAGGACCTGGAGGCCTCGGGGTGGATCGCGTCGGCGGAGTGCGAGGAGATCCGTCTGCCGTTGCCGGCCGAGCTCGAGGACGCCTATGCCGTGGCGGGCGACCGCGACAAGTTCCGGATCGCGTCGGAGAACCCGGCGAAGATGAAGGTCGTGGCCGATCTCCTCGCGCGCCACGCGAAGGACCACGTCCTCGTGATCGGCCAGTACCTCGACCAGCTCGAGGAGATCGCGCG
>CAZWVM010000205.1:0-6015 GCA_964637705.1 uncultured bacterium
AGGCCGTGAAGGACCTGTCGGTCACGATCCGCGACAAGGAGTTCACGGTGCTCGTAGGGCCCTCCGGTTGCGGCAAGTCGACGACGCTCCGGATGATCGCGGGCCTGGAGGATCCGACGGGCGGCGAGATCCTGATCGACGGCGTCGTCGTGAATGACGTCTCGGCGAAGGAGCGCGACATCGCCATGGTCTTCCAGAACTATGCGCTCTATCCCCACATGACCGTGTATGACAACCTGGCTTTCGCCCTCAAGATGAAGAAATTCGAGCGAGCGGAAATCGATCGCCGCGTGCGGGAGGCGGCCGATATCCTGGGACTGGACACCTACCTTCAACGGAGGCCGGGGGAACTCTCCGGCGGCCAAAAGCAGCGCGTCGCCGTCGGTCGGGCGATCGTCCGCAAGCCCAAGGTCTTTCTCTTCGACGAACCGCTCTCGAATCTCGACGCCAAGCTCCGCATGCAGATGCGCGCCGAGCTCTCCCGCCTCCACCAGCGCCTTCAGGCGACGATGATCTACGTCACCCACGACCAGGTGGAGGCGATGACCCTGGCGAACAACATCATCATCATGAAGGACGGCGTCATGCAGCAGCAGGCCAGCCCCATGACGATCTACGCCAAGCCCGCCAATCGGTTCGTCGCCGAGTTCATCGGTTCCCCGCCGATGAACTTCCTCGACTGCGCCGTGGAGTCCAAGGGCGAGGACGTCTGCCTCGACGCCGGCGTCGCGCGGCTGACGTTGCCGCGGGCGCAGGGGCAGATCCTCAAGGCGCGCGGGACCGCCGGCGGGCGAGTGACCCTGGGCGTGAGGCCGGAGGATCTCCACGATCGGATGTTCATCAAGGGCTCGTCCGCGGAGAACTGCCTCCGCGCGCGCGTCGACGTCCTGGAACCCCTGGGGTCCGAACTGCAGTGCATCCTCAAGGCCGGCCCGCACGAGCTGATCGCGAAGTTCAAGCCCGACACCCAGATCGGCGTCGGGGACGAGATCGAGATGGTGGTGGACGTGGAGAAGGCCCACCTCTTCGACGCGAAGACGGAACAGCGCATCGAGTAACCGGCCCCCGGCCGGAACGGAAGGAAAAGGAGTCGATCGGGCGGACGTGGCCTCAACGCACACGGTGAACAGGGGGGTCGAGTTCACGGCGCGGACGGCGGCCCTCGTCGTCGGCTATGTCGTCCTCACGCTCTACGCCGTCGTCCAGTATTCGCCGCCGGTCTCGCCGCAGCTTCCCTCCTACATCTTCGGCCTCTCGCTCCTCTACCTCATCGCCGCCTCCTTCGAGACCGATGTCACCCGCTTCTTCCTCTTTCTCATCCTGCTGGCCAACATCGCCTTCTCGTCGCTCCTTCTCTTCGTCCGCTCCCCCGGTCATCTCCCCGATTACCTCGCCCAGGATCTCTTCGTGGCCGTCTTCTGCTTCCTCCTCTACCGCGTGGCGGAACGGATCCTCCTGGAGACGGGGCAGAGGCGATTGAGGGTCGAATTGCGGCGGGACGAGCTCGCCGAGCGATTCAACGAGCTTTCCGAGGAGCGGGAGAAGATCCGGGCGAGTCTTCCGCGCCTCGCCCGGACCGAATCGATCTACCAGCAGATCAACGAGCTCGGCATCCGGTTCGCGGCGTGCCGCACCGAGGAGGAACTCGTCGACCTCTTCTTCCGTCACCTCAAGGGCTTCTTCCCGGAAGAGACCGCGTGCGGCATCCGGGTCGAGCGGTCTTCCCCTCCCCTCATCCGCGCGACGGCGGGTCTGGCCGCCGGCGCCTGGGAGGACGCGTTCGCGGCGTGGGTCCGGGATGCCGACGTGCCTCTCATCGTGCGTGACCTCGAGACGGACTACCGCTTCTCCGGGGCGGCGCGCGACTCGGCGGGCTTCCACTCGCTCATCATCGTGCCGTTTCACGAGGAACACGTGCCGGCGGGGTGCGTAAGGCTGGAATCGTCGCGGCCGAACGCCTTCTCGATGGAGAACCTCAAGTTCGTCTATCACCTCACCTACCTCATGGCCCTGGCCTGGCAGACGATCCGGCTCTACGCCCGCACCGTGGAACTTTCCCGCCGCGACGGACTCACCAACCTCTACAAGCGCTGGTGCTTCGACGAGGAGATGGAGAAGCAGGTCCAGCGCAGCCGCCGGCATCGCAATCCCCTCGCTCTCGTCGTCATCGACATCGACAATTTCCGGCACTTCAACAACACCTACGGACACGGGCTCGGCGACGTCGTTCTCCGGCGCGTCGCCGACGTTCTCTCCGCCGCCGCTCCCCCCCTGGCCCTCCCCACGCGGATCGGGGGCGAGGAGATGTGCCTGCTCCTGCCCGAGTGCTCCCGGGAACGGGCACAGTCGATCGCCGAGAGCATACGCCGGGGCGTCGAGGAACGCGCGCAGGTGACGGACATCGCGGACCGCGTGACGGTGAGCGTCGGCGTCGCGATCTTCCTCCCGGACCTCTTTGATTCGCCGCACGCCTTCTTCGAGGCCGCCGACAGGGCCCTCTACCGGGCCAAGGCCGAAGGCAAGAACCGGGTGGCCGTCCATGAGTGAAAATCGGCCCCTGTCCGCGGGCGGTGGGCGGCAGGAAGAGAACGACGAGCTCCTCGCGGGACGGTTCAACACGACGCTCTACCTCTTCGGCTTCCTGGGCCTGGCGGTCTTCATCGGACCCTCGATCGCGCGCACCCTCCCGCCCGGCTCCTCCACCTTCCCGCCCGTCCAATCCACCTTCGCGCCTTTCCTCATCGCCGTTCCCCTGCTCCTCGCGAGCGTGGAGCGTTTCCGTCCCGTAAGCCTCCTCTTCCTCCTCTGCTCGATCCTCGCCTTCTTCGCCTGGGTCTTCCTTCTCGACGATATCTCGATTTCCAGCGCGGCCCTCATCTTCGAGGGGGGAATCCTGAGCGGCATCCTGATCTGGAGCCTTCACGTGAAGCGGCAGCGCGAAGCCGACCGGTCCTACCTGAGGACGGAGATCGCGGAGGCACGAGAGCGGGTCCTTCACGCGGAGCGCGTGCGGGCCGCGGAACAGACGGCCTTCGACACCGAGGAGACGCGCCTCCAGCGGATCACGGACATGTACGAAGTCCTCAAGGAGCTGACCAACCTGACGCGGTTCGACGAGCTGAAGGAACTGCTCTCGCACTTCCTGATCCGCCATTTCGAGTCTCGGCACGCGGCGCTCGTCATGGCGCCGGGCGAGGGCGGCAAGGAGTCGCACGTCCGGTGGCTCGGAGCCTCCGAGCCCGTCGTCGAGGCCCTTCTCCTGAAGAACCTGTCCACCCTGGCTTCGCAGCGCAACGGCCTCTTCGTGCTCGGCCGCGGCGCCGACCCGACCTTCTCCCAGGTCGCGGGCGAAGGGTGCCACGGCGTCTTCCTGCCGCTCTTGTCGGCGGAGCGCCTGATCGGCGGGTTGTATGTCGACCTCGGGGAGCCCGGCGTCGCCGGCGAGTTGCGCTTCCATGTGAACCGGCTGAGGATTCTCTCCTCCCCCGTCGCGAGCGCCCTCTACAACGTCCTGCTCTTCGACCGCGTGCGCGAGTTGACGGTCTACGACTCCCTGACCGGCCTCATGGTTTACAAATATTACATGGAGTCTCTCCAGCGCGAATTCGATCGCAGTCGTGAGAGGGGACTGGAGCTTGCGCTCCTCACCCTCGACATCGACTTCTTCAAGAGCTTCAACGATCGCTTCGGGCACCAGACGGGAGACGAGGTCCTGAAGTGCGTGTCGGACTGCATCCGCAAGTCGATCCGCCAGACCGACACGCCCTCGCGGCGGGGTGGAGAGGAGTTCGCCGTGATCCTCCCCCAGACCGATCCCGAGGGCGCCCGCATGGTGGCGGAAAGGATCCGCCACATGGTCGAGACGTCGACCGTTCCGTCCCGGGATCAGTTGCTGGGCGTCACGATCTCCATCGGCGTCTGCTGCTTCCCCTCCGACGTGGGCACGCTCGAAGAGTTGATCGAGCGCAGCGACGCCGCGCTGTACCGCGCCAAGAAGAACGGGCGGAACCGCGTCGAGACCTGATCAGGACCGGACCGGGACCCGTAAAAGAAAACGCCCCGGGATCGCTCCCGGGGCGCGGTCTCCCGAACGATCTATTCCTTGGGCGCGTAGTAGACGAAGATGCCGGTGCGACGGCCGAGACCGGCGCCGGGGCGGATCGTGATCTCGCAGATGCGGCCTTCCTTCTGGAAGAAGAGCCGCGACTCCTCCCGCTCGATCATCGACGAGAGCGTCCATTCGAACTTGGGCATCTCGCGGCGGTAGAACCCGATCACCTCGCCCGCCTCGATCGCGCCCTCGTAGGCGAGAATGCCGGCCGTGACCTGCCCGTATTCGATGATCATCGACTTGTCGGGCTTGTAGAGAAATCCGGCCGGCACCGGGAGATCCCGGATCCGCAGTTCCGGGGCGGTCTGAAGCGGCTGGAGATACTGGATCTCCGAAGAGGACGCCGGGGATGCCGCCGTGGCGGAGTCGTCGGTCGTCTGACCGAGGGTGCAGGCCGAGATCATCGCCGCGGACGCGGCGAGAGCCATGATGCGCAAGCTCGTCTTCATCGTGTTTCCTCCTTGAAGGGCTGGCGGATCTCCCGCAACGCCCTGATCCTTTCATCGTTAAAACCGGGCACGGACTTTAGATCCTCTTCGCTCCGGATCTCCCTCACGTTCTCGCGAAACCAGACGATCGCCCGGGCCCTCGTCGGCCCGATCTCCGGCACTCCGGAGAGCGTCTCGTAAGGGGCCGTGGCCAGGTCGACGAGCAGGCGGGCGGGCGGAGAGGAGACGGGCGGCGCAATCGCCGGCCCCGTCGACGCCGTGTCGCGCGGCAACGCGGGAGCGGCCGCAGGCCCGGCAGAACCGGCGAGAAGAGCCGCGCGCAGGGCGGCGATCTCGCGGTCGGCCGCGGCCAGCCGGCTCAAGGCCTCCTGGAGCCGAGGATCCGGCGGGGTTCCCGCCGGCGAAGGCGCGCCGGTCGCGGCGGCGAGCGCCGCGTCACGCTCCGCTCTCATCCGGCGCACCGCCTCCGCGCTCTCTCTCACCACCCGGATCGTCTCCACGATCTCGATCCGGTTCGCGGCGAGGGCCGCGGCGACGCTGTCCCGGTCCCGCGTGACGGCGTCAAGCGAAGCACGAAGGGCGTCGTGGTCGGAGGGTCTTGTCGCACGCTCCGCCGCGAGCAGGGCATTCAGCCTGTTCACATCCGAACGGGCGGATTCCAGCTCGCTCGCGATCGCGCGACGGCCTTCCTCCAGGACCCGTTCGCGCTCCGCGGATTCCCGAAGGACAGCCGTCAATCGCAGACTCTCCGACTCCAGGCGAACCGCGTCGGCGGTGCCGCGCGCGACCGACTCCGCCGCAACGACCTGGATCGCCGTCCAGGCCTTCTCCAGGTCCTGGATGCGTTCCTCCTGCTCCCGGATCGTCCTCTCCATGAGCGACGAGCGGTATTGGTGGCCTCTCAACCGCTCCTTCCACTCCTCGATCCCCTGCTCCGCGGCCGCGAGGGCGGCGCGCAGGGCCCGGACCGTGTCGCTCTCGTCGGTCGCCGGGACCACGGGGCGGCGTGCCAGTTGCGATTCGGCCTCGGCAAGGGCCGCCTTCGTCTCGCGGTAGGACTGCTCCATGAGCCCCAGCGACGTGTGCAGCGATTCGACCCGCTCGCGGTGCTCCGCCAGGTCCGACTGCGCGCGGTTCAAGAGCGTTGCAAGGCGAACAGCCGTCTCACCGGAGGCGGACTGCTCGGCGGCCATCTGCTGCATGCGGGAACGGAGCATTTCGAGTTCCGTCGAACGGCGCGCCAGGTCGGACGTCATCGCGCCGATCTGGCCCTTCAGCCTCTCGGCCTCGGACCGGAGGGCGACGTTCTCGGGCTTGATTCGTTCGAGAAGCGCGGACGAGTCCCTCAGCGCCCGGATTTCCGTCTCCCGCGCGTCAAGGGCCTCCTGGCTGCGCAGGAGCTTCACCTGCATCTCGGCGATCTCGCGGTTCGCACGGGCCTCGGCAAGCTCCACG
>CAZWVM010000206.1:0-5999 GCA_964637705.1 uncultured bacterium
TGTTGAAGCCGCGCGCCGAGAGCGTGCCCGCGATCTCCGCGAAGAGTCCCTCGTGAGAGCGGGTGATCACGATGATGTCGGCGCAGTCCGGCACCGGGTGAGGACGGCGGTCGATGACGACGGGAGACTCCGAGAGCCGCGGGATCAGCTCGATGTGCCGCGCGATCTGCTCGGCGGTGTGCGCGAGGGCGTAGCGCCCGTCCACGCGCCCGAAGTGCTCGGCGATCTCTCCGGCGCGCGCGGGCCCCGGGAGGATCTGCTCCACCGCCGCGCGTCGGCGCGCCAGGGTTTCACGGGCGAAGAGGTCGGGGGGCAGGTAGGAGGCGCATTGGCGCAGGAGGCGCGCGGCGAGGGTGTCCAGCAGCCGCGCTTTCCAGTCCGAGAGGGTCTCCGGCGAGACGGCCTTCATGTCGGCCACGGTGAGGAGATAGAGCATCGCGAGCACCTCGCTGTCGCCGATTCTCCTGGCCAGTTCATGGATGTGGGCCGGATCGTCGACATCGCGCATGAAGGCGCCGTGCGCCAGGAGGTGGTGATGGCGGACGAGGAAGGCCACGCGCTCGATCTCCGCCGGCGCGAAACCCGCCTCCTCCATGAAGACACGGGCCCGCGCGGCTCCCTCCTCGTCGTGGGGGCGTCCCGAGCCCTTGCCGATGTCGTGGAAGAGCGCCGCGAGCACGAGAAGATCGTGGCGTTGGAGCGTCTCGGCGTCGAAGACGCGGGACCGGGCCGAGAAGAGCGCCTCGAGGTTCTCGACGACCCTCAGGGTGTGCTCGTCCGGCGTGTAGAGGTGGATCGCGTCGTTGCGCGCGAGAGCCTCGATGCGGTCCCAGCCCGGGAGAAGCGAGGCCAGGACCCCGCTTTCGTCGGCGAGCCTCAGGAACCCGCTGATCGGTCTCAGCGGCACATCCGAGAGGCGCCGGAGGAACTCGTCACGCACGGCCGCCGCGGGGCGCGGATCCGCCCGCCGCGGTCGCCCCGTCGCGATGCGTTTCATCGCGAGCAGGACCTCCTTCGAAAAGGCGTCCGGGTCGCCTCCGCCGAGCCACGACAGGACCGCCTCCCGTTCCGCCAGCAGAAGCCGGTCCTCGCGGCGCCCCGCTGCCTGGTGCATCACGATGCGGGCCGCGAGCAGGGTCGCGTAGTCCGCGTCGAGGTCCGAGGTGCCGAAGGACTCCTCACCGCGCGCCCTCGCGATCCAGCGGCGCATCTGGACGTCGCGCAGTCCGCCACGCCCGTCGCGGAGGTTCGGCTCCTGGAACCCGGCGCCGCGGTGCTTGAGATGACGCGCCCGCCGTTCGCTTTCGTGCTCCCGGTAGAACCCCGGCCTCAGCGTGTCGATCCATCGCCGCGGACCGCACAGGAGCGGAGGCTCCATTCCGAAGAGGTGCCGGGCGTCCAGGAGCGTCGTCGCGAATTTCAGGTCGCCCCGCACGCCGTCCGGAAGCTCGCCCGCGCTTCGCACGAGGATGCTGGGTCGGATCCCGAGATCCCACAACCGGGCGACGAACGCCGACAGATCGACTTCGCCCGCGGTGACGACGAGCAGGTCGACGTCGGAATAGGGCGCCAGTTCCTCGCGGCCGTAACCTCCGACGGCGTAGACGCCGGTCTCGAGGGGATCGAGCGAGGAGAGGATCGGCCGGACGAGGTCATCGACGGCGCGGGAGAGGGAACCGGCGGTCGCCGTTCCCCATGAGGCGAGATCGCGGAGCGTGTCCGGGGGTCGGAGGGTCGCAAGGTATTGCTTCCAGGGGCCGCTGGCGGAGACGGGACCGAGGACCATGCCCCTCAAGGACGCGGGATGAGAGCCGCGGTCTCTTCGTCCACGTGCAGGAAGGCGCGGGCGCCGTCGCCCGTGGTCCAGAGATCGACTCCCGGAGGAACGGGCGCCGGGCGGTAGACGAGTCCCTCGCGGGGCGGCTGGACATGCGTGTCGAGATAGCCGTAATCGAAGAGATACTGGACCCAGCCCTCGCCCGCCATCGAGGCCGTGTCCGTGGCCGCCGTGTCAGCCAGGGCGACCTTGCGCGCCGCGACCAGGAATCTCATGTCGGCCTCCACTTTCGCCCGCTCCGCCGGCTTCAGGCTCTCGGTCGCGAAGGCCGGCGCGGTGTCGCCCCGGTTGAGGTCCACCTTCGGCGGCGTCGGGGCTTGCTCCACGGGCCGGGGCCCGAAGACGGCATAGGCGCCGACCATGGCCCCCGCGATCAGGAGTCCGGCGCCGGCGAAGATGAGGTTCCTCTTGCGCGGTCCTGCTGCCTGTCCCTTCTCCTCGCTCACGCAATTCTCGCAGATCGCCTGGCCGTCGACGATGATCCGGCAGGCGTCGCAGTAGGACTGACGACAGCGCGGACATACGAAGGCGGCGGGACTGAGCTCGTGGTTGGCGCAGAACGATTCCTTCTCTTTCTCCGCCTCGGGCACCTGCGCGCGCTCCGCGGCCGGAAGCTCTTCGACGTCCTCCACCCCGGCCCCGGGCGCCGCCGCGGCCGTGAAGACGACAGCGAGTTCGGGCACGCTCGCCGCGGAGGCCCACTCGTTGCGATCGGCCAGCCAGACGAAGTCGGAGGGAGAGAAGGACCCGGCCAGGGACCACTGGCGAAGCTCGTCGGCGGTGGCGGGCCCGTAGGACTGCCCATTGACGGAGACGTAGTAGGACGTCATGGAACTAGGATATCAGCCGAAGGGCGCGCCGGGTAAGAGGGAGCGTCGCATCGTTGGCCGGCGTCAGCACGTGGGGGCTCCGCAGTCGCCCGGGAAGCAGTCTGTGAAGCAGGGCTCGATCCCCATGGCGCATGTATTGGTGCAGTCGCAAGTGTCGCAGGGCGCGGCCGAGGCCGTGGCGACGAGGGTGCATGTCGCGGCGGAACAGTCCGCCTGGCAGTTTGCGTTGGCGTTGGACGCGGAGTAATAGCCGAGGTCGGCGCGTTCATAGCACGTGAGGATCGGCTTATGATAGGGACGCATCCCGTTCCTCCCACCCCCGCGTATTCCCATGGAGCGCCATCGTGACGAGGCACCTCTCCAGGGGAGGCTCGTGCAGCCGGCCCGTGGCCGCCTGATTCTGCCCGACACAAATGTAGCAACGCGGCAGAAGAAAGCAATCCCGGCATCGATGGAAAAGCGAGTGATCGAGCCCGTGCGCACGGCCGGGATTGCCGGCGACCGCGCGCCAGACCGCGGCCAATCCTTCGAGGCGGACGGATCCCAGCGGGAGCCGGAGCGTGGAGCATGAGAGAATCTCCCCGCAAGCGGTCACGGCGACCGTGTTCATGCCCTGCGCGCAGACGCGGATTCCTTCCGGCCCGTTCTGGTTCTCGGGTCGGGCATAGAGCGGCCAGGATTTCTCGATGTCACGGATCTGGCGTGGAGAGAGGAAGAGCCCCGTGAAGGAACGCCCGAGGTCGGAGCAGGTGAGAAAATAGTCGCGTTGCACGGTGCCATCAAGCCGGCGCGCCAGTTCGCGGACGGCTTCGGTCTCGTGCACGTTGGATCGCTGGACGAGAAAGCCCAGGTGAATTCTCATGCCGCGCGCCCGCGCCGCGGCCGCCCCCGCGACGAGCCGGTCAAAGGAGCCGGGCGTGCCCGTGATCGCGTCGTGGACCTCCGCGGTGGCGCCGTGCATCGAGATCTCCACGATGCCGACGCCGGCGTCGGCGAGTCGATCGACATACTCGGGAAGACGGTTTCCTCCCGTCTTCACCGAGACCGCCATCCCGAGCGAGCGGGCGCGTTCCGCCAACTCGACCAGGTTCGGATGCTCGAGGGCTTCACCGCCGGAAAAGCAGACGGAGAAGGTGCTGACGGCGGCGAGGTCGTCGAGGACGCGGAACCACTCGACTCGTGTCAACTCCTCGCCTGCATACATCGCCGCCGTGTCACGGATGCAATGGCCGCAACGGAGATCACAGCGGCGCGTCAACTCGAGCAGCGCGGCGGACGGGGCCGGCTGGCGTCGGAAGAGCCGGTTCAATTCACGGGGATCAACTCGTCTCACGGGGAGATTATACCATGGACGGGCGTAGTTGTTTCAGACGCCCGTGAGGAAATCCCTGCGGCCTTTCAAAGCCTCGCCCAGCGTGGCCTCGTCCGAGTAGGCCAGTTCACCCCCGACGGGCAGGCCGTGGGCCAGTCGCGAGACACGCTGGGGGAGGCCCTTGAGGAGGTCGGCGATGTAATAGGCCGTGGCGTTTCCTTCCGTGTCCGGGTCGGTCGCGAGGATGATTTCCTCAAAGGGAAGATGCGCGTCGCGAACGCGCTCCAGGAGCGGCGCGATGGCCAACTCGTCCGGGCCGATGCCGTCGAGAGGCGACAAGGCCCCGCCCAGGACGTGGTAAAGCCCCTTGTAGCGCCCCGTGCGCTCGAAACTCCAGACGTCGACCGCTTCCTCCACGACGCAGAGAAGGCTCCGGTCGCGGCCGGGATCGGAGCAGATCGCACACGTTTCCTCTTCGCTGTATTGACCGCAGGCGCCGCACCGCCGGATCGCGGCCCTGTCCTGGACCAGTGACCGGGCGATCTCCTCGGCGACCGAGGAGGGACGGTCAAGGAGCCAGAGCGCCATGCGGGTGGCCGATCGAGGGCCGATGCCGGGCAGGCGCGCGATGGACTCGACGAGACGGTCGAAGGCCGGAGGTCGGATGGGCATGGCGGGATTATGAAGGCAAAAGGCAAAAGGCAAAAGGCAAAAGGCAAAAGGCAAAAGGCAAAAGGCTAAGGGCAGAAGTCGATGGACAAGGGGAAGGGAGAGGACGGGACCGATCCTCGGAACGGTGAATAATGCTCAAGTTTGCGTCTCTTCGTCCGAAAAGAAAACGTATGGATCGCGGTCTCTACACAGGCGCCCTTTCGATGATCGCCCGGAGCATCGACTCCGAGGTCATCGCGAACAACCTGGCCAACATGAACACCGTCGGCTTCAAGCAGGACACGACGGTCTACCGCGATTTCCCGGCCATGCTCGTGAATCGCCTCCACGACGAAACCATCTGGACGCTCCTGCGGGAGTTCGACCCGGCTCCGCCGGTCGGCCGCATCGGCACCGGCGTGCAGGTCGACGACATCGTGACGACGCACGAGATGTCTCCCTCGATCATCAACACCACGAATCCCTTCGACATGGCGCTCGAGGGGGTCCCCGGCGTCGAGCGATCCTACGCCTTCTTCGAGGTCATGACGCCCCAGGGGCTCATGTACACGCGGGCCGGTAACTTCCAGGTCAACTCCGAGGGCTTCCTCGTCACCAACGACGGCGCCCAGGTGATGGGCGAGAACGGCCCGGTCCAGATCGATCCCAAGAACGTGAAGTTCGAGCCCGACGGGTCGATCATCACGAACCCGCAGTTCCGGGGCGAAGGCACGAACATGTGGGAGGACCGGCGGGTCACGAACAAGATGAGGATCGTCTCGTTCGACGACGTCGGCGGTTTGGAGAAGTTCGGTTATACGCTCTACAAGGCGTCGGCCGAATCGGGCCCCCCTGAGACCCTGCTCTACGGCGTCAATCTTCGGACCGGGATGTTGGAAGCCTCCAACGTGAACCCGGTTCGCGAAATGGTGGACCTCATCAAGAGCCACCGGGCCTACGAGGCCTCCGCGAAAGTCATATCCGCTCACGACACCCTGCTCGGCCAGGCCGTGAACGACGTCGGCAGAGTCGGATAACTCCAGTAAAACCAAGCTATAAACAGGAAACCGGTCATCGGTGGGCAGCGAGGAGCCGATGGTCCTGCCAGATTATCGTAGTTCGATTCGGTCCGAAGGGGAGAGCATTCACCTTTCGCGCGCCGGCCGTCCCCGTCGCTCTCCTCAAACTTGTCTAAATATCGATCAAGGTCCCCAAAGATCCGCCGATAAACGGACTACGGGCCGGACTCCTTGTGAGAGGCCCGGTGGCGGCGATGAACGACCGATTCGCCGCCTCTTCTCATCGAGGAGCGCGTCATGACGCGAGCCCTTTATACCTCGGCCACGGGCCTGGCCGCCCAGCAGTTTCA
>CAZWVM010000207.1:0-5995 GCA_964637705.1 uncultured bacterium
GCCGCCAAACCGGCGAAGGATGAGGTCGAGAAGGTCGCGGCCGTCGAACCCGAGGTCGAGGAGGCCCCGGTGGAGAAGCCCGTGCCGGATCGCGCGACCGTGAACCGCGCCCTCGACGACGAGGACGATAACGGTGAGGCCCCCGCGGGCGACGCTTCCGGCGTCGAATTGGACGTCGCGGGTCTGCAGAAGAAATCGATCGTCGACCTCACCAAGATGGCCAAGTCCCTCTCCGTCGAGAATGCCACCGGCATGAAGAAGCAGGATCTCATCTTCGCGATCCTGGAGGCGCAGGCCAAGAAGACGGGCAATGTCTTCGCGACGGGGGTCCTGGAGATCCTCCCCGACGGCTTCGGCTTCATGCGTTCCCCCGACTACAATTACCTCTCCTCGCCCGACGACATCTACGTCTCGCCGTCGCAGATCCGCCGTTTCGGCCTCCGCAAGGGCGACACGATCTCGGGCCAGGTCCGCCAGCCCAAGGAGGGCGAGAAGTTCTTCGCGCTGCTGAGGGTCGAGGCGATCAACCACCAGGACGCGCTCGCCGCCCAGGAACGCATCCTCTTCGACAACCTCACGCCGCTCTACCCGACCGAGCGATTCAAGCTCGAGATGAAGGGGCAGAAGGATCTCTCGATGAGGATCATCGACCTCCTCTCCCCGATCGGAAAGGGCCAGCGGGCCCTCATCACCTCCCCGCCGAAGGCCGGCAAGACGATCATCCTGCAGGAGATCGCGAATTCCATTTCCGCGAACCACCCGGAAGCCACGATCATCGTGCTGTTGATCGATGAGCGTCCGGAGGAAGTGACGGACATGCTCAGGAGCGTCAATGCGGAGGTCGTGGCCTCGACATTCGACGAGCCCGCGACGCGGCACGTGCAGGTGGCCGAGATGGTCATCGAGAAGGCGAAGCGGCTCACGGAGACGAAGAAGGACGTCGTCATCCTCCTCGACTCGATCACCCGCCTCGCTCGCGCCTACAACCAGGTCGTTCCCGCCAGTGGAAAGGTCCTCTCCGGCGGCGTCGACTCCAACGCCCTGCACCGTCCCAAGCGCTTCTTCGGCGCGGCGCGGAACATCGAGGAGGGAGGATCGCTCACCATCGTGGCGACCGCGCTCATCGAGACCGGCAGCCGCATGGACGAGGTGATCTTCGAGGAGTTCAAGGGCACGGGCAATTCCGAGCTGATCCTCGACCGCAAGCTGGCCGAGCGCCGCATCTACCCGGCGATCGACATCAATCGGTCGGGCACCCGGCGCGAGGAACTTCTCCTCGAAAAGGACGTCCTGACCAAGATCTGGGCGCTCAGGAAGATCCTCGCGCCTTTGACCGTGGTGGAGGCGATGGAACTGCTGCAGGAGAAGATGATGCAGACGGAGACGAACGACGAATTCCTGGCCGCGATGGCCCGGCTGTAGGCCCGAAGGGAGGATCGCGATGAACGGTCATTGGGACGCGACGGACGGTTTCGGAGGATATCCCGGGGCCTTGAAAGGCGTGATGCTGGAGCCGACCTCGTTTTTCGAGGGAATACGGGACACGGATTCGATAGGCCGGGCGCTCGTCTTCGCGCTCATCTCGCTCGTCATCGCCGGGGTGGCGCAGACGGTCTGGTCGCTCGCCTTCAACGCGCTCGGGATGGGCGCGGAGATGATGGCCGCGGAGGGGTCGGACCAGCAGGCGGCGCTCCTGAAGGGGCTTCTCAGTTCCGGCATGAACGTCGCCTCCGGCGTGATGATGCCCGTTTTCGGGCTCATCGGCTGCTTCTTCGGCGCGGGGCTCACTCATGTCTGCCTGCTTCTCCTCGGCGGCGGGTCGAACAGCTACATGACGACCGCAAAGGTCTACCTCTACGCCGCGGGACCGAACGTCCTCGCGATCATTCCGTGCGTCGGAGGCTTCGCGGCCGGCATCTGGTCGATGATCCTCGTCATCGTGGGACTCGTCGTCATGCAGAAGGTCGAGACCATGAAGGCCGCCATGGCCGTTCTCATTCCCCCGTTCCTGTGCTGCTGCTGCATCGCGGCCATCGGCGCGATCGTCGCCGCGACGGCGGGAGCGGGCATCGCCGCCGCGCTCCAGAACCTGCCGCACTGACGGAGTCCGCCGCGTGGCCGTGTGGGTCTGGCAGGCGATTCAGGCCGTGCTCGCGAAAGAAACGCTGCCGCCCTGCCTGTTCCACCACGTGACCGGCTATCCCTGCCCGACCTGCGGCACGACACGCGCTTTTCTCGCGGCCTGCGGCGGAGACTGGGCGGCGGCCGTCGCCTACAATCCCCTGGTGGTCCTCGGCGGAACCGGACTCGCGGTCTATCTCGCCGCCGGACTGCTGGTGCGGGCGCGCACGGGACGATTCCCCGAGCCGCGTTGGACGCCGCGCCGTCTCGTTCTCCTGCGCGCCTCCTTCGGGGTCGCCATCACGGCGAACTGGGCCTACCTGGTGCTGGCCGGGATCTGATCCGCCGCGCCGTTTCTCTGCGCGTCAGGAATTCCCGGCGTCTCTCGTCGCCTGGCGGCGGAAGATGTCGGCCAGGGCGGTGTCCTTCTCGCGCTCGGCGGCCGCGAGGTAGTGAAGACGGGCCTCCTCGTCCTGCCCCGCCGCTTCGTACGTGCGTGCCATGTGATAATGGACCAGGGCTTCTCCACCCCAGGCTTCCTCGAGGTGCCTGAGGACGCGCAGGGCGTCCGAGAGCATCCCGTTTGCGCGGAGCATGACGGCGTAATTGAGGGAGGCGACGGGCGAGGCGGCGGACGCGACTTCCAGCAGCGTCACGGCCTCCGTGAGGCGCCCGAGGTCCGACAGGGCCGCGGCCTTGACGAGAAGCGCGTCGACGTCGTTCCTCTCCGCGCGTTCGAGCAGGTCGAGTGCGACGAGCGACTCACCGCGGCGGCGCTCGGCGAGGGCCAGGTTGAAGAGAGCCACCTCGGCGACCGGTTTCGCGGCTGGCAGGCTGTCGCCGAGCCTCGTGCATTCCCGCAGGGCCGAGACCGCCTCCTGGAAGAGTCCCAGCGTATAAGCGCACGTCCCGTAGGCCGCGAGCACCCGGGCCCGGGTTTCGCCGTCGGGCAGCGTGAGAACGAAAGGGGCCAGGAGGTTCATCGCTTTGCCCGGCCGCCCCGCGATCCAGAATCGCCGCGCCTCCGCGAGCGCTTCACCGGGATCGAACGGATTCGAAAGGCTCGACCGGCGGGTCCCGGTCTCCTGCCGTGTCTCCGGCGACCAGGAGGGCGACGGTTCCAGCATGCCTTCCGGCGGACCGTAGAGCACGTTCGAGGGGATCCGGGCGGGGGAGGTCAGCGGGGGGCCGGAGGCCGGCAGGACGATTTCCATGACGGCCGGCTTGGGCGCGGGCGCGGGCCGCACCGTGACGTGGGCGCCGTCATGCAGGGCGAGACCCGGATCCAGCTCGATCCTCAACTGGACGCCGCCCTCGACCGGTTCGAGGGCGACGACGGAACCGGCCCGTGCCGCGCCGGGGTGACCCGCGATGAGCACGGCCTGGCCCTTGACGATGCCGAACGCCGAGGGAAGCACGGACGAGAAGCGGGCCGGGGGATTCCAGAGGGCGTCGAGGGAGAACCGGGAACAACCGTGCACGACGGCGAGAGCGAGGAGCGCGCCGGCGAAGAGGATGAACAGGACCCGGTCGATCCGGAAAGCCGCCTTCATCCCTGCCCGGTCCGCTCCGCCGCGCCCGCCCAGCGGAGACCGTCGTCGCGGATCTCGACCGTCGCCCGGTCGCCGACGCCGAGCCGGTCACGGGGATCGAAGCGCGCCATGACGTTGATGCCGCTTTCCAGGCCGACCATGCAGAGTCCGTACGGGCGGCCTTCGCCGGAGGGGGAGACGTGCACCACGGTCCAGGTGAGCACGATTCCGTGGGGCGCGGTCGTGGAGCGCCGGAGCGTGTCGTGGCACTTCGGGCAATAGGGCCGTTCGATCACGCTGCCGTAGCCGCAATCGCATTTCCAGGCGGGGAGGGGAGGGGTCTTCATCAGTAGACGGCCTCCATGATCGTCACGAGGTTGTTCGTCGCGAGACCTCCCACGGACTGCGTCAGCCCGTAGCAGGCTTTCGCCGGGTGGGGGTATTCCGCGCGACCGGTCAGCTGCAGGGCGATCTCCACGACCTGGGCCAGGCCGCTTGTGCCCACGGGGTGGCCGCGTGCCTTGAGTCCCCCCGAGGCGTTGACGGGCAGCGGGCCGTCGGGCTGCGTGACGCCCTCGAGCAGGGCGCGGCGCCCGCCGCCGGGCGCGAAGAGGCCGACGTCCTCGGCCCCGATGATCTCGAAGGAGGTGAAGGCGTCGTGGATCTCGGCCGTGTCGATTTCATCGGGGCCGATGCCGGCCATCTCGAAGGCCTTCCGCGCGGCGACGCGCGTCGAGGGAAAATGGGAGAGCTCGCCGCGCATCTGGATGGCGACGAGATCGGTGGCCTGGCCGAAACCGGCGACGCGCACCGGGCCGGGGGCGTTGGAGAGGACGACGGCGGCGGCGCCGTCGGAGATCGGAGAACAGTCGTAGAGGCGGAGCGGATCGCAGATGACGCGCGAACTCATCACGTCGTCCAGGGTGATCTCCTTGCGAAAGTGCGCGTAGGGATTTCGAACGCCGTTGCGATGATTCTTGACGGCGACGAGCGCCAGTTCCTCGGGCGTCAATCCGTATTCCACCATGTAACGCCGGGTCGCGAGGGCGGCGAGAGCGGGCATGGTGGCGCCGTGCCTGCGTTCGTCCGCGTCGATGACCTGGGAGAGGATGTGGGTGGCCTTGGCCGTCGGCACGCGCGTCATGACCTCGCCGGCCACGATCAGAACGCGGCGGCAGTCGCCGGAGGCGATGGAGTGGAAACCGGTTGTGAAGAGGGCGGCGCCCGTGGAGGAGGCGGACTCGACGCGCATGGCGGGGGCGGGCACGAGGCCGAGATAGTCGGTGACGACGGAGGCGAGATTGGACGTGTCGAGGAAGCCCTCGGGGTGCATGGCGCCGACATACACGGCGTCGAAATCGTCGAAGCCGGATTCCTCGACCGCCTGGCGCGCGGCCTGGAGGATCATGTCCGCGAGCGAGTCGGTGCGACGCCCGAACGGGGTCATGCCCACTCCGGCGATCCAGACGTCTTTCATGGGGCGAGGCTAAGGAGCAAACCGGGGTGAGTCAAGAGATGCGAGACCGAGGAATGGGTTGCGCTGTCCGGCGGGACCGATGTCTCCCGGGAACCTCTGCGTCGCCGCTTTGGCGCTTGACGTTGCCGCGGCCGCGGGATACAGTCCCGCCTGCAGTTATCTCGCACACCCGCACCATAGACCGTTCCCCGTCGAAGACGGGGTCACGCGGGTGGAGGCGTCAAACGGAGGTCACGGTTTATGGCGATTCCCACGATGAAGCAGCTATTGGAGGCGGGTGTCCACTTCGGACACCAGACGCGGCGTTGGGATCCGCGGATGAAGCCCTACATCTTCACCGAGCGCAACGGCATCCACATCATCGACCTGCAGCAGACGATGAAGAACATCAAGGTCGTCCACAATTTCGTGAAGACCCTCGTGGAGTCGGGGAAGACCATCCTCTTCGTCGGCACGAAGAAGCAGGCGCAGGAGACGATCGCGGAGGAAGCGACGCGTTGCGACATGTTCTTCGCAAACCAGCGTTGGCTCGGCGGAACCCTCACGAACTACCAGACGATCAAGCGCTCGATCCTGAGGCTCCTGCAATACGAGAAGGCCAAGACCGACGGTCACCTTTCGCTCTATCCGCGCAAGGAACAGGCGCAGATCGAGAAGGATATCGTCAACATGAACCGCTCCCTCGGGGGGATCAAGAAGATGAAGGCCCTTCCGGGCGCGGTCTTCATCGTGGATCCCAAGCGCGAGGAACTGGCGGTGGCGGAGGCGAAGCGCCTCAACATTCCGGTGATCGCCCTGGCCGACACGAACTGCAACCCGGACAACATCGACTACGTCATCCCGGGCAACGACGACGCGATCCGCG
>CAZWVM010000208.1:0-5975 GCA_964637705.1 uncultured bacterium
CCGGTGGCGATGGAGACGGAGGCGGAGGCGCCGATGCGGTTGGCGCCGGCCTTGATCATCTTCTCCGCGTCCTCCTTGGTGCGCACCCCGCCGGAGGCCTTGACGCCGATCGCCGGACCGACCACGCGCCTCATCAGGGCGATGTCCTCGGCCGTGGCGCCGCCGCCGCCGAAGCCGGTGGAGGTCTTGACGAAATGGGCGCCGGCCATGACGGAAAGCTGGCACGCGGCGACCTTCTCCTCCTCGTTCAGGAGGTGCGTCTCGAGGATCACCTTCACGGTGCGCCCCTTGGCCGCCTCCACGACCGCCTCGATGTCGTGCTTCACCTTGTCGTACTCGCCGGCCTTCAGGGCGCCGATGTTGATGACCATGTCGATCTCGTCCGCGCCGTCCGCGACCGCGTCGCGCGTCTCGGCCGCCTTCGTGGCCGTCGTCGTCGCGCCCAGCGGGAACCCGACGACGGTGCAGACGAGAACGCCGGAGCCCCGGAGCAGGCGCTTGGAGAGCGCGACGTAGCCGGGGTTGATGCAGACCGACTTGAAGTGGTGCTCGCGCGCCTCGGCGCAGAGCTTCTCCACCTCCTGCGGCGTCGCGTTGGCCTTCAGGAGCGTGTGGTCGATCATGCGACCGACGCCGGTCCCCTGCATCGGGCTCTCGGCGGCCCCCGAGGAGCCGACGCGGCAGGCGCCCGCCTCGATGCACTTCTCGATCGCGAGGTTCACCTTGGCGGCGCAGGGCAGGCACGAGGGATCCCCGGCCAGGGCGGACTGGACGAAGGCCTCGACCTCCTCGAGTACCGGCGCGCACTGGACCGCCGCCGAGGCGGCCACGGCGCCGGACGCGGCGGAGGGCGCGTGCGGCAGGACGACCGCGGGCGAGGCGGCGCCGGGCTGCAGCTGGCCCGCGAGTTCGCGCACGTCGCAGACGCGCACCCCGACGCGGCGCAGACGCTCCGTGTGCTCGCCGCCGATCGCCTGGAACTCCGGCGGCACGTACCCGCCGCGGGCTACGCTCGACATCAGGGAGTTCGAGGCGACGACGACCGGGAGCCGGCGCACGAGGGCGCTCACGGCGATCCCGGAAGCGGGCGCGTCGGCGATCAACAGCCCGATCTTCGCCGCGGTCGTCATCGTGCAGTTCGGGTAGACGACGGCCGTCGCGGCGGCCAGCGCCGCCTCCGTCCCCGTGCCCTCGGATTCCCGCAGGATCCGGTCGGCGCCGGCCTTTCGCGCGATCTCCTCGCCCGACGCTCCCTCGGCGCAGCGCGTGAGATAGGCCGTGAGCCCGCCGAACCGCGCCTTGGCCGAGGCCAATTGCCCCGCGGCCTCGTCCACGGCGACCGGGCTGCCGGTCAACACGGCCAGGAGCCCCGCTCCGCCCGCGGCCGCGCCACCGCCTCCCCCTCCCTGCAGACGGCTGACGACCTCCCGCGTGATCCTCTCGACCAGTTCCCTGTCAATCTGCATGGAAGAATCCTCCTGCTCCAAGAATTATGCGCGTCACCGACGTCGATTCAATAGAAAAGGGGCGCGGAAGGTCCCGGACAAGGCGTTTCATGAGAGCCCCGCGAAATGCGTGACGCGGTTCCGGCCGCCGCGCTTGGAGGCGTAGAGCGCCTCGTCCGCCTCGTGGATCATCTCGTCCTTCGAGCGGCCCAACGCGTAGGTGCTGATGCCGAGGCTCACGGTGATCCGGATCTCGCCGGCGGACGTCGCGAAGCGGTGATCCTCGACGGCGTTGCGAAAACGCTCCGCGACGATCCGGGATCCGCTCGCGTCCGTGTTCGGCAGGATGAAGACGAACTCCTCGCCGCCGTACCGGCACGCGATGTCCACCTCGCGAAAGACCCGGCGCGCGACCCGGGCCAGTTGCACGAGCACCGCGTCCCCGACCTGGTGACCGTAGGTGTCGTTCACGTCCTTGAAGTGATCGATGTCGGCCATGAGCAGCGAGAGGGGCATCGCCGTCCGGCGCGTCCGCGTGATCTCCTCCTCGAGGCGCTGGTGAAAGTAGCGCGCGATGTAGAGCTTCGTGAGCCCGTCGGTGATCGCGAGATCGTAGAGACGGGAGTTCTCGAAGGCCACGGAAGAGATCTCGGCGAGCGTGAGCAGGATCGACTCGTCGGAGTCGTCGAAGTCCGTGCCGTCCTCCTTCGCGTGCAGGTTCACCACGCCGAAGCAGCGGCCCTTGGCGATGAGGGGAAGAGCGAGGAGCGCGTCCTTCTCGCGGCTCGCGCCCGTGAAGCTCTTGTAGTCCGCGCTGCGGGAGAGGCTGTTCACCTTGACCGGCTTGCCCGTCTCGAGGACTTTCCCCGCCACGCCCTCGCCCAGCTTCAACTTCATGAACTGCGCGGCCTCCGGTTGGAGCCCCAGTCCGCCGACGATCTCCAGGCACTCCGCCCCCTCGTTCCAGAGCATGAGCGAGAGCTTGGAGACGCCACCCATCTCGCGGAAGGCCTCCACGGCCGTCGTGATCACCCGCTCCCGCTCCAGTTCCGCCGTGACCACGCGCCCCCATTCCTGGAGCTTCAGGATCACTCCGATCTGGTGCTGGATCCTCGCCGCCATCTCGTTGAAGGTCCCGGCCAACAGCCCCACTTCGTCCCTTGACTCGACCCGCGCCCGCGTGCCGTAGTTCTTGGTGCCGAACGAGACCGCCGCGTCGCGCAGGATCTCCAGGGGACGCGTCATCGCCCGCGCCAGGCCCCATGCCGCCATCAGTCCCACCAGGGAGAAGATCGCGAAGGTCAGGATCATGCGGCGGAAGACGCTCATCTGGGCCTCGCGGTAGGGTCGGATGTCGAAGACGACCTTCACCGTGCCGTAGGTCATGCCGTTCTTCATCAGCCGCATCGGCTGGTGGAGGACGATCTCGGACTCCGAACTCCCCGCGGGTCGCGCGGGCGGATACGACAACAGGCTCCGGCCCTCGCGGTCGTAGATCGAGATCTCCGCGATGTCGTTCTGGCTTTCGACCGTCTTGCGGAGGACGGTCATGACCTCCGAGATCCGGTCGTCGATATTGCCGCCGGAGACGACAAGAGCAGGAAGGATTATGAGGCCCACCGTCGTCGCGATCGTCTGCATCCGCTGGTCGAGCGACTCGGCCTGGGCCCGCGTGAAGTCACGGCGCACGAGGATCATGTTCGTCACCAGGAGGGTGATCAAGAGAAGGGTGACGAGCCAGGTGATCTTGCGCCGAAGCGTCACGGGAAGATCATCCCCGCTAGCGCCCCGGTTCCGCGATCCACCGCATCTCGTCCACGCCGAACACGCCCCCCGGGTTCCGTTCGAAGTGATCCACCTGGATCTCCAGGAGCGTCCGCCCCGTGTCGTAGGAGTCTTTCCCCTCCCGGAACTCGCTGTAGGCGTCGCCTCCGCCGCCGAGGAAGGAGTTCGTCGCGACCGTGTAGAGGCGCGCCTCGTCCAGCGGAACCCCTTCCACCGTCACGCGTCCGACGCGCGAGCCCACGGGCCGGCTCATGTCGTAGCGGACGGTCATACCGGAAATCTCGAAGGTCGTGTGGTGGCCGTCGAGCGCCTTCTCCAGGAGCGAACGCACCTGCGCGCCCGTCAGCTTCATCGTCACGACCGTATTTCCGAACGGGCTCACGACGTAGAGGTCGCGGAACGTCACCTCGCCGCGCTCGATGTCCGCGCGGATCCCTCCCTTGTTGTTGATCGCGATCTCGGCGCGTCCCGCCGCGCGAACCAGGTCGGTCTGGAGGTTCCCCAGGGGCGAGGAGATACCGCGATGAGCGCGCCGGTCGATGCCCTCGGGCGCCCGACCGACGACGCGGTTCATCGAGCGGTCGATCTCCGCGTAGTGCGGCGACAGGAAGGACGCGATCTCCGGATCTTCCGGGTACGTGTCGTGGACCAGTTCGACGATCCTCGCGTTGAAGTGGCGGATCCGGCGGTTCGCCCGGTCCCACGAGATCCGGACCTCGCCCGGCGCCGTGCCGCGGCCGCCCGTCTGCACGATCCGGACGCCGCCGACGACGAGCGGTGTGTCGAGGCGCGTGTGGGAATGGCCCCCGACGATCAGGTCGATCGCCGGCACACCGATCTCGGCCGGCAGCGCGTTCCGGTATGTCGCGGCGATGACCGAGTCGCGGTCCACGTCGCAGTGGGAGATGATGACGACGAGATCGGCTCCGCGCCGGCGCAGTTCGATGGCGGCCGCCGCCGCCGCTCGCACCTCGTCGGAGACGGTCCAGCCTTCGATCGGATCCACCGCCGCGACCTTCGCGAGTTCCTCGGTGAGCAACCCGGCCAGGCCGATCCGAACCCCGTCCTGCTCGATGATGACCGGGGCCGACAGTTCCACGGGCTTCCGTCCCGTGCGGCGGTCCACGGCGTTCTCGGCCATGACCGGGAAGCGCGCGAGCCGGAGAATCTCCCGAAGGTTCTCCATGCCGAAATCGAACTCGTGGTTGCCGAGAGCCGCCGCGTCGTAACCGAGGCGGTTCATCAGTTCGATCATCAGGCGCCCCTTCGAGTTGTTGCCCTCGGGCGTGCCCTGGAAGAAATCGCCCGCGTCCAGGAGAAGAACGCCCGTGTCGCCGCCCCGGCGCGCGCTCCATCCCTTCACGAACGTCGAGAGCGAGGCGGTCCCGCCGACCAGGGGCGGCGTATCCCGGCGGATCCAGGTCCCCTTCAAGGGCCGGATGTTGCCGTGCACGTCGTTGGTGTGGAGGATGACGATCTCCGCGTCGCGCGCCGAAGACACCTCGGGCGGCGCGACCGGCTCCAGCGCCGCGCAGGCGGAGAGAAGGAACACGATCCCCGCGACGATCGGAAGGGAGGCGCCGCGGGCGGAAGCCTTCCACGAGGATGAAGAGGATGCCGGGGATTCCATCCGCAAAGCCCAACCGCGACGCTTCACCGGAATCGCATCCATCCTGTCCATCCTGTGCACCCTTGTTCGACGAACACCGTCCCCGCCGACAAGCCCGCCATGCTCGTCGCGCGCGTTCATCGTTCCTCCACGATCCGGACTCCGAGCCGCTCCGCGAGGTCCCGGGCCAGCGGCGTGATGCGGTCCTTGCGCCCGAGCCGGATCTCCTCGTGCCGGAACCGCGCGAGCTCGATCTCCCTCGCGGTCACGAGCCGGCGGCGGGCCGGTGCGAGGATCGGCGCGGGCCGGCGGCCCGAAAGCTCGGCGGTCACCGCCGCCATCACCTGCTCGACAAGCGCCTCCACGTCGCGCGCCGGGCGGGCGACCGACCTCGTCTCGCGGATGACGAGGCCGAGCGAGGCGGCCCGGTCGCGGGCCGCGGGCGTCACGATCGCGCCCGGCGTGACCTCGATCTCGCGCGCGCCGCGGCGCCGCGCCGCGACGATCATCGACTCCGCCACGACCGGGCGCCTGAGGCGCGGGGTGGACGGCGCCTGGGAAAGGGTCTTCACGACCTCCTCCTCGACAACCCGCCTTATCGCGTCGTAGTCCATCGTTCCTCGCGCCGGCCGTTCCCGGGCCGCCCTAGAAAATCGCCCTCTTCAGTTCCTTGTGCGGATGGGGGATGACCACGGAGGAATGCAGGAGCCCGGTCTTCCTCGCCTCCTCCGCCGCGACCTTCATCGCGTCCTGCACCGGCCCGACCGCGCCCGTGAGAATGAAGAAACCCTTTCCGCCGATGCCCGTTGCGAGGCGCGCCTCGACCAGCGTCACCTCGGACTCCTTCGCGGCCGCGTCGGCGGCCCGGATCAGAGCGGAGACGGAGTAGGTCTCGAGCACACCCACGGCTTCCAGCATCTCCACCGTCACCGCTCCCGCCAGGGCCTTGAAGACGTCCTCGTGCACGTTCGGAATGATCGTGGTATCGACGACCGTGGAGGCCGCCTTCGCCTTTCCCGCCGCGATCGCCGTCTCGATCGACCCGACCTCGCCGCGAAAGACCGAGACATACTTGCCCGGACAGATCGGGTGCGCGTCGATGAGCGTCACCTCCGCCGCCTTCAGCATCGCGTCCG
>CAZWVM010000209.1:0-5922 GCA_964637705.1 uncultured bacterium
ACGTCCTGCAGATCTACGAGAAGGAGAAGCCGGAGGGCGTGATCGTGCAGTTCGGGGGCCAGACGCCCCTGAACATCGCGAAGGAACTGGAGGCCGAGGGCGTCAGGATCCTCGGGACCACCACCGACGTGATCGACCTCGCGGAGGACCGTGACCGGTTCAAGAAGACGATGGAGAGGCTGGGAATCCCGATGCCGAAGGCAGGCATGGCGTCGACTCTGGACGAAGCGCTCGCCGCCGCGAAGGAGATCGGATACCCGGTCATCGTGCGGCCCTCCTACGTGCTCGGAGGACGCGGGATGGAGGTCGTGTACGACGAGGAGTCGCTGCGGCGGTACGTGGCCGCGGCGACGGGCGTCACGCCCGACCGGCCGATCCTGATCGACCGGTTCCTGGAGAATGCGATCGAGGCGGAGGCGGACGCGATCGCGGACGGCACCGACGCCTTCGTTCCGGCCGTCATGGAGCACATCGAACTCGCGGGCATCCACTCCGGCGACTCGGCCTGCGTCCTCCCGCCGGAGACGCTTCCGCGCTCCATCAGCCGCGTCATCCGCGAATACACCTCCCGGATCGCGCGGGAACTGGGCGTCGTCGGCCTCATGAACATCCAGTACGCCGTTCTCGACAACGAGGTCTTCGTGCTGGAGGCGAACCCGCGCGCGTCACGTACGGTGCCGCTCGTCTCCAAGGTCGCGAACGTTCAGATGGCCAGGATCGCGACCGAGATCATGGCGGGCGGAAAAAAACTCACCTCCTTCCAGCTCAAACCGGGCGCGATCCCCTTCTGCGGCGTGAAGGAGTCGGTCTTCCCGTTCAACATGATGCCGGAGGTCGATCCGGTCCTGGGGCCGGAGATGCGCTCGACCGGCGAGGTGCTGGGGATGGACGAGTATTTCGGCCTGGCCTTTTTCAAGGCCCAGGACGCGGCCAAGCAGACGCTCCCGACCTCGGGCACCGTTCTCATCACGGTCGCCCCGAAGGATCACCGGTCGGTCCTGGAGGCCGCGCGCATCCTCTCCCGCGAGGGATTCGAACTGCGCGCGACGGAGGGCACGGCGGGGTTCCTGCGCGGCGAGGGCCTGCGCGTGACGCGGATCTCCAAGCTCCACGAGGGGCGGCCGCACATCCTCGACGCCATCACCAACGGCGAGATCCAGCTGGTCATCAACACGCCGGCCGGCAAGGCCAGCCAGGAGGACGACTCCTACATCCGCAAGGCCGCGATCAAGCACAAGGTGCCCTACATCACGACGACGGCCGCCGCCGTCGCGGCCGCCAAGGGCATCGCCGACTTCCGCAAGCGCGGCACCTCGGTTCGATCACTGCAGGAATACCACGCCGCCATCAAGCCTCAGTAAAACGGGGCGCGGAGCAGCACGGGTTTCCGAAGAATCGTCTCTCCGCGCATGATGGAGACCCTGTTCGTGCCCGATTCTTGCGTATAATGAGGTCGATGGTCGGCAGTCGGCACAATGGCACGATGCGGCGGCGGGGAGTAAACCTCCTTCTCATCGGCCTCCTCGTCGGATTCGCCACCCCGGCTGCCCGCGCCGCCAATAACGCTCAATTCGTCTCCCAACTCGTGCCCAGGGCCCTGATCGCCGACACGACGTATACGGTCACCGTCACGATGAAGAACACGGGCACGGAGACCTGGACCGCGTCGGACTCCTATCGCCTCGGCTCCCAGAACCCCCAGGACAACCATACATGGCTCGGATGGACCAGCCGGGTCTTTCTGGCAGAGACGGACGCGGTCGCGCCCGGCGAGAGCAAGGCCTTCGTCATCGCCCTCTCGACCCCGGACACACCCGGCCGGTACGATTTCCAGTGGCGCATGGTCCGCGAAGGCGTGGAATGGTTCGGCGACTCGACGACAAACTGCTCCATTCCCGTCTACGTCATCGGGTCTCCCGTCGAATCCGTCAACACGCTCGACTTCTTTCTCTCCGATCACCTCGACTCGGGACTGACAGGCTCCCATGCCTCGAGCCAGGTCGTCGACGGGCTCAAGAACTATTACCTGAAATGGAGCGCGCAAGCCTTCGAGGTTCATGTGTGGGACGAGGACACGATCTACTGCCGGGAGGATCTCACCTTTTCCAACGACTCCTACTACGTCTTCCAGCCCGGAAGCTGGATGAGGCGACAGATGGGCGTGGGTGAGCGCATCAACATGACCGGCAACGTGACCCACTGGTACAACTCGTCGTTCGAGGTCTACGACTCCTATGTTTTTCCCTACTGGATGACACTCGAGGCCCACATCCCGGACCTCGATCTGGGCGGCGACATCGGCATCGAAGACGTGATCATCCTCCGCTACGACTACGGCTTCAACCACGAGAAGTTCTACTACAGCAAGGAATGGGGGTGGGTGCTCTGGGAGTGGTATTCGCCCACCAACCTCTTTCGCCAGGCCTCCCTCTTCAACCGGATCGGCCCGGCCGCGCCCGTGCCCGGGCAGGACTGCATGGGGTCCGTCGCCGTGGAACTAGCGCCCGGACAAGGGCAGACTCTCTCCGTCAGGGCGCCGCGCGAAACCCACGTGCTGGCCATTCCCGCCGGTGCCTTCCCCGAATCGATCCACGTGATCGCCTACGATCCCCCGGAAATGCCCTCGGCGCCCTGCCCCGGCGCGAATGTCGCCTTCACGGGGGCCGGGATCCGGACGACGGTCACGGGAAACCGCACCCCGGACACCCGGGTGCTCGTGACTCTCGCTTACACCGAGACCCACGCCGCCGGGCGCAGGGAGACCCACTTCGTGGTCGGCCGCTACCTGCCTCTCGCGAACACGTGGCAGGTCCTGGCATCGTCCGCGCATCCCGAAAGCAACGCGGTCGCGGCCTGGACTGACAGTTTCACCTGGTTCCAGGTCCTCGCGGTGGACTCGAACGACATCCCGGTGCCGCGCGTCACGCTCTCGAAAACCAACCTGGTCCGCAACGAGACCTCGCTCCTCGACGGGCGAAGTTCCTCCGACTCCGACGACACCCATCTCTCGTACCGGTGGTTCGTCTCCCCGGACAGCACGATCTCGCTTGCGGACTCGACGTGCTCCACCACGACCTTCTCGACCCCGACCGTCGGATTGTTCTCGATCGTGCTCCAGGTCTCCGATGCCGACACCTCGGCGCGATCGGAGACGTTCACCGTCCGCGTGGGCTCGTGGCGGGGCGACATCACGGGCGCCGGGGACGCTCCCGATGGGCGGGTGGACATCGCGGACGTGCAACGGCTCCGCCCCTGTTACGGGCTGAGGGAGAGCTCCACGGAATTCGAATCCTCCCTCGACCTGGACCACGACGGCGCCGTCGGCATCGAGGACTACTTCATCCAGGCCGGGAACTACGGGAAGTAGCGTCCCTATCGCGCCAACAGCACCGGCGTGGCGGTCCTGATGAGAAGTTCGAACGTGGTCGAACCCACGAGGAACTCGCGCACGCGAGTATGTCCGTAGGCGCCCATGACGAGAAGATCGAACTCGCCGTCGGAGATGAACTGGGCGATTTCCGGGGCCGGATAACCGTCGCGGAGAAAAACCTGGGTCTCGACCCCGGCGCCGCGGCAAAGCGTCGCAGCCTCGCCGCTCACCGCCTTCCAATGATCCTTCTCGTCGTCGGTCGGGCAGACCGTCACGACGGTCAGATCGAGCCCGAGGTCGCGGGCAAGGGCGAAGGAGAGGACGAGGGCCTTCTTCGCGTGGACGCTCCCGTCGTAGGCGACCATGGCGCGCTCGAGGCGGCGCTCCGAGAGCGGCGTCACGAGGCAGGGCTTGTCGGAGCGGCGGACGATCCACTCCACGCTCGGCCCGATCATGTCGACCTCGTAAGGCGCGTGCTCGCCGTGTTTCCCGAGGATGACGAGGTCGGCCTCCTTCTCTCGCTCCAGGACCTGCGGCACCAGGTGCCCCTCGACGATGCGACCCTCGGACGCGACACCGAGGCTCCCCAGTCTCTCCTTCACGGCCTCCATGACGCGCCCGGCCTTCTCCCTCTGGATCGACTGCATCTGAGGCATGAGCGCCAGGTAGGGTTGCGCGCCCAGGGCCCCGCCGATGTCGGCGATGTAGGGCCCCTCCAGGGTGCGGGCGTCGAGGACGTGAAGAACCTCGATCGCGGCGCCGGACGCCGCGGCGATCCGCCCGGCATATCCAGCCGCCGCCAGCGCATGCTCGGATCCGTCGACGCAAAGGAGTATCCGCCTGATCATGGTGTCCCTCCCCGGGCGCACGAGGCCCTCACCCGGGATCATAGCACAGGAGCCGGAATATTGCCGCGCGCGGGAGCTCTACTTCTTCTTCAAAAGGTGGTAGATGACCTCGTACTGGTCGACGGCGCCGCGCAGGCGGCCGGTGACGATCCTGAGGATGCACTCGTAGAGATCGATGAGCACGTCGGGCGCCTCGGCCCGCAGCCGCCGGATGCCCTGGCTCGAGAAGACGATGACGGTGGCGCCGGCATTGGTGTGGACCGTCGCGGTGCGGGTATTGCCCGAGAAGGGGGCGATCTCGCCGACGATGTTGCCCGGCCCGGCGACGGCGATCGCCTTCTCGCGCCCGTCGACCTTGCGGGAGATCACGAGTTCACCCTTGACGACGACGTAAGCCTCGTCGCCGACGTCGCCCTCGCGGAAGATCGTCTCACCCGGCGCGAGGGTGCGACGCTGCGCGAAGCGAACGAGCGTCTCGCCGTGCTTTTCGAACAGCTCCAGGATCTCGTTTTCGTCCGGTCTCTTCATGAGCCCATGATGGCACGCGCGGCCCGGAATACGCAAGGGATGTGCGAGAACAAATACACATCTTGAAGCGCTTTCAGGGGGCTTTGCGCAGGTTTGTAACGATTGGCACGATCGCTCGGTTTCTTTGGATACGGAGTCCGCGTGCCTTTCATACACAGCACCGGCCGGAATCCGGCCGGCGCGCGCCTCAGGCGGCGCCCGTCTCCGCCCTCATCGCCTCCGCCCGTTCGACGCGGTTCCGGCCGTTCTGCTTGGCGCGGTAGAGGGCCGCGTCGGCGGTCTCGACGAGATCGCCGCGCTTCACCATGCCGGGAACGAGAGAGGAGACGCCCAGCGAGACGGTGACCGTGAGATCCTGCACGCCGGCCTCCTCGCACCGGAAGGCGTGGCCCGCGATGCGGGCCCGGATGCGCTCGGCGATGATCGCGGCGCCTTCCGGGTCCGTCTCCGGCAGAATCACCGTCATCTCCTCGCCCCCGTACCGGCAGGCGACGTCGGTTCCGCGCGACTCCTCGCGGATGAGTCCCGCCACGCCCCTCAGAACCGCGTCACCGGTGACGTGGCCGTAGGTGTCGTTGAACTTCTTGAAGTGGTCGATGTCGATGAGAAGAAGCGAGAGCGGGGCGTCGTAGCGGCGGCTCCGCTGGAACTCCTCCTCCAACCTCAGCTGGAAATGCCTGTGCACATACAGGCCGGTCAGGCCGTCGGTCACGGCCATGCGGTACAGGCGCGAATTTTCCAGGGCCATTGCGATGGCCCCGGCGACGGCATGGAGGCGCTTGCAGCGCTCGGGCGTGATCGTCGCGACGTCGGTGTCGAAGAGCTTGAGGACTCCCACGACGCGGTTCTTCGCAACAAGCGGCACGGCCGCGATCACGCCCTTCTCCTCGCGGCACTCGATGACCTCGCGCCGTTCCTCCGCGGCCCGGCCGACGAGTCCCGACCCGCGCCGGATCCGCTTCTGCAGGACGCGCGACGGCGAGATGTCCTGCCCGCCGGCCCGCGCGCCCACGATCTCGAACCAATCCTCGTCCTGAGACTGGAGGTAGATGAGCGCCTTGGTGATGCCGTAGTGGGTGGTGATCAGGTCCAGGATCGCGCGGATCATATCCGTGAAATCCAGGATCGCCCCGACGGCGAGCGAGACCTCGCGGACGGCGGAAAGCTCGTCGACCT
>CAZWVM010000210.1:0-4633 GCA_964637705.1 uncultured bacterium
CTCATGACTGGATCTTGAACTCCGAGACCATCTTCTGCAGGCCGGTGGCGACCGTCATGAGGGAATTGCCCTCCTGCAACAGCTCGTTGGAGGCCTGTACGCCTTCCTTGGAGATGTTGAAGATGCTGGCGATCGCGGTGGCGATGTTATTGGAGACGGAGGCCATCTGGTGAACCGCGGTGACGATCTCGGCGATGAGCTGGTCGGTCTCGCCGGTGGCCTTGATGATGGTCTGCAGGGCGCCGCCGGTCTCGTCGAGCATCGCCGTGCCCTGCCTCATGTCCTCCACGCCCTTCTGGATCCCCTCGACGGCGGCATCGGTCACGGACTGCATCGTGTCGATCAGCTCTTCGATCTCCTTGGCCGATCGCGCGACGCGGTCGGCGAGCTTCGAAACCTCGTCGGCGACGACGGCGAATCCCTTGCCCTGCTCGCCCGCCCGGGCCGCCTCGATGGCGGCGTTCAAGGCCAAGAGCGACGTCTGCTCGGCGATCTGCGTGATGACCTCGACGATCTTGCCGATGTCCTTGCCCTTCTTCCCGAGTTCCAGGACCTGGCGGGAGGAATTCTCGATGCCGGACCGGATGCCGCCGAAACGCTGGATCACGGCCTCGACCGTCTGCCCCCCCTCTTCGGCCGCGGTGAGCGACTTGTGGGACTGGGTCGCGACCTGGTTGGCGTTCTTCTCCATCTCCTTGACCGACGCCGAGAGTTCCGTCATGGCGGCGCTCGTCTCGTTGAGCTGGTTGGCCTCCTCCTTGAGGTTCTTGTCGAACTGGGCCGAAGCGGCGAGCACCTCCTGGGCCGCGGAGGCGATGGAGACGGTGGAGTTGACGACCTGTGAGATGAGGCTGTTGAGGCGGGCGATCGACTCGTTGAAGGAGCGGGCCAGTTCCGTCAGTTCGTCGCGTCCCGCGACGGCGGCCTTCCGGGTGAAGTCGCCGGCGGCCAGGGCCTGCATCACCTCGCGCATCTCCGCGACGCGCGTGACGAGGTTCCGGGCCTCCTCCTCGATCTGGGCGTTCTTCGTCGTGAGCTCGTCCTGGCTCTGGCGCAGCTTGGCGGCCGTGGAATTGATGACCTCGGCGAGCTGCACGATCAGCTCGTTGGAGGACTCGACGTTCGCGCGCGAGGCGAGATCGCCGGCGGCGAGCTTGGAGAGGGCCTCGAAGCAGAGGGAGAGATTGATGGCCATGTCCATCGACAGGTTGTCGGATTCCTCGCGCGCTCTCGCCACCGCGGCCGCCGTCTCGCGGATCTTCTCGACGCAGTGATTCGTGCCCTCGGCGAGGCGATCCAATTCGTCGCCCGTCCCGGTCTTCTTCGCCGCGACGTCGTACTGCCCCTGCGCGACGGCATCGAGCACGCCGAGCACATCGTCGACGCGCGTCTTGAGCCTCTCGCTCTCCTCCTTCAGTTCCGCCGTGAAACTCTCGACCTGCCGCTTGTTCTGCTTCAGGTTGTCGATCATGGAGTTGATGACCACGGCCATCTGCGCCATGAGCTCGTCCTGGGAATCGGCGACGGCCCTGACCTCGAGATCGCCGGCGGCGACCTTGTTCAGGACCTCGAAATACATCGAGAGGGTGATGGCCATCTCCATGGCCTTCTCGTTGGCCGAATCCATGAGGTGCCTCGATTGTTCGGCGGCCGCCTCGGCCGCGAGCTTGTTCTCGAGGAGCAGGGAGCCGGCGAGTGCTATGAGAGCGACGACGAGCACGCCGACGACGACCTGGAGCGCGGCGAAGCCGTTGAGGATCGACGTGGCGCGGGCGGTGGCCGCGTCGCGGGCGGCCGTCTCCGCCCTCTTGAAGTCCTCGATCGCGGCCTGCGCGGCGCGCGCCGGGGGGACCAGCTTCTCCTCGTATTCGTTGAAGGAGGCACGGCGCCCCGACAGGGCGCGGAAGGTCTCGCGATAGGCGCCCTCGGCCTCGACCTTGAGACCCAGGCCGGCGAGATCCTTCTCGAGGGCGTCGAGCGCGGAGGACCACTTGGCGAGGGCCTCGGCCGCCTTCACCTCGTCGCCGACGCGCAGGAGGTAGTTCTTTTCCTGGCGGCGGGCCTCGAGAAGGCTCCGCATCGAGGCTTCGGCCGTTTCGAGGCGCGCGTCCACCGCGACGCGTTCCGCGTCGCTCGAACGGTTGATCCACCACTGGCCGAGGCCCAGGGCGAGGAGCACCACGACGCCCCCCACGATGAACCTCATCGGCTGCCTGCGAACCCATTCCCTCAAGCTCTTCATTCCGCCCATCTCCTTTGTTCTTCCTGTTTCATCATTCACCGACCGCCTGGCGCCCGAGGTATTTCGCGATGGTGCGCACCAGGAGGCTCTTCTCGATCGGCTTGACGATATACTCGTCCGCGCCGACGTCGAAACCCCTCTTCTTGTCCAGCTTCTGGCCCTTCGCGGAGACGATGAAGACCGGCGTCTCCTTGTAGGACTTCAGTTTTCTCAACTCCTCGACGACCTTGTATCCGTCCATCTTCGGCATCACGATGTCGACGAGCACCACGTCGTACGTCCCCTCTTTCGCCCTCTGCAGCGCCTCCGCCCCGTCCTCGGCGGTCGTCACCTCGAACCCGTCCTCCGTGAGCATCTTCGCCACGCCCTTCCGCACGGTCAGGGAATCGTCGACGATCAGGGCCCGCCCCTTGCGTTCCCCCGACGAGTCGTTCCGCGCGGACCCCGGGACGACGCGCAGGGCCGCGCGTCCGAGCTGTTCCACGATCTCGGGCACATCGAGGATCAGGATCACCGATCCGTCGCCCATGATGGTCGATCCCGAGACGAAGGGAACGCGCTTCAAGAGGGACCCCAGCGCCTTGATCACGATCTCCTTCTTCCCCAGCAGCTGGTCCACCATCAGGCCGACGCGCTTCTGGCCCGTGGACACGATCACGACCGGCAGGTAGGAGGACCCGCGAAGGGTCTCCTCGGAGAGGGAGAGGGCCTGGTCGAGCCGGATGAGCGGCAGGACGTTCTCGCGCAGGTTGAAGACCTCGCGATCGCCCACGCGCCGCACGTGCGCGAGTTCGAGGTGTATCGTCTCCTCGACCGTGAAGAGCGGCAGGGCGAAGACCTCGTTGCGGACGCGCACGAGGAGCGTCTGGATGATGGCCAGCGTCAAGGGAAGGCGGATCCGGATCGTCGTGCCCTCCCCGGGGATCGAGCGCAGTTCGATCATGCCCTTGAGGCGCGTCACGTTGTTCTTGACGACGTCCATGCCCACGCCGCGCCCGGACAGCTCGCTGACTTCCCGGGCGGTGGAGAAACCGGGGAGGAAGATGAGGTTCACGAGGTCGTCGTCCGTCATCGTGGCGGTCTCCGACTCCGTGACGAGCTTCTTCGCGATCGCGGCGTCGCGGATCGCGGCGGGGTCGATGCCCGCTCCGTCGTCCGTGATCTCGATGACGGCCTGGCTCCCCTCGTAGTAGGCCGCGATGAAGAGGCGCCCTTCCTCGGGCTTGCCCTTCTCGAGCCGCGCCTCGGGACGCTCGATCCCGTGGTCCAGGGAGTTGCGGATGATGTGCATCAGGGGGTCGGCGAGATCCTCGACCATCGCCTTGTCCATCTCCGTCTCCTCGCCGCTCACCGTCAGGTCGACCTTCTTGCCGACGTTGCGCGCGAGGTCGCGGACCAGGCGCGGGTAGCGGTTGAAGAGCTGGGAGACCGGGACCATGCGGGTCCTCATCATGGCCTGCTGCAACTCGCCCGTGATCTGGCCGATGTAGTCGGCGGAGTGGTCGAGATCGACGAGAAGTTCCTCCAGGACGCTTTTCACGCGCTCGTAGTCCTGGGTGATCGCCTCGATCCCGCCCGCGTCGCCGGACCCCGCGGCGCCGAGGCTCCGGGCGATGAAGGCGGTCATCTCCTCGTTGACCGCGCGGGCGAAATCGAGGCCATGCTCGCGCGTCGCGCCCGCGGGCGCCGCCTGCCGGGCCATCAGCTCGATCTTTCTCCGCAGGTCTTCCGTGGTCTCCGGCTCGAAGAGATGGCGGATGGAGAGACGGAGGCGCGAAACGAGCCGGTCCATCTCGGGGAGGAGATTGCGCATGTTGTGGAGTTCCTGCACGTATCCGCCCTGGTTGATGACGAGTTCCCCGACGAGATTCATGGCCTTGTCGAGCTTCTCGATCGCGACGCGCAGGGACTGCTGGCCGGCCGCCGCCTTCGACTCGGGGGCCGGCGCGGTCGCCGTATCGGGCGTCGGCAGCCCCGCATCCGGGGCCGCACCCGCCTCCTCCGAACTCTCCTCGGCCGCCTGCCGCAGGGAGGCGAGGCAGGCGGAAGCGGCGATGGAGGAGGCGTCGTCGCGCCGGCGCGCCGCGGCGACCAGTTTCCGGAGAACGTCGATGGAGGCGAGGATCGCGTTCACCAGCGGCGGGGTCACGGAGCGTTTTCCCTGCCGGATCTCGTCGAAGAGATCCTCCGTGCGGTGAGCGATGACGTTGAGCTTCTTGTAGTTGATGATGCCGGAGGAGCCCTTGAGGGTGTGCATGGATCGGAAGATCGAGTTGATGACGTCGCGGTCGCCCGGATGGTTCTCGAGTTTCACGATGTCCCGGTCCAGCGACTCCAGGATCTCCTCCGCCTCCGCGCAGAAGTCGTCCACGATCTCCTCGTAGTCCGACG
>CAZWVM010000210.1:4733-5897 GCA_964637705.1 uncultured bacterium
AGGATCTCCTCCGCCTCCGCGCAGAAGTCGTCCACGATCTCCTCGTAGTCCGACGAGTCCCACGGCGGGGGCTCATCGTCGGCGCCGGCCGGGCGGTCCGCCGGCACGGCCGGGCCCGCGGCGGCTCTCGTCTCTTCCTCGTCCGGCAGGAAGAGCTGAAGGCGGTCCATCGTGACGTGGAGCCACGATTCGTCGCCAGGAGCGTTCGTCCGGCGGAACTCGTCGAGAGCGAGGGTGAGGTCGTCCGTGGACTCCTGGAGGATGAGAAGCAGGCGCGCGTTGAAGGGAAGGCGGTGATTGAGTCCTTCCTCGACGATGAGGCGGAGGCTCTCGCTCACCCGGGTGAACCCGTCGAGAGCGAGGTCCCCGAGGATCGCGGAGAGGCCCGCAAACGCGTCGCGCAGGGCTTCCGCGTCGACCCGTTCGAGAACCCGGCCCTCGCCGACCGTCTCCGCGGCGACGACGAGAGAGCCTTCGAGCTGATGAAGCCTCTCGAGGGCCTCTTCGGGCGTTCCCCTCTTCCTACGCTTCATCCTCTTCCCATGTCCTGATCCTCGCGACGATCGAGGGCAACGCCGCCTCGATCTCCGGCGTCATCCTTTCCGCGTATGTCTCCAGGTCCTGAACCTCGATCCCGTACACGCGGATCGCTTCCGGCAACCTGTATCCCAGCTTCCGACCCATGGACAGGACCGCGGGAAGGTTCAGGGAATGAGGCGACGCGAAATTCTTCAGGCCCGCCCACGCGGCCTCTTCGATGCGCACCACCGTCCCGGGTTCGTGTTCCCCGGTCCTCATCGCATCGACGACGACGACGCTCTCGAAGCCGTCCATCGCCTCCAGGAGATCCAGGTTGATGACCGACTGCTCGACCACGACGCCCGGCAGGCACGCGCCGAGCAGTTCGGCCGCGCGTAATCCCACCGCGTCATCGGAAACGATCGGGTTGCCGAGACCGATGATGATCCGCGCCGAAGAATTCGTTCCCGGACCCGGGCGGTTTTCACCGCCCGGGACCGTCAAGACTCTCTCAGCCTAGAACTGGATCTGGGCCGTGAACTTGCCGCCGCCCTCGTCGCGGCAGAAGACGAGAACCTTGCCCATCTTCTCGCACCACTTCTTGACGTCGGACGGGAAGCTCGAGCAGTCGGCCTTCACTTCCAG
>CAZWVM010000211.1:0-5830 GCA_964637705.1 uncultured bacterium
TGCAACGAGAGAAAGATCAGTAGATCCCGGCGGAAAGAGCGGCCTGGTTCTGACCCATCGTCTGCGTGCCAACGGCGTTGGAGAACATATTACGGAGCGGGCCGCCAAGCGCCACGAAAACGGCGATGACGATGATGGCGATAAGGCCGATGATCAGGCCGTACTCCACCATTCCCTGTCCGGACTCCTGAGCCTTGAGTTCACGAATGTCGATCACTTTGCAATTCACCTCCCTTCGTGAGATAACTAGCATACAACATAGCATAGAATCGGCATTCATGCCCTGAAAAATTCGAGAAAAATGGGTCAGAGGATGATGAAACGATTCAATGTATTGTAAATATAAGAGTTAAACTCATGGTCAATCGTCATTTTTAGAGGGATTCCCCCTTGACATATCCGTTTCTCGGCTATCGTTTAGCCCTATGAACCTCTCCGGTTGCCGATGATGGCGCTCCGTTCCCGATGGGGAATATGTTTAGTAATTGTATTGTTGGGCGGGCTGGTTCGTATGCTCCCCATGACGGGAGCCTACCGGGCCGAAGGACCGATTCTCGTGGGTGGACCCGACTCCTATTATCACCTCAGGCGCATGGAACTCGCCCGGGACGGCGGCCTGGCGGGACCGGACGAATGGATCAACTATCCCGAGGGGCAGGAGGTTCACTGGCCGGACCTCTATGACCGGATGGGCGGGTGGGTCCTGGCTCTCGCGGGGCCGTCCTCCCTCCACCTCCTGCCGGTCATCCTCGGGCTCGCCGCCTCGGTTCTGCTCCTCGCGCCGGATCGGCCGCGCTGGGGGCCGGCCTGGTTCGTATTCCTGCCGGCCGTCGTATTCCCGACGTCACTTGGGGCGATCGACCACCACTGCCTCGAACCGCTTCTCTTGGCAGGGGCCGTAGTCCTGGGGGGGGGCGGCGGACTTTTCTCACCTCTGGGCCTCATAACTCTCTCACTCCTCTCCCCCCTGCTCTCCACGACCTGGCCGGTGATCGTCGTGACCGGGGTCGGCGCGGCGCTCCTTCGCCGGGTGCCGGGCCGAGCCGGTTTGGCGATCATGGCCGGCGCCGCCCTCGCCGTGCCGGTCGCGGGCTGGAGCTACTTCGCCAATCCTTGGCTGGCCGACATCCCCGAGGCCCAGCCGCTGATCTCGAACGTCCGCGACTTCTTCAAGGCCGTTGTCGCGCTATCGCCGGGCTTCCTTCTCCTCCTGCCGGTCCTCCCTCTCTGGTGGCCGCGGCGGCGGGAACCGATGATTGCCGGGCTTCTTGCGGCGAGCGTCGTCGCCCTGCCCCTGGCACTCATCGAGGCGCGCTTCGTCGTCTATCTCGCCTTGCCGTGCGCCTTCGCGCTGGCCGAGGGGCTGGAGTGGCTGGCTCGGCGGCGGGGGAGAGGGATGGCACTGGCGTTGGGCATCGTTTGCGCATTCCCGGTCGCTCGCGGGCTCGCAGAGATCCCGACCTGGCCGCCCGATCCCGCGCCGGAAGTCGTCGAGGCCATGGGCGTGTTGCGCGACGATCCGTCCGCCGGGGACTTTCTCGATCCTGAGACGCGGCCGGCCTGGTGCACGGTCGCGGCATGGGACCTGGGACCGGCAATCCTCCAGCTCGGGCGCGCGCCCGTCATGGCGAACGCCTTCCATACAGGGGAGACCGGTCGTGCGACGGCGCACCGGATTCTCTTTTTGGGCGCGGAAGAGGCGACGCGGCTCGCCGACGAGAAGCGCGCGCGCTATCTCTTCCTGACCGACCTCGCGAGCGGCGGGTATGCGGCGAAGTATCGGCCCGACGGCGCGCCGAAGATCATCGAGGGCCTGTTCGGGAGGCTCTACTTCCACGGAGGTGCGCCGGGCTGGCGAATGATCTACGGATCGCGCGTGACCTTCGAGTTCGAGGGAAGGGCGGTCCCGGCGGTTCAGATCTGGGAGCGGGATACGGCGACGATCGTGCCGAATGCAGGTGAGCTATGAACATGGATATACAGAATGTTCAGGATTCAATTCTGGTGCTGTATTGTTCCTGAAGTTCCTGTTCATCCATGTGAATTCGCAGACCTTCTGGAAGAAACAACCTCAATCGATCCGATACAGGTAGACCCGACGTGCTTCGTCCTCCACGACCGGCGTCGTGAAGCGGTCGAGGTAATCCTCCAGCGCGCGGCGGTCGGCGGGGCAGGGCGGCGCAGGGGCGAGCCCGATCGCGATCTTCGTCGCGTACCAGTCGGGCGTGTAGAGGATGTGCGAGACGCCCTGAGAGAGAACCCAGCGAGCAAAGACCTGCGTGTCGTGCCCGGCCTCGTGGACGGCCCGGAGCGCGCGAGGGAGATCGGCATCCACGTCGAAGACCGCGTCCCGATGAAGAGGGAAGAGCCGCGCTTCGCCTATCGTGAGGATCTTCGCATCCGGAGGAAGAACCACGTCGGCGCGCTTCATCGTCTCGTGCGACGTGAGCCACCGCGCCATGTATTGATCCTCGCTCACGAGACCGACCAGGCGCAGGGGAGCAGGCTGGACCGAGAAGGGCACGAGGACGGTGGTGGCGAGGGAGAAAGCGAGAGAGACGGTGAGGGAGAGCCGGAGCGCCTTCGCGGGCGGACCGCCGTCAAGCGTGCGGGCGGCGAGGACGGCCGCGCCGGCGGGGAGGAGCGCGCCGAAGGCCGGAAGCGCGAAGCGAAAGAGGCCGGAGGCGGCGTAGGCGTGACTGCCGCCGCCGGAGGTGAACCAGAGCAGGATCGCCGCGAAGCCGACGACGGAGAGCGGGCGCAGGGGATGGTCGCGGCGGGCGAGCGGGGCGAGGGCCGCGAGCGCGACGGCGGCGAGGGGCGCTCCGAAGGGACCGTCGATGCCCTCGGTGATGACGAGGAAGGTGGCGGCGAAGATGCGGGCCGTGCGGGCGAGGAAGGCCGCTCCGAGGGAACCGGCCAGGGCCGGAGCGATGTGCGCGGTCTGCGGCAGGAGATGGCCGGTTTGCGCGAGATTCGAGAGGAGCCACGGGGCGGAGGGGAGAAGCGCGAGGAGGGGGACGAGGAGGAGGCGCGAGGGCGAGCGGCGCGCGCGGAGCATGAGCCAGATCACGAGGGGCGCGGCGGCGTAGGCCGCCGAGAGTTTCACCGCCACGGCGCCGCCCGCGAAGGCGGCGGCGCGGAGAGGCGAGGGTGAGGCGGGCGCGAGCGCGGCGCAGGCGAGCGTGAAGAGGGCGAGAGCGAGGAGATCCGGCTTGGTGTGGGCGACGAGGATGACGCCGAGAGGAAAGGCCGCGGCGACGGCGAAGGCGATCGAACGGGCGCGCTCGGATTCGGCGAGAGAGCGATCCGCGGTCCAGGCCCCGGCCGCGCGGGCGACCGCGAAGGCGAAGAGGGGAAGCGAAAGCCCGAGGAGAATGTTCGAAGCCGTGCCGGCGCGGTCCGCCGCGATGCCGAGCATCGCAAGCATCTCGCCGGCCTGCGTGTATTGGTAGTAGACCGTCGCGTCGGGCGGAGCGAGGTGCCCGCGGGCGAGGTATTGCGCGCCCAGGCCGAGGTGGTAGACGAGGGCGTCCATGCCGCTGGGGGGAACGAGCGAGAAGAGGAAGGCCCAGGCGAGAGAGGCGGCGCCGAAGCGGCGGAGGAAGCGATCGAAGGGATCGGCAGGGAGGAGAAAGCCGCGTGCCTCGGCCGGAAGGGCCGCAGCGCGCCGCCACGACTGCCAGAGCGCGGGGAGGAGGAGCGCGAAGAGGAGCCCGGGATCGTTGAGAGGCCGGACGAGCGACCAGAGGATGGGGAGGAGCGAGAGGACGAGCGCGCCGATCCCGAAGGACTCGTCGCGCGTCCGGCCCCCGCACCAGCGCCCGAGGCGGTAGGCCGCGAGGAGAAGGACGAGCGCGGCGAGGAGAGGAAGGGGGAGATCGCGGATCGCGGCCGCGGCCACGGGATCGGCGCCGATCTTCCCGAGGAGTTCGAGAAGCGCCGGCCCGGCGACCCGGACGACATCGCCGAAGAGCGCGGCGGAACCGGCGAGGAGGAGGACAGCAAGAAGGGTGTCAGGCATACGCAGTTACGCAGATACCGAAGTCAGCGGCCATGACACCATGAGATCCTGACATATTGTTGGTTCTATTCACCCTTAGCCACTGCGTAACTGCGTATGCCTGACACCGTCCGTCACGCCGCGTGACGGCGGATCTGACGGTTCAAGCGAGAACCGAGGGATTTGCGCGCCTGCTCCAGGTCGTAATCCGACTGAAGGCCCATCCAGAATCTCTCGGACGTGCCGAAATAGCGTGCCAACCTCAACGCGGTGTCCGCACTCACGGACCGCTTGCCAAGAACGATCTCGTTGATCCGCCGGGGCGGCACGGATATCGCCCGGGCCAGCCGATTTTGGCTCAACCCCATGGGCTTGATGAACTCTTCCAGCAATACCTCGCCGGGGTGAACATTCCTGAGCTTCATCTCAACCTCCTAGCCGTGGTAATCGACGATCTCGACGTCTTCGGCATCTCCCTCCATCCAGCGAAAGCAGATGAGCCACCGGCCATTGATCTATAACGTGTTGCGTTATAGTTGTCAACGCCTGCACCACGGCCCTCATCAGCAACGGTGTCAGGCAACTACATCTCAGCATCCCGGACCCCATCGAACTATTGAATATTCATCGGCTGGAAAAAGGCGAGATGAATCGCCGTGCGGCGGATGTAGGAATGTAGCCGCCTGACACTGTTCCTCTCGCTCCTTCCCTCCGCGTGGAACCGCAATCGACGCCTGACCGGCACGCCGGACATCTCCCGCGCCGCCACGCCCGAGGCGCGCATCGCGGCCGCGCACCAGGCCGGCGCCACGGTCGCGGCGCTGAATCGACTGGGGGAGAGACGGCGCGGCCGAAAGCCATGAGCAAGGAGAAAACCATGAAAGGACGCGGGCTCTTTCCCGTCGAGTTCCTGCGTTGCATCGCGCGGGTGCAAAGGGTGTCAGGCATACGTTCTTGCGCTTCCAGGCCATCTTTCAATCTCATCAGATAGAGCCTTGAGGAGGCACGAATTGCTCCATTGCCGCCGAAAGCGTAAAAGCGTATGCCTGACACCGTTCTTTGACTCCTCAAGAGTCCCGGCGCGCGCGTCCGCCGGGATGTAACTTCCACGCGCGGCGCGATCGCCTCGCGGTCGGCCCGGCCTCGGCGCGATGAAATCGTCACGAAGTCCTTCCATTCTCCTGATGAAAGCGGTATCATCGCCCTTATGACGACCTCGCGGGTTTGCGGTTCCACGGAGAGTTTTCGCCTCGGACGTCCCTTTTTTCTCCTCGCCCCGGTTCTCGGGCTCTTGCTCGCCTGCGGCACCTCCGCGCCGCCGGCCGCTGTGAACGCGCCCGCCGGCAGTGACGCCGCGGCGGCCGCCGAGGTCCCGAGCGACACCGAGATCCGCATCACCGCGCTCATCGGACAGATGACGCTCGAAGAAAAGCTCGAGCAGATCTGCGGCAAGGACTTCATGGACGGCTACACCAACACCCGCCTCGGTATTCCGCCCCTCCTCATGACCGACGGTCCCCACGGCGTCCGCGACAACTTCGGCAAGAACACCGCCTTCCCCACGCTCGTCACCATGGGCGCCTCCTGGGACCCTGAACTCGTCGAGCGGTTCGGCGTGGCTCTCGCCGACGAGGTCCGCGCCCGCGGCCGCAACATCATCCTCGGCCCTTGCATCAACATCCATCGGACCCCCTTGGGCGGCCGCAACTTCGAGAGCATGGCCGAGGACCCCTGGCTCATCTCCCGCCTCGCCGTCGCCTACGTCCGCGGCGTCCAGAGCCGCGGCATCGGCACCTCCACCAAGCACTTCGCCTGCAACAACCAGGA
>CAZWVM010000212.1:0-5783 GCA_964637705.1 uncultured bacterium
CCTCATCCAACCGCGCGCTCATCGAGAGCGTCCTGGACCTTTCGGCGCAGACCCCGATCCTGCAGGCTTCGCGGCTCGCTCCCCGTCCCGGCCCCTCGATCTTCCTGAAGCTCGAGAACTTCCTGCCCGGCGCGAACTCCTGCGAGCGGGTGATCCACCACCTGATCGGCGCCGCGGAAAAGGACGGGCGGCTCTTGAAGGATTCCACGCTCGTCGTCCCCACCGACGGCCCGGGCGGCGTCGCGGCGGCGATCGCGGCCGCGGTCCGCGGATACAAGATGGTCGCGGTCATGCCGGAAGACGTGCCCGAGAGCTTCGCGCGGCAGATCCGCGCCTGCGGCGCCGAGGTGATGAGGACGCCCGAGAAGGAGCGCGTGGCGGGCACGATCGCGCGGGCGAACGAGTATGTGCACGAGAGCCCGGGGTCGCGGGTGCTCGTGAGCATCTACGAGTCGCAGGCCGCAAACGAGGCGCACCGGAAGACGACGGCCCAGGAGATCGTGAAGGTCCTGGGCAAGGAAGTCGACGCGCTGGTCGCGGGCATCGGCTCCGGCGGAACCCTCTCGGGGTGCGCCGAGGTCATGAAGGCCCTCAACCCGAACATCAAGGTCTTCGCGGTCGAGCCGTCCGAATCCGCGGTCCTCTCCGGCGGCAAGCCCGGCGCCCACGCGGCGCAGGGCATCGGCGTCGGCATGGTTCCACCCTCCCTGAACCAGTCCGTGATCTCCAAGACCGTCTCGGTCTCGGCGGCCGAGGCGCTCGAGGCGGCGAAGAATCTGGCCCGGACCGAGGGGATCCTCGTCGGCCCGGCCGGCGGATGCGTCATCGCCGGCGCCCTGAAGATCGCCGCCGACTTCACGCCCGACCAGGACATCGTCGTCATCCTCAACGGGACCGCCTCCGGGTACCTCGAGGGCAACTTTTTCGAGTAACCGGTCGACCCGCGAACCCGCGGCTCTTTCTCCGGAAAGACCGCGGGTTTTTCTTTGACGGGATGGCCGCCGGAACCGCGCTATTTGCCTTTTTCCTGATCCCCTCCCCCGATATGCTCCTCCTGTCGTGAGCCAGGTCCTTCAAAAACTGCGCGAGGCGGCCCGCACCCGCTGGGCCGAGATGGTGCGGGAGACCCCGCCCCGGGACGGCGCACATCACCCGGCGCGTCCCCATACCGCCCCTCCCCCGGCCGACCGCGACCTCCTCTCCGGTGTGCGCCTCGTCCCGATCGCCAGCGGCAAGGGCGGCGTCGGAAAGACCAACGTCGCCGTCAACCTCTCGATCACCGCCGGGCTCTCCTTCCACGGCACCGAGAAGCGCGTGCTCTTGATCGACGGCGACCTCGGTCTCCCCAACACCGACCTCGTGCTCGGCGTCCGCCCCGAGACCTCCCTCAACGACCTCGTCGACCGCACCATCGACGACATGGCGCGGCTCGTCTGCCGCACGCGCTACCCCCAGCTGGATTTCATCGCGGGCGCCGAGGAGGCAACCCTGCTCCTGGGCAACCTCTACTACCAGCAGCGCCGGAGCATCATGTCCCAGATTTCGCGCCTCCAGGCCTCCCTCGTCGTCTTCGATCTCGGCGCCTCCGCGTCCAAGGAGATCCTCGATTTCTTCGCCATGACGCCCTCGGGACTCGTCGTCCTCAACCCCGAGCCCTCCTCCGTTCGCGACGCCTACGTCTTCATCAAGAACGCGCTGATCCGCCGGGCGCGGCAGGAGATGGAGTATGACGCGGAGGCGCGTCAGGAGTTCGACCGGAGGCTGGAGGAGACGCACGGAAACTTCCAGAAGCTGACGGCGGGCATCGCGGAGGGAGCGCCGGCGGCGCTCCGCTCGACGTGGGAGAAGACCCTGGAGACCTTCCGGCCTCTCATCGTCGTCAACCGGGTCGATTCGCTCTCCGAGGGACTCCAGACCGCGCGCAAATTCGTCAAGGACGCCGATAAGCTGCTGGGCATCAAGATCCTCTACCTCGGGTCCGTCCTGCGCGACGACGCTGTCACGCGCGCGGTGAAACGACAGTGCCCGTTCCGGATCGCGGAACCGACCTGCCCGGCCTCGCGCTGCATCGACGCCGTCACGAAGAACCTCCTCACCAACGACAGCCTCGACCTGAACGGCAATTTCGTCTCCTTCGGCCGCATCCTTGCTTCGCGCCTCGTCGGGCGGCCCGTATGACGACCGAGGCGGCGAGCGGCCCCGGAACCGAGACGCGGCCGGAGTTCGTCTCGGCCGAGAGCTGGTTCGGCTTCACGCGCCCCCCCTTCCACGTCACGCCGGACTCCCGCATGGTCTTCGGCCACCGGCGCTACGAGGAGGCGCTCTCGGCGCTCCACTACGGCGTGAGCGAGGGGAAGGGGTTCGTGGTGGTGACGGGGGAGGTCGGGAGCGGCAAGACGACCCTGATGCGCCACTTCTGCACGCTCCTCGGCGACACCGTGCGCTTCGCCGTCGTCTTCAACACCGGGCTCGGAGCCCGGGATCTCCTCGAGGCGGTGGCGGAGGATCTCGGCATCGCGCGCGAAAGGATCGCCGGCGCGGGCGTCAAGGGCCTGGTCGACGCCCTGAACGAGTTCCTGCTGGCCGAGTTCGAGGCCGGGCGCACGGTCGTGGTCTTCATCGACGAGGCCCAGAACCTCTCCATCGAAGCCCTCGAGACCCTGCGCATGCTCTCCAACCTGGAGACCGAGACCGAGAAGCTCGTGCAGATCGTCCTGATGGGACAGCCCGAGCTCCAGCGCCTCCTCGCGCGTAACGAGCTGAAGCAGTTGCGCAGCCGCGTGGCCGTGACGTACCACCTGATGCCGATGGAGGAGGATGAGACCGCGGCGTACATCGCGCACCGCATCCAGCTCGCCTCCCCCGCGCGCCCCGTCTCCTTCACCCCGCGCGCTATCGCGGTCCTCCACGACTACGCGCGGGGCGTGCCGCGCGTCATCAACATCCTCTGCGACCAGGCTCTCCTGGCCGCCGCGAGCGAGAAGGTCGACGCGGTGGACGAGCGGATCGTGGAGAGCGTGATCGCGGGCTTCGAGCACCTCGACGCGGCCGCGCCGCGCCGGGCCTTCCCCTGGCTCGCCCTGACCGTCGTCGCGGCCGCTGCGGCGCTCCTCACCTACGCCGGCATCGCGATGCGCGGGGCGAACCCCTCCCCGGCCGCCGTCCCGCACGCCGTCCCGCCGGCGTCGCCGGCGCCCGCCGCCGCGGCGCGCGCCGCGGAGAGCCCCCTGCGTCACCTCGTCTCCTCCTGGGGCCTGTCGGCTCCCGACGGGCTGGACGCGATGAGGGTCGAAGCGGTCGCGCGCGCGACCGGCCTGCGGCTCGTCCGCGTCCGCATCACGTCGGCCTCCGCGCAGGCCCTGCGCCTGCCCGCCCTGCTCCTGCCCGGCAATCCCCTCTTGAACAGCGCGGAACCCGCGCTCGTCACCGGCATCGAGAACGGGGCGTGGACGATCGAGACGGCCGAGCGGGGGCTGGTGCGCCTGAGCCTGCCCGAGGACGCCTATCCCCTCGCCTACCTCGTCCCGGCCCGCCCCTGGATGGAGCGCACGCTCGCGCGGGGCATGCGCGGCGACGACCTCCTCGCGGCCCAGCGAATCCTCGCCGGGGCCGGCCTCCTGCGGAACCCGCCGAACGGCTATTTCGGAGAGGGCACGACGGAGGCGGTGGAGAAACTCCAGGCCGCCTACGGCATCCGGGAGGACCGGGCCATCGGCCCGGGAACGATGCTGGCCCTGCTCGCCCTGGAGCGAAACACCCCTGCAACTCCCTGAAGCCCCCCTTGAACCCGGCGTGAAAAAGGAAAAAGGGGACATTCCACTGTTTCAGTCATTCAGTCCGAAAAAGGAGAATGTCCCCTTTTCTTACAGCACCCTGAAGACGACCCGCTTGCGCTTGTAGAAGACCGCTCCGGAACCGAGGCTCTCGGAGAGTTCGAAATCGGTTCCGTCGATCCGCACCTTGACGCCGCGCATCACGCGCTTGCGGACCTCGACGGGATGCTTCTCTCCTCCCTCCACGATCCTGTCGATCTCGGCCGAGCAGTTCTCGCGCGTCTCCTCGAGCGCGCGGATCCGCGCCTGGAGCTCCAGGGCCCTCTGCAGCTTCTCGCGAAGCTCGCGCTGCTTCTCCTCGCTGAGCGCCCGGACCTTCTCGCCCATCAGTTTCACCATCTGGACCACCCGCTGGAGCCGCTCGAGCTCCTCGTTCGCCTCGCGGATCGCCTCCTCCGCGGCCAACAGCTTCTTCAGGTGGCGGTTCTTCTCGGCCATCTCCACGTCGATGACCGTCTCGTGGTCCCCGGCGGCGCCGAGAACATTGGCCACGAAGCGGTCCCCGGTCCGGCACTGGACGTGCGCGACCTCCCCTTCCCCGCTGGAGGCCTCGATGAGCGTGTAGGCGTGGATGCGGCATCGGCGGAGCGACCCCTGGCAGATGACCGCGTCGGCGACGAGCGCCGCGTTCTCGACGCTCCTGACGATGAGGCGCTTGCCGGCGCGGATGAGCGTTCCCTCCTCGCCCTTCACGTCCCCGAAGATCGTGATGTCGCCGTCGGAGAAGATGCGGCCGTGCAGGACGTGCCCCATCACCTGCACGCCCGTCTTGCCGCTCACGGTCATCCCGTCGCGGACGTCGCCGGAGATCCTCACGAAGCCGTCATGCTCGACGCCGCCCGTCCGGGCGTCCACGTCGCCCGTGATCACCCGCTCGTCGGTCACGGCCGGCTCCGCCTAGGCTCGCGCGAGGATCCGCGCGACCAGGTCCTCCGCCGATCCCTCCTCGTCCGGGTATCCCAGCGACCGGACCGACTTCACTCCGGCATGGTCCCCGATCGCCGCCGAGATCTCCGCTTCCGCCTCCACCGCGCTCGCGCCCGGCAGCAGGGCCAATACGCAGGCGGGCGAGACCCGGTATGCGTGGGCCGCCTTCGCGGCGACGAAACCGGCGATGCGCGCCCCCTCCGCGGCCGTCCGCGCCTCCACCGCGACGATCGCGCAATGTGAATCCAGGCGGTCCATGCGCTTCATCATGTCGGCGAGGGCCTTCACCGGCTCCTCGCAGAGCAGGCGCACGCCCGCGCTCCCGGCCGCGAAGAAGGGCGGCGAGAGGAGGCTGCCGAGAACGGAGAGGAGTTTCAACTCCTCCTCGTCCGGCGCGGTCCCGCCTCCGGCGAAGAGAAGGAGCCCGGCCTCGCGGCGGGCCGCGACCAGCGGAACGGCGACGAGCCAGGCGCGGTCCCGGAGGAACGCGGCCGGGAGCCGGCCGCTCAGGCGCTCGTCGTCGGCCGGGTCGGGGAAGATCTGCGCCTCGCGCGTCTCGAAGGCGGCCTTGACGAATCCCGCGTCGCGCGGGATCGGCGACTCGACCCGGACCGGGCCGTGGCTGTGCACGGGCCGCAGTTCGCCTTCGTCCGTCCCCAGGAAGACGGCCGCCTCGGCGCCGAACCCGTTTGCCAGCACCTCCGACGCCAGCGCGGCGACCTCCTCGAGGTCCGCGCTCACGTTGATGATCGCGCTCGCCTCGTAGAGGGCCGTCATGTCCTTCAAACGGCGATCGAGATTCCCGATCGTCCGCTTCAAGCGCTCGGCCATGGCGTTGAAATCCGCGGAGAGCTGGCCGAGTTCGTCCCGGCTCTTGACCTCGAGGCGCGCCGCGAGATCGCCGTCGGCCAGGCGGTGCGCCGCCGCCGCCATCGCCTTGACCGGGCGCGTGATGCGGGTGGCGAAGGCGAGCGAGGCCCCCGCGACGACGACGAGCACGGCGGCGCCGATGGCGAGCGCGAG
>CAZWVM010000213.1:0-5775 GCA_964637705.1 uncultured bacterium
GTCGACGCCCGACTTCAGCCGTTCCAGTTCCTCCACCCCGAGGGCCATGCCCCTCTTCTGGATCCGTTCCTCGGCGTGCGCCGAGAACTTGAGCCCCGTGACGCGCTCCCGGAGGATCCGGTCGAAACCGGTCTCCCCCGCTTTCGCGGGATCGGGTTTCGGCGGCGTCCGGCCGACCTGCCCGATGCCTTCGATCGGCAACCGGCTCGGATCGACCTTCACGTCAGCCACGCGTCACGCTCCCCTTACGCCACGTACCGGACGGTCGAGCCGTCCACCACGGCGCGGGCGACGTCGGAGAAGGATTCCTCCTCCTCCTCTTCCTCGCCCGCATACGCGCCCCGGGCGGCCCGGGCCGGGCCGTCCTCCTTCTCGCGGTTCTCCGTGTCCGCGTCGCCGAACTCGCCGGCCAGGGCCACGTTCACGGTCTCCACCTCGAGTCCCGCCTCCGCGAGGTTCTTCTTCAAATCCTGGATGTTCTCGGTGATCGCCGCGCGCACGGCGTTGTTCTCCGCCGTGAACCTCACGTTCACCTTCCCGTCCTCGACGGTGATCTTCATCTCGACGCGGCCCAGCAATTCCGGCTTCAGCCGGATCGTCGCCTCGGTCTTCCCTTCCGAGACCGCCACCTTCATGTTCTGCACGATCTGGTCGAAGACCGGCGCGGTCTGGGGGCGGAGGTTCGAGGCGGATTTCTCCGCGCGCGCCGAGCCGTCGAGCCCCTTCTGGGACGAGTTCTGGTTGTAGGCGCTCTGCCACGAGTTCGATTGCCCCTCGGAGGAGCGTCCGGCGCGGCCCGCCTCCGCCACGCCCTCGACGGCGGACGGCAGGGCCGTGATCACCGGGCCCGTCGCCTTCGTCTTCGGCTTCAGTTCGAGCGCCGCGGCCATCTCCTGGTTCGCGTCCGCGAGCGTCCGCTCGACCGCCTTCTCCAGGTTCATCTCGATCGTCTGCAGCCTCACCGAAACGCTCTTCGACTCGGCCGCCTTCGGCGCCTCGGTCCGCGTCTCCTCGACGGCCTCCTGCGGCCGGATCGCCTCCTGCGAGACTTCCACGAGGGAGCGGCGCTCCGGGGCCGCGGTCTCCTCCGAGACGGGAGTCATCTTCGCGACGATCTTCTGGAGCGCCTGCTCGACGCGGGCCTCCACCTTCGGGCTCTCGATCGCCTCGGCCGGCGACTCGGGGGCGCCCAACGCCTGCTCGACCGCCTTCCCGATCTCCTTCAGGAGCTTCTTGAAGAACTTGCGCGTCTGCTCGGCGTCGAGGTCCTTCATCTCGCCCACGGCCTCCGCGGGCGCTTCCGGCCCGGCGATCTCCGCGACGATCTTCAGGATCTCGGAGACGAGGACGCCGATGGAGAGTTCGTCCTTGGAGAGGAGATCGTCGATCTTCTCCTTCAGCGACTGGAGTTCCTCGGCCGAGAGCTTCTTCTCCAGGCGCGCCGAGAGCTCGACGCGGACGAGCCGGACCTGCGTCTTCAGGGCCTCGGGATTCTCCGCGGACGCGGTCTCGCCCGCCGCCTCCGCTTCCGGCGCCTCGGCGCCCTCCGCGCCCGACCCCGCCTCCGCGCCCGCGGTCTCCGCGTTCGTCCCGCCGGACATCGTCTCCCCGGCACGCTCCTCGTCCGTCGTCGCCGCCTTCCGCTCGGCAGGCGGCTCGGGCGAGACCGTCTCGCGGCGCTGTTCGGCGGCGCGCGGCGCGGCGCTCGTCTCGATCCGGGGCGCGGCCACGACGGCCGAGCCGATCGGCTCGGCGGACCGCTGGGCCTCGGCGCGGGGCGCGGCGGGCGCCGCGACCTCGGTGAACATGTCGAGGAAGAGGGCCTCGAAATCGAGGGAGAAGGATTCCTTCATGCGCGTCGCGGCGAGGAACTTGCCGGCCGCGGCGTTCAGGGCCTTCTCGGCTCCCTTCTCGCCCTTCTTCGCGCGGTTCTCGATCCCGACGTTCACATCCAGGTTCTGCATCATCCTCGTCTCCTGTCCTCGCCTTTCGCCCGTCGCCCTACGCCCGTCGCCCCACGCTCCACGCGCATTATCGCTTCAGCGCGATCGCTTCCTTGATCATCTCGTCCGAGGTCGTGATGATCCTCGAATTGAACTGGTACGCCCGCTGGAAGAGGATCATGTTCGCCAGTTCCTCCGCCATCTCCACGTTCGACGTCTCCAGCGCCCCGTTGATGAACGTCGTCCCGTTCGACTCGTTCACGCCGCCGAACATCAGCTCGCGCGTGCCGCTCGCCGCCGAAGGGATGTAGGTCGTCTCCCCGCGCGCCACCAGCCCTTCCGGGTTCGGATATTTCGCCATGGTGATCCGACCGAGGAACTGCTGGAGGCCGTTGGAGTAGTCGGCGACGATCCGGCCGTGGTTGTCGATGCCCCACGAGACGACCGTGCCCGCCGCGAAGCCGTTCGAGTCCGTCACCGTCACGTCCGACTTCCGCGCGAACTGGGTGAGGTTCTCGAAGTCCGGCGCGATCGCGAGCGCCAGGGCGCCCTGCGGCGTGAAGGCGACCGGGTCGACGATCGCGGAGTTCGTCGCGTCATACAGGCCGCTCGCGTCGAACGCCACCACCCCGTTCCCCGTCGTCGTCGCCGACGGATACGTCGTCTTCACCGCGAAGCCCGCGGGCGAGGTGTCGAGGTCGCGCGAGAACTCGATCGCGCCGGTCACCGGGTCCGCCACCCGGAAGTAGCGGCTGTCGCCGCCCGACTCCGGGAAGGGCGAGCCCGCCGGGACCTGCGTCCAGCTCACGTACCCGCCCCCCTCGTCCGTCGCGATCTCGACCTGGTAGGTTCCGTCGGCGTTCGCCCGGAGCGCGCCCGGCATCACGGTCATCCCGTCGAGCGACGTGCCTCCGCCGGTCGCGCCGTCCGTGATCGCCGTCGAGCCCTGCTCGTACCGGTACGTCGGGACCGCGTTCCACATCCAGCGGTTCTCCGAGAGCCGCTCGAAGGAGAAGCTCAGCGAGTGCTCGTTGCCCGCGGTGTCGAAGACCGACATCGTCGTGCCCTGCGTGATCTCCGTCTCGGTCCGCGACGCGGGGATCGCCAGGCTCTCGCCCGGGGTGAGATTGTTGCGGAAGGAGAGCGGGAGGCCCGTGACGCCGAATTCCACCGCCGCCCGCGTGTCCGCCTGGTTGTAGCTCGCCGTCACCGCGCCGGGATCCCAGAACGTGAGCGGGGTCACCTTCCCGGTCGTCGTGTCGATCGTGTAGTCGGTGCCCTCCACGAGCGCCGCGCCGTTGCGCGTGGCGCTCAGAACGAGAGAACCGGCCTGCACCGGCGGACTCGCCACGATGAAGCTCTGGTTGCCCGAGGCGTTGGAGATCAAGCGGGGTTCCGCCGAGACCGTGACCGTCCCGCCGTTGGTGGTGTAGGTCACGGCGTAGTCGCCGGTGTCCCAGGCGGTGAGGGGCGTGATCGTACCGGTGCCCGGCGTCTCGGTGTAGTCGACGCCGTTGACGAGGGTGCGGCTGCCGATCGTGATGACGGTGGAGTTCGCGTCGAGGACGCCCGCGCCGACCTGGAAGGCCGCCGGCGCCGCGAGCGTCAGGGCGACGCCGGAGGGGCGCTGGATCGCCTCGTTCGCCACGACCACCGGGTTCGCCCCCACCGTGAAGAAGGGGTTCCCGCTCCCGTTCAGGTTCGACCACGGCGCCAGCGCCGTGATCTCCGCGTCCGTCAGGAAGCCGTCGGCGTCGTTGTCCGTGTAGACCCCCGCCACCTCGCCGTCGGCGTCGATCCGCACGATCCCCCGGATCGGCGTTCCCGTGACCGGGTCCGTGAGCGTGGTGTAGCTCCCGTCCGAGGCCTGGGCCGGGTCCTGCGCGGTGAAGAAGAAGTACTGGTCGCCGTTCGACTGCTCCAGGGCCGCCTTCTGGAACGAGAGCCGGAAGCTCCGGTCCACCCCGAGCGTCTCCTGCTCGAAGACCTGCGGGTCGATCGCGAGATCCTGGGTCGCGTCGAGGTTGTAGCCGAACTCGGCGGAAGTGGTCGCGAAGGGCCCCAACGTCCCGTTGGGATCGAAGGTGATGTCGGTGAGCGCCGGCGTCGTCGGCAGGACATACTCCCCCGTCGCCGCGTCCAGCGTCGCGTTCACGCCCTGGAGCGTGTAGCCCTCGGAGGTCACCAGCGTGATCGGGCCGGTGCCCGGATTCGTCCCGCCGTTGGCGTCGATGGAGAAGTGCCCGTCGCGGGTGTAGTAGTGCGTGTTCGGCAGGTTGTCCGGCGCCCTGACGATGAAGAATCCCGGACCCATGATCGCCATGTCGAGGTCGCGGTTGGTCAGGTCGATCGTGCCCTGCGAGAAGTTCTTCTGGATCGCGGCCAGGCCGACGCCGTAGCCCTTCTGCACCGGGTTCACGCCCGTCACGCCCTCGGCCTGCGGGGCGCCGCCGAGCTTGATGGTCTGGGAGAAGAGATCCTGGAAATGGATGCTGGAGCCCTTGAAGGCCGTGGTGTTGACGTTCGAGACGTTGTGCGAGACCACGTCCAGCGCCTGCTGGTGCTGGTAGAGACCCGTGGCCCCGACCCAGAAACTCGACCTCATCGCCTTCTCCGAGCGTTGCGGCGTCCCCCGGGGGGAACGGCTCCCTCAGGGAGCCTCGTGCCGCAGGCTTTCGCGTCGCTTCGATCGGTCCACGACGCACGGTCTCTTCAATGAAGTCCGACCGTTTCCCTCTCTTCTTCGCCCGGTATCATCCACGCCCGGGGCCGCCCGAAGGCGCCCCTTCCATCGACTACGATGTCGCTACGATGCCCGCCTCGCTGATCTCGCTCATCTTCACCACCGCGATCGTGTTGTCCTCCTTCACGATCGTGACGTCGGGATCGTCGCCGGTCAGCCGGATCGACGCCACGATCCCCTCGGTGATCTCGCCCGTGTCCGGATCGACGGCCTTCGCCGCCGTCCCCAGGAGCGAAAGCGCCTGGTTGTTCTGCGACTGCTTCGCGACCTTCGTGAAGGCCTCGACCAGGTTCGTCGTCTGCTCCAGGGACGAGAACTGCGCCATTTGCGCGATGAAGTCCTTGTCCTTCACCGGGTCCATCGCGTCCTGGTACTGCAGTTCCGTCAGGAGAAGCTTCAGGAACTCGTCCTTGCCGAGTTCCTTCGTCGTCGCGTTGGTGATGGCCGTGCTGACCGCTGAAGAGCTGTTTCCCGCCGCCGATACGCTGCTCACAGTGACCTCCTGGTCCGTCTGTTTCACATCTTCGGCAAAACTGCCAAAATCCTTAACCGGATTCCGGGACCGGCGGAGTCCGGGAGGGAACCTGAGACACCGAAGAAGCTCCTGAAGGTCACCACAGAGGACGCTGAGATCACCGAGAAAGCCGAGTTTCCGCGTGTTTCGTGTATTTCGTGGTTCGGTTCCTGGTTTCAGGCTTCGATTCTCTTCCCGGTTCTCATCCTGTCCATCCTGTGCATCCATGTGAAACGCCAAGCCGCGGATCGATCGACCAGCTTCCTCCTCGCGATCCAGGGTTCCAACCACGATACACGCGAACGAAACCCGTGGACCGCATACGCCCGAAAGATCTCAATGACCCCCGTGGTGAACTCCTCCGGGGATCGAAAGGGAAATCCGCCTTTCCACTTTCCTCCGACCTCGGCTATCATTCCTTCCGCGCCATGAAGGCCCCGACGAATCCATGATCGACGACGCCAAGGTCGATACGATCCTCAAGATGCAGTCGGAACTCGCGCTCCTCGAGCAGAGGGCCCGCGAACTCTCCGCCTGCCTGACCGCCATGACCCTCGTCGGTTCCTCCCTCGTCC
>CAZWVM010000214.1:0-5734 GCA_964637705.1 uncultured bacterium
CCACGTAGCCGAGCCCGACGATGCCGACGCGCGCGCGGCGCGAGGTGAATCTCTCAGTATTCAAGATCTGTCTCCCCGTTCCGCGCTGCCCGCGGAACTCCGAAAGAATACGGATAAACCCATTCCATGACAACTCGAGACGCGGCACCGGATTCCCGGGCGTTCCTGCCACGGAGACACCGAGGAAAGCATATACGGGACAAATAACCGAAATGGATTGCACCTCATTCGCATTTCATCTCCGTGTCTCTGTGACTCGAGCCCGCCGCAAGGCGGGCGTGTGGTTGAAGCAGCCCCATCCCGATCGATCCCCGCACCCGACGTTTCCTCACCGCCGGTAGTGCTCGATGACGCGCCGCAGGATGTCCTCGAGTGAAAGCAGGGCCCGGAGCCCCGTCGTCGACGAGGTCCGGGTCATGTCCGGAACGCGGTGCAGCATGTCCTCGAAGCCCTTCTCGAAGGCCTGCTCGTACGTCAGGAACTCGATCTCCGACGAACTCCCCGTCAGCGCGATCACCTTCTTCGCCAGGTCCAGGATCGAGATGCGTTCGGTGGAGCCGATGTTGTAGACCCGGCCCGGGGTGCCCGGCGCCTCGAAGAGGGCGGTGACGAAGCGCACGCAGTCCGATACGTCCAGGAAGCAGCGCGTCTGCTCGCCGGATCCGTAGACCTGCAGGGGGTGCCCGAGAAGCGCCGCCTTCACGAATCGCGGGATCACCATTCCGTAACGGCTCGACTGGCGCGGGCCCACGGTGTTGAAGAAGCGCCCGATGATCGCGGGCAGGCCCTTCTCGCGCTGGTAGGCCAGGGCCAGGAACTCGTCGGTCGCCTTGGAGTTCGCGTAGCCCCAGCGGCTGATGGCGGTGGAGCCGAGCACGCGGTCGTCGTCCTCCGCGAACGGCACCTTCTCGCTCTTGCCGTACACCTCCGACGACGAGGCCACGAAGACCGGGACGTGCCGGTGATGGCAGGCCTCCAGCACGCGCTCGGTCCCGACGAGGTTGACACGGAGCGAGTGCAGGGGATGGTCGATGACGTATTTCACGCCGACCGCCGCCGCCATGTGGTAGACGCGCTCCGCCCCCGCGGCGGCCTTCTCCACGTCGTGCTCGGAGAGGACGCTGCCGATCAGGAGCCGGAACCGCGGGTTCTCCTCGTGCTGCTTCACGTTCGCGCTCTTGCCCGTCGAGAGGTCGTCGAGCACCGTCACCTCGTCCCCCCGGGCCATGTGATGGTCCACGATGTGACTGCCGATGAATCCGGCGCCGCCCGTCACGAGTATCTTCATGTCGTCCTCTCTTCCGCGCCGCTCTCGAGATGCGCGATCGTGCGCCTGAGTCCCTCGGTGAAATCCACGCGGGGCGCGTAACCGATCTGCGCTCGCGCACGGGCGACCGAGGCGTAGGAGTGCTTCACGTCGCCGCGCCGCGCCGGCCTGAATTCCACGTCGATGACCCGCCCCGTCGCCTCCGACAGGGCCGCGACGACGCCCTTCAAGGTGATCGGAGAGCCGCAGGCCACGTTCATGACGGCGCCGGAGACGGAGGAATTCATCGCCGCCAGGTTCGCCTCCACCACGTTCTCCACGTACGTGAAGTCCCGGCTCTGCTCGCCGTCGCCGAAGATGACGGGCCTCTCCCCGCGCAGGGCCGCCGTGATGAAGCGCGGGATCACCGCCGCGTACTCCGATTTCGGGTCCTGGCGCGGTCCGAAGACGTTGAAGTAGCGCAGGGCGACGGTCGAAATCCCCTCGTAGAGCCGGGCATAGACGAGCGTGTAGTGCTCGGCCACGAGCTTCGCCACGGCGTAGGGCGACAGCGGGGCCGGGGCCATCTCCTCGCTCTTCGGCAGGGTCGGCGTCTCCCCGTAGACCGAGGAACTGGAAGCCAGGACGAGTCGGCCCGCTCCGCGCCGCCTCATCGACTCCAAAATCGTCAGCGTCCCGTCGACGATCGAGGCGTGCGTCCTCAGGGGGTCGGCCACCGAGCGCGGCACCGAGGGGATGGCGGCCTCGTGGAAGACGCCGTCCACGCCGTCAAGCGCCGCATCGACGGTCGCGGGATCCGTGATCGTGCCGCGGACCAGTTCGACCCGGTCGACGAAGGAGCCGATGTTGACGGCGCGGCCGGTCGAGAAATCGTCGAGGATCCGCACGGCGTGGCCGCCCGTGAGGAGTCGCTCCGCGATGTGCGAGCCGATGAACCCCGCGCCGCCCGTGACCAGGTATCTCATGCGGTCAGCCCTTCCGGCCGGCGTCCAGGCTCGCCGCCACCCAGTCCCTCTGCTTCGCGATCCCCTCGCGCCACGGCGTCGCGGGATCGTAGCCGAGCAAGCGCCGGGCCTTCGCGATGTCGGCGCCGGTCGCCTTCGCGTCGCCCCTCTCCGAGCCGGCGTACTCGAGGCGGAAGGCCGGAACGGCGAATGAAGAAACGAGGTCGAGGACCTCCCGGAGCGCCACCATGCGCCCGCCGCCGATGTTGACGACCTCGCCGATCGCGCCCTCCGCGAACCCCGCCGCGGCCGTCGCCGCGGCCGCGTCCGCGACGTAGGTGAAGTCGCGGCTCTGGCTGCCGTCGCCGAAGACCGTGAAGGTTCCGCCGCCGAGCGCGGCCGTGATGAGGCGCGTGAAGGCCATGTCCGGCCTCTGCCGGGGGCCGTAGACCGTGAAGTAGCGAAGCGTCGTCCACGCGAGAGAATGAGCCCGGCCGTAGACGCGCACCATGTCCTCGCACGCCGATTTCGTCACGCCGTAGGGCGAAATCGGCCGCCGCACCGCGTCCTCGCCCGTCGGCAGCGTCTCCGCATCGCCGTACACCGACGACGTCGAGGCGAAGACCAGGCGGCGCGGCACCCGGCGCAGGGCCTCGAGCAACTTCTGCGTCGCCAGGATGTTCCTTCGCACGTAGAGCTCGAAATCCGCGCCCCAGGAGGCGCGCACGCCGGGCTGGGCCGCGAGGTGGTAGACGACGTCGGCGTCCGCGAGAAGATCCTCCAGGGGCGCCTCCCTGAGGCACGCCTCCACCAGCCGGAATCCGGGCCGCGACGCGGCCGAGGCGATGTTGCCGCGCTTGGTCGCCGGGTCGTAGTAGTCGGTGAAGACGTCGATGCCCGTGACGGAAAGCCCGGCGTCGAGAAGGTGGTCGCAGAGATGAGAGCCGATGAAGCCGGCCGCGCCGGTGACGAGCGCGCGGGCGCCGGAGGGAAGGTTCATGATCGCGCCCTCCCCTGCCGCTGGCGGTACCAGGCGACCGTCCGCGCCAGCCCCTCCGAAAGAGTCACGCGCGGTTCCCACCCGAGGAGCGAGCGCGCCTTCGTGATGTCCGGACGCCGGACCTTCGGGTCGTCCTCGGGCAGGGGCCGGAACTCCAGGGGCAACGCCACACCCGCGGCCTTCTGGATCGCCTCGGCGAATTCCAGGAGCGTCTTCTCGTCCGGGTTCCCGATGTTCACCGGGCCCACGATCGTACGGCCGCAGTCGAGTTCCATCAGGCGGAAGAGGCCGTCGATGAGATCGGAGACGTAGCAGAAGGAGCGCGTCTGCAGGCCGTCCCCGAAGATCGTCAGCGGCTTCCCCTCCAGGATCTGCCCGATGAAGGCGGGCACGACGCGGCCGTCCCGGAGCCTCATGCGCGGTCCGTAGGTGTTGAAGATCCGGGCGATTCGCGTCTCGACGCCGTGCACGCGGTGATACGCCATGACGATCGCTTCCGCGAAACGCTTCGCCTCGTCATACACCCCGCGCGGCCCGATCGGATTCACGTTGCCCCAGTAGTCCTCCCGCTGGGGCGAAACCAGGGGATCGCCGTAAACCTCCGAAGTGGAGGCGAGAAGAACCCGGGCGCCCTTCGACTTGGCGACGCCCAGGACCTTGTGCGTCCCGAGCGCTCCGACCTTCAGGGTCTGGATCGGTAGCTCCTGGTAGTCGATCGGGGAGGCGGGCGAGGCGAGGTGGTAGATGCGGTCGATGGGTTTCTCGATCCGGATTTCCTCCGAAACGTCATGTTCGATGAAGGAGAAAGCCCCCTTGAGAGTTTCGAGGTTCTCCCGCTGGCCGGTGATGAAGTTGTCCATCCCGATGACTTCGAAGCCCTCGGAGAGCAGGCGCTCGGCCAAATGGCTTCCCAGGAATCCCGCGCAGCCGGTGACGAGGGCTCTCATCGGGTTCCTCCGTTGAATCCTATGTCGTTATGAATCAGCATGGCAAACGTCCGGCGAGCATATCAGAGCGGGAAGGGTGAGTCTAGGGCGTGATGCCGGAAGGCGTCAGGCTCCCTTCCGAGTGAGGGAAAGTCCCCTCTCCAGGGGCCGTCAAGCCCCTCTATCCAGGTTATGGCCGGCTCCGGACCATCTTCTCGAACGAGTTCCACCCCTCGAGCTGGCTCGGGGTGAGCGTTGACTCCCGGCCGAGGGCGGCGCGGTGGCGCATGGCCCGCAACCAGCGACGGATCTCGCGCGGCAATGCGATCCCCTCGTTGACCACCAGGCCCGTCACCTCCTGGCGTTGGTGGGAGCGGCGAATGGCGAGCTTCTTCTTCATATGGAGCCGGTAACCCTCATCCTCGATGACGGCCTTCGCGGCGCGGACCAGGAGATGAACGGCCGTATGCGAATCCACTCCGAACGAGAAGGTCAGGTCGTCGGCGTAGCGCGTGTAGGCGGCCCCATGCCGCGCCGCGAGCCCGGCGAGGCGGGCGTCGAGCCGGACATTCAGGAGATTGCTCAAGCGCGGACTCGTGGGCGCCCCCTGGGGGAGCGACCCGCCATGCGTGCAAAGCCCGGTCAGAAGAGCCGTCGACTCCCGGTTCCACCCGATCCCGGCGAAGTAATCACGAACGCGTTTCGCGGGCGTGGAACTGAAGAAGTCCTTGAGATCGAGGCTCACGACCACCGCCTGCTCCGCGTGCGGCGCCGCATTGGTGACGATCGACCGCTTCCGTTCGAAACCGTGAGCGGCCGAATGTGCTTTCAGGCGACCGAGGATCCGGGTGAGTATCCGGCGCTGTAGGGTCTTGAGCTCCGGCGCGGGGGCGAGAATCCGGCGCGTGCCGCCCGCGAACTTGGGAATGGTGAACTCGCGGTATTGCGGGCGAAGAGCCCGGAGTTGTTCCAGGGGGATGTCGAGGCGGCGGGCCAGTTCCTCGAGGTCCATTCCGGACCCCTTGAAGAGATGACTCCAGAAGCCCATGCCCGGCCTCCACGGCGCGAAAAAATGCGGATGCGGGAGATGACCCCCGCACCCGCGATCGCCTTGCAACTCCCGCTTCGGTGAAACCGAAGCGGGAGTTCGACAGATTCTCCAGTCGAACAGCATGACCGGGTTGACGATGCATCAACCTGCTCCCAAAGGGGGGCCGCCAAGACGACGGGGCGATCATAGCGGAATCGGCCGTGAAGGCAACTGGGAGCGGAAAAGGGCGCGCGGCGCCCTACCGCGAGTCCGACTCGCTTCCGAGCAGGCCCTCGGAGAGGGCCTGTCGCAGTTTCTCGGGCGGCTGGGGGCGGCAGACGCCGAAACCCTGGACGAGATCGCAGCCCTGCCTCTTGAGCATCGCCAGGTGCTCGTCGGTTTCCACGCCTTCCGCGATGACCTCCATCCGGACGGCGTGCGCCAGGTCGATGATGGCGGAGATGATGGCCTCACTCGAGCCGGGGTCGATCGTGTCCTGGAGAAAGGACCGGTCCATCTTGAGACGGTCGATGGGAAACTGGCGGAGGTAGCTGAGCGAGGAGTAGC
>CAZWVM010000215.1:0-5564 GCA_964637705.1 uncultured bacterium
CGCCCCGACGGCGAGCGAGACCTCGCGGACGGCGGAAAGCTCGTCGACCTGGTCGGCCAGCTGCTTCTTCTCGCGGTAGAGCCTCTGGACGGCGTGCTGGAGCTCTCCGCCCGGGTCCGACCTCGCGTCCGGCCCGCCCACGTTCCTTTCGGAGCGGGCCGAGTGGACGGCGCCGAGGAAACCGGCCGCCGCAAGGGTCGTCGCAAGCCCGGCCGAGCCGCCATGGAAGGCCAGGCCGAGGGCCGTGCCGACCGAGGCGGCGCCCAGAAGGACGCCCAACCGGGTTCGGGACGCGATGCGCTGGAAAACGAGTCGAAACACGGGTCTTCCCTAGCGGTATCGGCAGGATCGAAGGCCGGGAAAAATGGATTTTACCTTTTCACCGGGTGAGAATAAGATCCCACGGATGAGCGAGGAAAAGAAGCCGTCTCTACTCACAGCCGAAGATCTCCCGAGGTTCGACGAGATGCTCTCGTTTCTCTCGAACGCCGAGGTCGCCGTGCTCTTCAACAACCTCGAGGAGCGCGCGCTCAAGTCCGGGGAGATGCTCTTCCACCAGGGGGGCGAAGGCCAGACTCTCTACATCGTCAGCAAGGGCTCGATCCGGATCGTCATCGAGAACCAGGACGGCTCGCGCAACGTGCTCACGACGCTCTCGACCGGCCACATCATCGGCGAGATCGCCTTCCTCATGGGCACGCCGCACTCGGCCACGGCGGAGGCCGCGGAGGATGCCGGGGTCTACATGCTGCACAAGCACAGTTTCGAGGCGATCGTCCTTGAGGATCCGACGCTCGCCTTCAAGGTGATCCAGGCCATCAACAAGGTGCTCTGCTACCGCCTGAGCCGCGTGAACAAGCAGTTGTCGCAAATCCTTCATGGAGACAGGAAATGATGAAGACGAAGATTTTCGCCGCGGCCCTCCTGGCCGCCTGCCTCGCGCTCCCCTCTCTTGCCGACGATGCGGCCTCCACGGGCTGGGGCCGGGATTTCGCGTCGGAGATCGAGCAGGGCGATTCGCACATGGTCGGGCTTGAGTACGCCCGGGCCCTGGAGAACTACGAGCGCGCCGAGAAACTCGCGCCGCACGCGGCCATCGCCCCCTACAAGATCGCCTACGCGCTCTACCGATGGGGCAACGACGTGCCGGTCCGGCGCGAGGACCTGTGGCCATTGGCCGTGCGCAAGGCCGATCGCGCCCTCTTCCTCGACCGCACCTCCGCCGACGCGACCTTCCTCGCCGGCGTCATCCGCTACCGCCTGGGCGACTTCCGGTCGGCCGTCGAGGTCTACAAGGCCCTGGAGACGGTGCGCCAGGGTGACGTGGACCTCTACCTCGACCTGGCCGTCGCCGCCTGGCGGGGCGGCGACATGAAACTCGCGATGGCGGCCCTGGACCGGGCGCGGCTCATCGCCCCCTCGTCGCGCCGCCTGCACGCGCTCGCCCGCGAGATCCTGGCCCTGCGTTGAACCAACGGGAGACGGCGGACGCGGACCGACGCGCCCGCGTCTTCGCGCTCGCCGGCCTGCTTTCGATCGCCCTGGGCCTTCCGTCTCTCTCGCTCGTCGACGCCCGGGCCGAGAACGCATGGACTTTTTTCGGATGCGCCTCGATCCTGTCGGGGTATACTCTGCTCGGTATCTCGATCGCCCTAAGGAGGGATTGACCCGTGAAGTTCTTCGATTCTCTGGCCCGATGGGTCATCGGCTTCATCCAGGGAACCTGGTCTTTCATGGTGAGCCTCGCCGGGACCATCGTGAACGGCGTCGTCGGGCTTCTGCCGGGCTCCGTTCACGTGGACGAGACGATGTGCGCCATCTTTCTCTACGGCGGCCTCGTCGCCATCGCCGTGGCCTGGCTCTGGTTCGGCCGCGCGCTCAAGTTTCACTGATCCTTCATGATCACGACCCAAGTCGGAAAGGAGGCTTGACCCGATGCCCTGCGGCAGAAAGCGCCTGAAGCACAAGATGGCGACCCACAAGCGTCGCAAGAAGAGGCGCGAAAATCGTCACAAGAAGAAGAAGAGGTAGCAGACCCGCCCCCGCGGCCGCCGGCCGCGGGGGCCTTTCCCCGGCCGCATCGGCACAGGCGGCCGCGTGACCGGGACGGATTCCCGCCCGGGAGGTTCTCCATGACAGGCCTTCACATACCGGACCATCCCGTCGTCGCGGACCGTCTTTCGCGCATGCGCAACCGCGACACGTCGCCGTCCGATTTCCGCATCGCCATGAAATCCCTCGCACCCTTCCTCGTCTACGAGGCGGCCCGGGGGCTGGCCACGGAGCAACGCGACGTCGAGACGCCCTGCGGCCGGTGCCGGGGCCGCTTCCTCACGCAGAAAATCGTGCTCTTTCCGATCCTGCGCGCCGGGCTCGGGCTCCTCGAGGGCGCGCTCGAGGTCTTTCCGGAGGCACGCGTCGGCTTCATCGGCGCCTATCGCAACGAGGAAACCTTTCAGCCCGTCGAGTATCACCGCTCGGGCCCCCGCGACCTGCGCGACTGCTCCGTCTTCGTCCTGGACCCGATGCTCGCCACGGGTGGATCCGCCGTCTTCGCGGTCGACAAGGTGAAGGAGATGGGCGCCACGGCCCTGCGCTTCGTCTCGGTCCTGGCGGCCCCTCTCGGCGTCGATACCCTGAGGAAGGCCCACCCGGACGTCCCGATCGTCGCGGCGGCGGTCGATCCCGAGTTGAACGAGAAGATGTATATCGTGCCGGGACTCGGCGACGCCGGAGACCGTTTCTTCGGAACCTGAGATCACGACCGTTCCCGGTCCTCAGGTTCCCTCTCCCCCGCCCCCTCAGTCCAGGACCGCGAAGTCGCCCGAGCGGGGATAGACGACGAAAGCCGCCCACGATTCCGACCGTATCGTGTGCTCGACCGTGATCGACCGGTTCGTCCGATCGGTGATCGATATGAGCGCAACGGCCTCCGCGACGCCGCTGCCGCCCGGTTCGGCCGAGCGGTTGGCGACCCCGACCACCACCGACTCGGCGGCGGTCTCCGGCGAGAAATTGTAGGCTTCCGTCCCGCCGCCGAGGGTGCGATCGGGTGAACCGCCGATCCGCCAGGCGGACTCGCCGTTGATCAGCAGATCGAGGTCGGCGTCACCCTGCCACCCCAGGGAGACGACCACGGGGCGAAGGGGTTCCGGCGGTTTGGCATCTCCACAGCCGACACCGTGGAGGAGAACGGCCAGGATGAGGGACAGGAGCCGGATCCGCTTCTTCATGGGCTGTCCATTATAGCGCGCGCACGGGCCGGGGGGAACCGCCATGCTCCGGGCTCGGAGCCTTCCCGGCGGGACCGCGCCGGCCGCTCCCCGCGTCGGGTCGTTCTCCCGCAAACAACCCTTGACAGCGAAACGAAAAAAGCGAAGATAGCCCCTGATGAAAGCGTTTTCATCCGCCTCCAGATCCCACATCACGCTTGGCCGGCCTCTCGCTCTCGCCGCGCTTCTTCTCGTTCTCGCCCTCGCTTCGTCCTCGGCCGCGCCCGTGCGCGAACTGCGCGTCTGGGCGATGGGCGAGGAGGGCAAGAAACTGCAGGGCCTGGCCCAGCTCTTCGAGGCCGAGAACCCGGGCGTGAGGGTGGTCGTCCAGGCGATTCCCTGGGGAGCGGCTCATGCCAAGCTCGTCACGGCGGTCGTCGGCAAGATCCCGCCCGACATCTCCCAGATGGGTACCACGTGGATGCCGGAGTTTCGGGCCATGGGCGCGCTGGAACCCCTGGACGCCTACATGGAACAGGGCGGTGAACTGGGCGAGTCGTCCTTCTTCAAGGGCGCCTGGGACACGGTCCGCTATTCCGACGGCGTTTTCGGTCTTCCCTGGTACGTCGAGACCCGTTGCCTCTACTGGCGAAAGGACATCCTCGCCTCCGCCGGCTACGACCGCGCGCCGGAGACGTGGGCGGAACTGGAAGACGCGGGCCGCAAGCTCGCCTCCCGCTCGGACAAATCCTTCGGCATGAATCTCCCCTTCGGCGACGGGGGGATCCTCGCCATATTCACCTGGCAGGCGGGCGGGCGGCTCCTCGACGAGAACGGCCGGCCGGCGGTCACGGAGCAGCCCGTGCGGAGGGCGCTCGACTTCTACTCCGGCCTCTTCCGCCAGAGGATCGCCCCGATGGGCGAGGCGATGGACGTCTCCGCGGAGCAGGGCTTCAACAACGGCACGATGCCGATGTTCATCTCGGGCCCCTGGTCGATTCACGTCCTGGAGGACGTCGCCGCCGACGCAAAGGGGAAATGGGACATCGCGCCCCTCCCTCGAGACACCGCGACCGCCTCTTTCCTCGGCGGCTGCAACCTCGTTCTCTTCAAGGACTCCCCGAACAAGGATCTCGCCTGGAAATTCCTCCAGTTCACGCTCTCGCCCCGCATCCAGGTCGAGTGGTACAAGATGAGCAACTGCCTGCCGCCGGGCCCGGCCGCCTGGCGGGACACGGCCCTCGCCGCCAACCCCATGCTCAAGGCCTTCCAGGTGCAGTTGGAGACCGCGCGGCCGACGCCGATGATCCCGGAATGGGAGCAGATCTCCGACGCGATCGCGCGGGAGATGGAGAAGGTGGTGCGCGGGACGCAGACGACGGACGAGGGCGTGACGGCGATGGAGAGGAAGATGAACGAGATCCTGGCCCAGCGCGCGGCGGACCAGCCGGCCTCGACCAAGATCCTCGTCCTCGGCGGTGCCGCGCTCCTCCTCGTCGGCGGCCTCCTCTTCTACCTCTTCCGGCCCACGAAGCCGGCCGACATGCCGATGACCGGCGGCCTCGACATCACCGAGCACACGGGTTTCTCGAAGTGGGTTTTCCTCTTCCTCGGCCCCTCCTTCTCCCTGCTCGTCGTCTTCCTCATCCTGCCCGTCGGCGCCGCGCTGCTCATGAGCCTGACGAACTGGGACATCTACTCGGTCACGGACTTCCGTCGCATGAGCGTCGTCGGTTTCTCCAACTACACGAAGATCCTCTCCGATGACCTCTTCTGGAAGTCGGTGAAGAACACCCTCATCTTCGCCGGGATCGGCGGACCGCTGACCATCCTCGTCTCGCTGACGATGGCGCTCATCTTGGAGCAGGTGGCGCGGCTGAAGGCCCTTTTCCGCACCGGCTTCTTCCTGCCGGTCGTGACGACGATGGTGGCGGTGGCCGTGGTCTGGCGCTGGATCTACCATCCGCAGTTCGGCCTCCTGAACGCCGGGCTCTACTACCTCGGGTTGCCCGGGAAGGAATGGCTGGGCGACCCCTCGCTCGCCATGGGATCGCTCATCGCGATGGCGGTCTGGAAGAACTTCGGCTACAACATGATCATCTTCATCGCGGGATTGCAGAACATTCCCCACGTCTACTACGAGGCGGCGGAACTGGACGGCGCGGGCCCGGTCGAGAAGTTCACGGGCATCACGATGCCCCTGCTCTTCCCGACCTTCATCCTCGTCACGATCCTCACCACGATCGGCTACCTGCAGTTCTTCGCCGAGCCCTACATCATGACCGACGGCGGCCCCTTGGACTCCACGCTCTCGGTCTCCCTCTACCTCTATCGCTCGGGCTTCAAGTTCTT
>CAZWVM010000216.1:0-5557 GCA_964637705.1 uncultured bacterium
GAAGACCGGCCGCGAGTCCGTGCTCCAGAGCCCGTCCGCCGGGCTCACCGGGAAGGCGCTGACGCCGGTGTCGATGCGGATGAGCCACGGCATCGTCGTCTCGGTGTTCCCCAGGCGATCGCGCCCGATCACGCGCCAGTAGTAGGTGTCGCCGGCGAGGTTCGATGCCGGGGTCCAGGAGATCGCCGCCGTGTCGAAGGTCGTCACGATCGTGGCGAAGGTGATCACCTTCGAGAGCTGGAAGGAATAGGTCTCGCCGTCGCCCACCCAGCGGAAGTTCGGCTTCTGGTTCTTCGTGTCCGTGTAGTCCGAAGGGAGGACGAGGTAGACGTTGACGTCCGTGTCGACGACGAGACGGCGCGTCGCCGAGGTCGTCGCGTTGCCGACGCGATCGTAGGCCGTCACCCGCCAATACCAGGTGTCGTGCCCGTAGTACTTCGTTGTCGGCGTGTAGGCCGCGGCCGATTGCGTCACGGAGTCGAAGGGCGCGGCAAACGTCGTGTCCCGCGCGACCTGGAACAGGTAGGTGTCCGCGTCGGCGCTCGACCACGTGAAGGTCGGCGTGGAGTCCGTCGTGTCGCTGTTGTCGGCCGGGCCGGTGATGGTCAGCGAGACCTGGGTGTCGAGCCGGAAGGACCACGTCGCGCTCGTCGTCTCGTTGCCCGCCTTGTCCGCCGATTTCACGCGCCAGTAGTAGATCGTCTCGCCGAAGGTCAGGACCTGCCACGAGTTCGAGTCGACGGTGCGGGTCTGCACGTAGGTGTCGAACGAGGAGGAGCGGCTGATCTGGAGCGTGTAGGAATCGAGGCCCGAGAGGTCGTCGGCGATCATGGACCAGGCGAACCGGATGAACGAGGACCGCGTCTCGACGCCGTTCGCGGGCGCGAGCAACGTCACGGGCGGCACGTAGACGTCGTCCGTCAGGGACCGGCTGTCGCTCCACGACGACGTCTCGAAGTCGTCGACCGTCCGGACGCGCCAGTAATAGGCGCCGCTCGAGGAGAACGTGTGCCGATACGTGTCGCCGGTTCCGCTCGATTGCGCATACGTGACCGCGGTCGTGAAGGCGGGATCCGTCGCGAACTGGATCTGGGTTCGGGGGGCGCGCGCATCGCGGTAGTCCGAATCGCTCCAGGTCCACTGGAACGTCACGGACGCCGAGGCGAAGTTCGCGCCGTTGGCCGGCGAGACGAGCAGGGGCTTCGCGGGCGAAGAGTTGACCCGGCCCGTCGGGTTGAAGTTCACGTCGAAGTAGTGGTTCGCGACCGAGTCCTGGAGGTCGGTCCAGGAGTTGTCGTTCACCAGGTTCACGGCGTCCAGCGCGTTGCACTGGTAGATGTTCTTCATGTCGCCGCCGTTGTTCTCGCCGGCGATCACCGTGAAGCGCAGCGTCCTCGGCAGCGTGATCCCGAAGTTCGACCAGGCGTACTGGGCCTCCAGGGCGTCGTGCTGCGCGCTGATCGCCGAGGTGGCCGAGGCGTTCCAGGTCCAGCCGCCGGAGCCCGTACCGAAGTAGCCCGACTTGTTCTTGTTGACGATGAGCTCGTACTCGCGCATCGCCGCCGTGTCCATCTGGCAGTCGGAGTATCCGCCGAACCACCGTTCGCCGCTCCCGGAGACCCGGTCCGTGTCCAGGGCCAGCGCGATGTAGATCAGCGAGTCGCTCGTGATGTCGCGATACTTCGCCAGGATGTACAGGTAACCCGTATCGCCGGTGAGGCGGAGTTCCTTCAGGTCGTAGTTGGAGCTCGGGGCCGTGCCATCCGAACGCTCGTCCAGGGACAGGTCGGTCCAGATGAACTCTCCGGTGTCGACCGCGGAACTGTTCGAACCGGAGGGGGCCGCGCCCTTCCAGTTGGACGGGTTCCCGTCCGGCAGGCCCGAGGCGTTGATCGAGAAGGTCCTCACGGCACTCCACGGCGACCAGGTGAAGTCGTCGCGGGTGCGGACGCGGGCGTAGTAGGTGCCGTTGGCCGAGAAGCTCCGGTCGCGCGAGGTCGTCGTGCCCGCGCCCGTCTCCGTCCAGGAGGTCGAAGCGAAGGTGCTGTCCGCGCCGACCTGGATCTCGTACTGCGGGTTCGTCGCGAGGCTCCCGTCCGTGTCGTTGACCGTCCAGGAGAAATTGACGAGGAGGGAAGTCTTGACGCTCCCCTCGGTCGGCGTGTTCAGGGTCGGCGCCTGCGGCTCGACGTTGACCGAGCCGTCGGCGTTGAAGGCGATGTCGAAGTAGTAGTTGAGCGTGCCGTCGGAGACGTCCGTCCAGGTGTTGCCCACCGCCGTCGTCACGGCGTCCAGGACGTCGGCGCCGAAGATCTCCGCCGCGGTCCCCGCCCCGTCGTTCTGCGCGACGGCCAACGTGAAGCGCAGGGCCGCGGGCAGCGTCACGCCCAGCGAATACCACTTGAACTTCGCCTCGATGATGTTGTTCGCGTCCGAGACCCAACTGCTGCCCGTGTCCGTCCAGTTGAACTGGTTGTCGCCGACGCCGACGTAGCCCGTCTTGTTCGAGTTGATCGCGATTTGGTACTCGCGGCGGGCCGCGTTGTCCATCTGCACGTCCGTGTTGTCGCTGAACCATTCCTCGCCGGAGCCCGCCACGCGGTCCTTGTCGATCGCGAGGAGCACGAAGGGCTTGTTCGAGGCCGTGATGTCCGTGAACTTCCAGAGGAAGGCGATGTCGGTGACGTCGCCCGTCACGTGCATCTCGGTCAGGTCGTAGTTGTCGTCCGGATCCGCGCCCTCGGAGCGCTGGTCGGCCGAGGAGTCCTTCCAGATCCAGGCGCCCTGCGAGAAGGTGTACGTGGCCGGCGTCGAGGGCGGCGTTCCCGTCCAGTCGCCGGGGTTCCCGTCGATGACGATGTTCGAGCCCGCGATCGCCGCGGTGTCGGCCGAAGATGTGTCGGAGATGTTGCCCGACTGGTCCTGGCAGCGCACGCGATACCAGTAGGTCGTCCCCACCGCGGCCGTCGTGTCCGTGAAGCTGGTCACCGGCACGAGACTGCCGTTCAGGCGCGAGTAGGAACCGTTCTGCGACGTGGAGCGGTAAACGTGGTAGCCCGCGACGTCCGTCTCGGAGTTCGCGTTCCACGTCAGGGCGATGTTGCCGCCCGACTGGTTGGCCTGCACGTTCGCCGGCGCGGCCGGCGGCGTCGAGTCCGTCGCGATCGGAGTCGCGTTCACCTGGTAGTCGGCTCCCGACGACTGGCCGGCCGAGTCGATGGCCATGACCGTGTAGAAGTAGGGCTGGCCGTTGGTGAGGCCGGAATCCGTGATCGTGTAGGCCCAGAGCCGGTTCGCGATCGCCGAACCGAGCACGCCCGGCGCGGTGGAGCGGTAGACCGTGTAACCCGCCACATCGAAGTCCGAGACACCGGTCCAGTTCACGACGAGGATCGTGTTGCCGACGGTGGGCGTCGAGACCGAGGGCTTCGAGGGCGCCGGGTCCCCGTCCACGTTCCAGGCGTTGTTCACGTACATCACGCCGCCGCCCTGGTCCGCGACCGTGACGTCGCGATTCGTCGACGCGCCGGCCGGGAAGTCGCTCTCCCAGCCCGTCGTGTCCTTCACGAACTTGTACTGCATGACCGTCCCGACGGGGAGCGTCAGGGACTTGTACCAGATGTTCGAGCCCTGGTTCGTCATCGGCGTCGCCGAGGGGGTCCAGGCGGGCGTGATCATGCTCCCGGCCAGCTGCACGACGCTCGAGACCGTCTGCCCGGACATGTTCACGCGGAAGTGCACGGTGATGCCCGACTTCGGAGTCGCGGAGGCCGATGACGACGAGTCGCCCTCGTTCGCGCCCGTGTCCACCGCGCGGACGATGTAGTGGTAGGTCGAGTCGTTCGTGAGGCCGCTGTCGAGGCGGCTCGTCGCCGTGATGAGCGAGAGGATCCGCGTGAAGGGACCCGCGGCCGAGGTCGCGCGGTAGACGTTGTAGCCCGCGAGATCGGAGGCCGAGACCGCGTTCCAGGCGATCGTGCAGGTGGTGTTCCCGGCCGTCGCCGTGAGTCCCGTCACCTGCGCGGGCGGCGAGTTCGGCATCGGCTGCGCACCGGTCTCCGTCGAGGAGTCCCCGACGTTGCCCGATGCGTCGTAGGCCCTCAGCACGAAGTAGTAGGTGTCGGACGGGTTCAGGCCGCCGTAGGTCCGGGAGGTCGAGGCCGTCGTCTCGACGAGCCGCGCCCCGTAGCGTGCCTGGGTGTCGCTGTAGACCCGGTAACCCGAGAGGTCGAACTCGTTGTTCGCCGTCCATGAGACGGTCAGGTTGTACTCGCCTCGGGAGATCCTCACGCCCGTCACCGCCGAAGGCGCCGTCGAATCGGTGCCCGAGGGCGTCGCCGAAACCGTCGCCGAGCTGTCGGAGAGATTGTTCGAACGGTCGTGGCAGCGCACGATGTAGGTGTAGGAGCTGTCGTTCAGAACCTGCGTGTCCTGGTAGGTCGTCGTCGTGCCGAGCGAGGCCAGGAGGCTGTAGACGCCCGCGCCCTGGCGCCGGTAGATCCTGTAGCCGCTCACATCGCTCCCCGAGACCGCCGTCCAGGCCAGGTAGACCACCTGGTTGCCCGGGGTCGCCGTGAAGTTCGTCGGGGCCGCCGGCGGCGTCGTGTCGTTGGAGATCGGGATCGTCCAGTTCGAGCCGCTGTTGTTGTCCCAGGAGCCGTCGCTGTAGTGGAAGACGAAGTTGACCGTCGTCACCGTCTGCGCCGCGTTGTTGAAGGGGCCGATCACGATCTTGAAGCTGCCGTCGAGCGGCGACTCGACCGACTGCGCGTCGTAGGACGTCGTCCCGGTGGGCCAGTAGGCCGCGTTCGGCGGGGTCCAGGAGTTGACGCCCCAGTGGAGCTTACCGGCCTTTGTGCCGGTGATCGTGATCGTGTCGGAGGAGGTTGGGTTGGTCGGGGTGAAGACGCCGCCGCCGCCCGAGTTGGAGTTGCCGACGTAGACGTGGTAGACGTCCGACTTCGTGACGTTGCCGCGGCCGTCCGTCGCCTCGACATAGTAATCCACGAGGACGTTCGAGAGACCCGTGATGAACCCGCGGTAGAGACCCGCCCGGTAGGTCGGCTGCAACTGGTTCGCCGGCGGGTTCGCGAAGGTCTTCTGCTCCATGACGATCGGCGTCCACGGGCCGACGCCCGCGCCCTGCGCGTAGACCTCGTTCACGTTGTCCGACAGCGGGTTCTCGCCGTCCGCGTCGAGGCGGTAGTAGAGGGTCGCCGAGGCCACGTTGTTGACGTCGTAGATGAAGGTGAAGACCTGGAAGTCCGACGCCTGCGTGCCCTTGAAGGCCTCCTCGGCGCCCGGGTTGTACGGTTCTCTCTGCAACGGGAAGACCGTCGGGCCGACCGGGTCCGTCCCCGGCGCGGAGGCGATGATCGGGTCGGCGAAGACCATCGCCTGGTTCGTCGCCCGGGTCGGCTGCTCGTCCCACTGGACCGTGCCGTCCCAGTACCAGTAGCAGCTCGTCTGGCCCACCAGGAACTCGCGCCAGGCCTTGTCCGTGTTGTTGCCGGTGCCGTTGATGATCGCCGAGATGTCCCCGGACGTCGCCTGGATC
>CAZWVM010000217.1:0-5538 GCA_964637705.1 uncultured bacterium
GGAGCCGCGCCGGGCGGCGGAGGCAGGGGTGCGGCCAGCGGTGGCGGAGGAGGCCCCCCCGGTCCCGCCGGCGGCCTCGGACCCGGCGGCATCGGCGGGGGCGGTGCGCCCGGCGCGCTCGGTTTCGGCATCGGCGGAGCGGAGGGCGGCGCCGGTGGTCCGCCCGCGCCAGGAGGCGGAGGCATCGGACCGGCCATCGGAGGAGGAGGCGGTCCGCCCGGCCCTGATGGCGGCTTCGGTCCCGCCGGCATCGGTGGAGGCGGTGCGCCCGGCGCGCTCGGCTTCGGCATCGGCGGAGCGGAGGGCGGCGCAGGCGGTCCACCCGCACCCGGAGGCGGTGGCATCGGGCCCGGCGGCGGAGGCGGCGGTCCGCCCGGCCCTGATGGCGGCTTCGGTCCCGCCGGCATCGGTGGAGGCGGTGCGCCGGGCTTCGGCATCGGCGGCGCGGAGAGCGGCGCCGGAGGTCCACCCGCGCCCGGAGGCGGCGGTATCGGTCCCGGCGTCGGCGGAGGCGGAACACCCGGTCCCGCTGGCGGCTTCGGTCCCGACGGCATGGGCGGTGGCACGCCCGGGCCCGCGGCCGGAGCCGGCGGCGAGGCCGGACCGGCCGGCATCGTCGGCGGCGGAACCATGGCGGCGCCCGGTATGCCCGGCGCCGGGCCCGGCATTCCGCCCGGCATCGACGGCATCCCCGGCGCACCCGGCCGCGGCGGGCCGGCCGGACCCGGCATACCGCCCGGACGCGGCCCACCGCGCTGGGGCGGCGCCGCCGTCGTCGAGAGCTTCACCTTTTCCCGCTTCAAGCGCTCTGCCTCGGCGCGCGTCACTCCGAGCTTCGATTCGATGGCCTGCGTGAAGGAAGCGCCGGCGACCGTCGCGGCGCGCGTGAATTCCATCTCCCCGTTGCGAAGGACCGTGATGTCCGTGGTGCCGGCCCCGAAGTCGATGAGGGCGACCGGGTCCTTCTCCGCCGGAAGGACCGCCTTGAAGGCCGCGGCGCTCGAAACAGGGGCGACCTCGATGAGTTCGGGCATGATGCCGAGTTCCTTCAGGACCTCGACGTAGTTGTTGATCCACTCGTTCTTGACCGCGATGAAAAGCACCCTCATCCCGGTTTCCGATTCACCCGCCTGGATGGGCGGCAGGATCTTGTAACCGTAGGCGCACTGGTCCAGAGGGACCGGGATCAGGGGTTCCGCTTCGAAGCGAACCATCTGTCCGACCTTGTCGGGGGTCGCGTTGGGAAGGCGGATCGAGCGGATGATCGCGGCCTGGCCGGGTATGGTGATGGCGATCTTCTTGACCTTGACCTTGTTGCGCGTAAGAAGGTCCTTGACCGCTGTCAGGATGGCCTGCTTCGGAAAGACGTCGGCCCCCTCGTTCTCGGAGGGCGGTACGAGGCTTGAGTCGATCTTGTCGATCTTCGGAGCGTCCAGCTTGCCGCTGAACTGGATCAGCTTGACGGCACTCGTGCCGAAATCAAGCGCTATCCTCCCCAGTTTCGCCATCGCTCAGGACTTCACCCGGTTCCTCTGCTTCCGCTCGACGCGGTCATCACGCAGGCGCCGCGCCGTTCCGTCGTGTCGATCAGCGATCCCGACCACCGGGATCAGCCGTTCTGATTTCCCGTGTCGTTCGTGGCCGGCGCTTCCGCCCCGCCGGTCGTCGCGGGTGCCGGTTCCGCGGAGGGCGCCGCATCCGCCGGCGCCGGTTGTTCCACGGACATGCGCTGAGACAGGGAGCCCGTCTTCGATGCAAGGAACGTCAAGGCCAGCGACGTAACGACAAAAGCGATCGCCGCGCCGCTCGTGACCTTCGTCAGGAACGTGTCGGTGCGAGCGCCGAACGCGGAGCCCGCCGCACCCATGCCGAAGGACGCCGACATCGAGGCGCCCTTGCCCCCCTGGATCAGTACGATGCCCACCAGCACGGCGCAGACGGCCACGTGCAGAGTGAGCACCAGAATATCGAGAAAACCTAACAGTGTCATGAATGCATCCTACCTTCACAAGCCATCGAGTCAAGCGAATAAATGAGGCGGTATCAGCATTCTTCGCCCCGTTCGCGACGATCCGCCCGATCCCCGGGCGACTTCCGACAACCGCCTTCACTCCGGGACGAAAGAGAGATAATGTGCCGCTCATGACCTCGATTTCTTCCCCGTTGCGCGTGCTCGTGATCACGCCGACATCCAAGCTCGGCGGGACGGAGCGCAACGTCGCGCTCCTCGCCCGCCACCTGCCGAAGCAGGTCGTGCGTCTCTCGCTCGCCACCACCTTCGGAACCGGGGACCTGGTGCGCCGCTTCCACGAGGAGGGGCTCGAGGCCGAGGAATTTCGCTACGCCGAGAACCCGAAGCGGGTCATGGATCTCTTCGCTTTTGCCCGTAGAATCCAGCCCGATATCATCCACTCATTCCTCTTGCGAGGCAACTGGATCTCATGGTCTATCAAGCGTTTGCGCTGGGCAAGGCCGGTCCCCTGGGTCGCGTCGGAGCGCGGCCTGGACATCGGACGTCCGCCGTGGAAAGCCCGGATCAACCGCTTCTTTCTTTCCTCGGCCGACCGTGTGCTCGCGGTTTCGGATCCCGTTCGAAGCATCCTCATTCAACGCGACCGACTTGCCCCGGAACGTCTCGAGGTTCTGAGCGGCGGGGTCGAACCGCCCGGGGAACCCCTCGAACCCCTCGACGGATGGGAGTCGCTCGAGCGCCCGCGGGTGGTCACGCTCAGTCATCTTCGTCCCGAGAAGAACGTCGCTCTCTCCCTGCGCGCCTTCGCCGCCGCGGTCCGCGACGGCCGCCCCGGGTCGCTCGCGCTCATCGGGGACGGAATCGAGAAACGACCTTTGGAAGCGCTTGCATCGTCCCTCGGGATATCGGGGCGCGTCCTCTTCTGCGGCAACGTCGTCGATGCGAGGCGGCGGCTCCGTCATTTCGATCTTCTCCTGTTGCCGTCGAAGGAGGAGGGTTTTCCGAACGTGATCCTGGAGGCGTGGCAGGCGGGAATCCCCGCCCTCTCGACCGACACCCCCGGGGCGCGCGAGATCTCCGGGGACGGCGGGGCCGCGTTCCTGGCCTCGGACCTGGAGATCCCCTCCCGGCTGCGCGAACTCATGGCCGACGAGGCGCTTCGTCGCGAAGGCGCGCGGAAGGGCGCGGAGCGGGTTCGTGACTTCTCCATCGACCGCGTCGTCGAGCGACTCCTGGGAATCTACCGCGACGTTCTGAACCCGGGCTGAAAAAACTAGAGATCCGTTTGACCCTCGCTCCCCCGCGAGCCGTTTCTCAGCGGGCCGCCTCCAGGTGCCGGGAGGTCAAGAGCGCCAGCAGCGAGGCGCAGCGCGCGTAGGAGAGGGCGGAGACCTCGAGGCGGCAGACGCCGCCCTTCTTCAGCACGATCGCCCCGTCGGGATGGCCGCAGACGAGGATGGAAGCGAGACGCGAGAGGTACGGCTCGTGGCCGACAAGCAGCGTCGACGAGCGGTCCTCGTAGCGGTGGGCCAGTTCCTCGACGAGTTCGCACGGGTTGCCGTCGGGCGCGAGGAGCGGAGTCTCTTCGAGAGCGCGGCCACACTCGAGTTCCTCGCAGACGATCTCCGCCGTCTCCCGCGCCCGCGCAAGCGGGCTCGTGAGCACGAGATCGAAGGTCCAGCCGAGCTGGCGCATTCCGCGCGAAGCGTCGCGCAGGCGCTTCCGGCCCTTGGGCGTCAGGGGACGCAACGCGTCATCCTCGTAGCCCGGTTCCCCCCGCTCGATCGCGATCCCGTGTCTCATGAGAAACAGTTCCATCGTCAGCCCTCCCCTTGCGAAGCGCGGAGCTCAGTCTTCCAGACCGGCGCGTAGCGCGCCAGCGATTCCCGCTTCATGACGGCGGCGAGCACCGCTCTCGCCTGCTCGTCGCGAAGGACCGCGAGGACGTCGTTCCAGGATCCGGATCCTGCGGGTTCGTGGGGCGCCAGCCGTTCCACGCCGCGGATCAGGACCTCGCGATCCTGGATGGCCCCCAGTTCGTCCTGGAGGCCGGCGAGGGCGTCGAGATCGGACGGGGCGGGCGACACGAGCCGCGGCCCGAGGATCTCGGCCATGTAACGGTACTTCTTCGCGGCGATGCGAAGAGCGTGGAGGCTTTCGAGCCGGCTGGCGTCCATCTCCGCGGCGCGCGCCTTCACCCGGTCGAAGGCCTCCTGGAGGCGCCGTCGCGCCGTCTCGACGAGCAGTCTCTGGTCGACATGACGCTCCAGGCGCCGGATCAGCTTCCGGATGAGGGTTCCCGCCCGCCCCTCCTTCCACCGCGAAACGCGCCGCTTGAGCGCGCGCGTCTCCCTCGCCGCCATCGCGTCGACGTGGTCGGCGAAGAAAGCGAAGGCGTCGCGCTCTCCGGCCGCGCGACGGGCAGCGAGGGCCTGGATGTGCAGGTCGCGCAAGGGGCCGAAACGGCCGAATCGCTTCTTCAGGCGACGGCGAATCCCGCGAACCGGGATTTCCGGCACCATCGCGCCGACGGTTCCGAGGATCGCGATCAAGCGGCGGATCGCGACGCGCAGGTCGTGGACGTGCTTCTCGGTATAGCGGTTCCGGCACTGGCGCAGGCGGCGCCGATAGCGCGAGAAACGTTCCTCAAGCGATCGAGCCAGCAATGCCGGCAATGCGACTTCGGCCGGAACGGAATCGTCTCCGGCGATCGCTTCTTCGGTGGCGGTCATGGTATCTCATGAATTCTACACACATTTCACACGCTCGATTGTTAGGAATCGCTCCCGACCCGCTCCCATCACTCGTGCGCTCTCGCGTTGCATTCGTCGTCTCATTCCCGTACCCTTTTCGAACGGGGCAGGTGAGATTCCTGGTCACGGCCCGGAAAGGGATGGCATGTCGCCGAACGCGAACGAAAGACCGGCCTTGAACGACGCCGAGATGCGCGAGTGGATCGATTCGCTCGACGCGGTCCTCAGGAAAGAGGGACCCGAGCGCGTGAGGGAGCTCCTGCGCGTCCTCCACAACCGCGCGCACGAGTACGACGCCGTGCCGGAATTCACGGCGAACACCCCCTACGTCAACTCGATCCCCGTCGAGAAGCAGCCCCCCTATCCCGGCAACCGCGAGCTCGAGCGGCGCATCAAGTCGATCATCCGCTGGAACGCGATGGCGATGGTCGTGCGCGCGAACCGCATCGAGGAGGGCATCGGCGGGCACATCTCCACCTACGCCTCCGCCGCGACCCTCTACGAGGTCGGATTCAACCACTTCTTCCGGGGGAAGGGCGAGGACGGCGAGGGCGACCTCGTCTACTTCCAGGGCCACGCCGCGCCCGGCATCTACGCGCGCGCCTTCCTCGAGGGCCGGCTCTCGCAGGAGAAGCTCGCCAACTTCCGGCGCGAACTGAAGCCGGGCGGCGGGCTCTCCTCCTACCCGCATCCGTGGCTGATGCCCGATTTCTGGGAATTCCCGACGGTCTCGATGGGACTCGGTCCCATCATGGCGATCTACCAGGCGCGCTTCAACCGCTACCTCCTCGACCGCGGCATCCGCGACACGAG
>CAZWVM010000218.1:0-5479 GCA_964637705.1 uncultured bacterium
CTCGTCAAGATCAACGCCAACATCGGCAACTCGCCCGTCGCCTCCTCGATCGCCGAGGAGGTCGAGAAGATGGTCTGGGCCTGCCGCTGGGGCGCGGACACGGTCATGGACCTCTCGACCGGTCCCTGGATCCACGAGACGCGGGAGTGGATCATCCGCAATTCGCCGGTCCCGATCGGCACGGTCCCCATCTACCAGGCGCTCGGCAGGGCCGGGGGGAAGGCCGAGGAACTGACCTGGGAGGCCTACCGTTCAACGCTCGTCGAGCAGTGCGAGCAGGGCGTCGACTACTTCACGATCCACGCGGGCGTGACTCGCGACATCGTTCCGCTCGCCGCGAAGCGCCTCGCCGGGATCGTTTCACGCGGCGGTGCGATCATGGCGCGCTGGTGCCTCGCTCACGGCCGTGAGAGCTTTCTCCTGGAGCGCTTCGACGAGATCTGCGAGATCCTCGCCGCGTACGACGTCGCGATCTCGCTCGGGGACGGCATGCGCCCGGGCTCGATCGCGGACGCGAACGACGAGGCGCAGTTCGCGGAACTGGAGACGCTGGGGCGGCTGACGAAACGGGCGTGGGATCACGGCGTCCAGGTGATCATCGAGGGGCCGGGGCACGTGCCCCTGCACCTCGTGGCGGAGAACATGGAACGCCAGCGTGCCGCCTGCCACGGCGCTCCCTTCTACACCCTCGGACCTCTCGTCACCGACATCGCGCCCGGCTACGACCACATCACCTCCGCCATCGGCGCGGCGACGATCGCCTGGCACGGCACGGCCATGATCTGCTACGTGACGCCGCGGGAGCACCTGGGCCTGCCGGACCGCGAGGCGGTGAGGGAGGGGATCATGGCCTACCGGATCGCGGCGCACGCGGCGGACCTGGCCAAGGGTCATCCCGGGGCGCAGGCGCGGGACAACGCGCTCTCGGCGGCGCGCGCCTCCTTCCGCTGGACCGACCAGTTCCGCCTGGGCCTCGACCCCGAGCGCGCGGCGGAGTACCATGACGAGACGCTGGGCGGGGCGGAGCACCGCGACGCGCGCTACTGCGCGATGTGCGGCCCGGACTTCTGCGCGATGAAGCTCTCGCAGGATGCCCTCGGCGGGACGGGAGACGACGGCTGAAGCTGGACCTCCACAAGCTCTTCACGCACCTCTTCGTCGTCGCCCTGATCTTCATCATCGCCATGCTCCTCACGATGATCGCCGAGGACGCCCGCCCGATCCGGATCGCCATCTTCGGCGTCTGCCTGTCCGTCTCCCTCCTCTACGTTTTGGCTCACGTTCTCAGGGAACGCAGGGCGGCCGCGGTCGCCGCCCCCCCGCCCTCCGCGACCGCGCCGGGCGGCGCCGAGGAGGAGCTCCTCGCCGCGGTGAACGTCCTCGTGACGAACCGCCTGAAGGAGATCGACGACGTGATCGCGCGGGGCGACGGGCACGGGATCGAGGAGATGGGCGAGACCGAAGCCCGAGTCCGCCAGGCCCGCGAATACTCGCTCTCCTCCGCCATCGCCAGGTCCCCCGACCTCGTCCTCGATCCCCACGCGCTCCTCAAGGTTGCCTTGAACCGCGCCTGGCGGATCCTGCGCATCCGGTCAGGCGCCGCGATCCTGTGGACGGACGAGGCGGCGGGCATCGGCCGGGTCGCCGCTATGGAGGGGCGCGAGGAGGAGGGCGCGCCCGCCGAGATCATGATCGACGCGATGAGCCGGGAGACCCTGCGCCATGCCGCTCTCATGACGTGGCGCTCCGATCATCTCATTCCCGGGCTCAACACCGCACCGGCCCTCCAGATCGGCGTGCCGATCCAGATCGAGAGCGATTCCTGGGGATGGTTCCTGCTGGAAACCGATGAGGATCGCGATCTCACCGCCCTGGAGACGCGTTTTCTCTCCGCCCTCGGCCGCGAGACCGCGGCGGCTCTCGCGGCGCTGGAGGACTGGCGGGCGCTCAGGGAGAAAATGCGCGAGGTCCTGGCGCGCCTCGGAGACCATCTCGACGCGCGGCGCCAGAAAAAGGGCGGGCGCGGCGGGCGCGTGGCGGCGCTCTTCGAGTCGGCCGCACGGAGGATCGGATTCAATCCCGTCGAGATCGAGACCGGCAAGCTCGCGGCCTTCCTCATCGATTTGGGCGAAGTCGGCGTGCCCGAGCTGGTCCTGAACAAGGAGGGCTCGCTGAGCCCGCAGGAGCTGAAGTTCGTGCGCGAGCACCCCGCCCTTTCGGTGAAGCTCCTGCGCGAGTTCCTGCTCCTCGATCCCCTCGAGCACGCAATCATCGCTCACCACGAGACCTGGATCGGGAACGGCTACCCCTCGGGGTTGAAGCGGGAGGAGATTCCCCGCGCGGCGCGCCTTCTTTCGGTCTGCGACGCGGTCGAGGCGATGATCTCCGAGCGGCCGTACCGCGACGCCTACGACGCCGCGGAGGCGATCGGCGAGGTGAAGAAGCGCGCGGGCACCCAGTTCGACCCGGCGATGGTCGACGTGGTGGAGAAGGTCTACGAGCCCTGGATCAACTGGCTGCTGGCGAAGTAGGCCTGACGGGCGGAGGTTCTATACCGGGTGCCAAAGGATGCATCCTGATCGATTTCGGATTTCTTTGACAAGGATGCACAGGATCTCCGGAATTTCATTCTGATTCCATACGAATTGCCGGACATCATCCTGCATATCCTTGTAAAAAGGATGCCTTGATCGACAAAGACGTTTTCTTGTGGCACTCACCCTAGAACCGGTAACCGATCGAGATGCGGTGCGCCATCTCCAGCTCGTCCTCGTCGCCCCAGGCGTAATCGAGCGTGAACCGGTCGACGCGGACGCCCGCGCCCAGGCGCAGGCCGTTGCCCGCGTCCGACGTCCCGTCCCACCCCGCGCGCAGGGCGAAGATCGGCGCGACCCAGTATTCCATCCCGGCCTGCGGGTAGTACTTATCGTCGCTCACGATCTTGGAGATGTCCGCGGTCACGAGGAGACGCTCGGGGATGACCCGGTAAGCCAGCCCGGCCCGCACCGTCAGGGGGATCCGGTCGTTGCGGCTCTGCATCCGGATCTTGTCGCCGATATTGAGGACCGAGACGCCCAGGGAGAGGGGGCTTCCGGGCTTGCGGTAGTAGGCCCCGATATCGGCGGCCGCCGTGTGACCGGAGAAGTCGTCGATCCGCTGGTCGATATACTTCGCGGCGAGTCCGAGGTGAAGGCCCTCGACGAAGAGCTGGCGGCCGTAGCCGACCGAGACGGCGAAGTTGGAGGCGTCGAAGCGGCCGCGCGAGGCGAAGTTGGTGGGGTTGGTCACCGGGCCGACGATGACGGTGCGATCGAACTTGCCGAGGTCGAAGTAGTTGATCGAGGCCCCGACGACGCCGACGTCCAGGGGGTGCGCGTAGGCGAGGTATTCCTGGGAGAGGTCAAGGATGTATTCGTTGTGCGCGAAGACGATCTCGTGCGGAGCGCGAGCGAGGGCGCCTGGATTGTAGTGCATGGCATAGGCGTCCTCGCCGAGGGCAGTGTAGGCGCCGCCCAGGGCCACCGCGCGGCCGCCGACCGGCACCGTCAGAAACGCCGCCGTGGTGCCGCCGGGTTCGGCGTGAACCGCCCCGCCGAGCGCGAGAACCGCCGCGAAAGCCATTATCGCCAAACCCTTCATCGCCTTCGACCTCATCGCCCGCACCCTCACCGGACCACCGCCACTTTCTTCACAACGACTTGTCCTCCGCTCCGGACGACGATCAGGTACACGCCGCTCGAAACCTCCTGGTTGTCCGCGTTCCGCGCGTCCCACCGGACAAGCGCCGTGTTGCCCGTGTTCGAGACCTTGTCGACGAGCTGGCCCCGGATGTCGTAGATCTCGATCGTCGCGGCGGCCGGGACGTTCCCGAGATAGATGCCGCTCTGCGCCGTCCCGTTCTCCTCGATGCCGTCATACGGCACGTATGGGTTCGGGAAGACGACGATGGAATTGAGGTTCGTGACCGCGGCCCAGCCGGCCGGGAAGACGCCGTAGATCGTGAAGTGCCGGACAACCACCGAGATCGTGTCGCCGGTGGAGTAGTTGACGAAGCTGTCCGTGGCGCTCATGTTGATGACCGTCGAATCCTCGCGCACAGGTTTCCACTTCCGCGTCACCGTGTCGTAGTAGAAGACCTCCAAGGCGCTCTTGAAGGCCGTCAGCGCCGAGTCCAGGGTCCAGGTGAGGCGAATCCGGTTGAAGGTGCCCGGATCCTGCCCGACCTGCTGGGCCAGCGAGTCGAGGACCACGATGGAGCGGACCGTACGGTACCCGAGCGCGTAGTTGGAGATGCGCGCCGTGGAGTCCGAACCGGACATGGTCGAGGAGTCGGGAATCGAGAAGCGCACGTAGCCCTGGCGGAAGGTGTCGGAGAAATCGATGGAAACGCGCAGCGTGTCGGACGGCTGCGAAGGATCGCGCGGGATGAAGGCCGCCGAGTCGTTCGTACCCTGCTCCACGACGGTTTCGCCGTTCGAGGTGACCGTGACCACGATGAGCGTCTCGCCCGCCGCGGTGTCGAAGGTCGCCGACGTCGGGACGATGCCCCCGCCCAGCCCCGTCGAGAGCCGGATCGTGTCGGAACCGGCCGCGGAGATGTTGCCCGCCGAATCCCGGACCTGGATCTGCACGGTCTTCACCGTGTCGCCCGACGTGAGGGTGACGCGGATGTCGCGGGGCGAGACGCTGTTGGAGACGGTGAAGACATAACTCGACTCCACCACGTCGCCCAGCACCCGCCAGGCCGCGATGCCGAAGGTGTCGACGGCCGTGAACCGGACGTCGATCGGCGTGTCGCCGGAGATGTCGAGGCCCGAGTCGATCGTCACGACCGGCGTCAAGGGAACCGTCGAGTCGGAGACGAAGTAGCGCACGTAGACCTGGCTGTCGCCCGCCGCCGACGTGCGGGTGATGACCGCGGCATTGGATCCGGCGACCAGGGTCACCGTGAAGACGACGGAGTCCAGCGCCCCGGAGGCCACGGTCGAATCGTAGGACGCGACCGCGTTCTGGACCCGAACCGTGTCGCCGACGGCCGCGATCCGCACGAAGCCCGTCGCGGCCGGGGTGAAGACCGTCTCGGCCGTCGTGAAGGACAGGCCGGTGTCCGCGATCGCGATCGAGGGCGCGGCGACCGTGAAGCTCGCCGTCGCATTCCCCTGCCAGAGGAAGGTGTCGCGCGCGGTGACGTTCAGGCTCACCGTGCCGGCCGTCGAGGAGATCTTCGAGGCCGGGATCGTGCCGCGGTAGCGATTGGCGGAGACGAGCGAGAGCGCGTAGGTATCGGTCGTCCCATTGACGCCCTTGACGCCGAGAACCGCCGTCTCCAGGCCCAGCCCGTATGTCGTGTCCGTGATCGTCGCGTAGACCGTCACGGTCTCCGAGAACGGCCGGTTGTTCGCGACCGCGTCGATCGCGATCAGGGGCGCCGCGCGGTCCACCACGAACTCGAGCCGCGCCGTGTCCGCGACGTTCCCCG
>CAZWVM010000219.1:0-5446 GCA_964637705.1 uncultured bacterium
GCGCCCGTAGCTCAATTGGATAGAGCATCAGGCTTCGAACCTGAGGGCTGGGAGTTCAAGTCTCTCCGGGCGCACATTCATCATAAATTCAACTAATAGAACGTAATTGATATTTGCATCTATTTGTTGTGTTATACATCATATCGATTTATCTAAACCAGTTTTACACCTATATATTGTGTTATTATCTAGTCAATTACACTTTTCAACATCAACTGCAGACAATTTTCAAGTTTAATCAAATATGTTGTATTTTGGTATTGACTTCAATACTCTCTAATGTATAATCAACTCATCGATCACAACCCTTTCGCGGTTGGGGCTTAGAGGGGGGAACCTCTATGTCGCGCCCGATGCGGTGAGGTCATGGAAACATGACAGTCATCGCACCGGGCGTTTTTCTTTTAACGGACCGCGACTCTTCCCCCGCGTTTTCTCGAACCTTTTTCGCTTCCATCCCGTCTAACGGATCAAGGAAATCACGGGGAGGTTGTCCATGATGCGGAACCGGTTGTTCGGATTCGGACTCGCGGCGATCCTCGTTCTCGTCGGCTGTTCACCACTGCTCGCACGGGAGACCCCGCGGTCCGTGAGTATCCTCGAAGGCGTGCTTGCTCCCACCGTCGAGTCCGGCGGTTGGTTGCTCGAGTGCGGAGAAAAGACCTACCTGCTCCTGGGCGCCCGTTCCCACGAAAAGGAGCCGTGGTTCAGGGCTGGCGCCGCCGTCGTCGTTACGGGGCGCGAGGAACCGGAGACGGCCACGATCCACATGCAGGGCATTCCGTTCCGGGTTGAGCGCATGCGCCCGCGATGATTCCCGTCGCGGGATCCGTATTCTGGCGCCTCAGGGCACTCTCGTCCCGTTGCGGTAGGTCACGCTCTGCCCGTTCTCCAGGGTGACCGTGGCATCGGGCTGGCCGTTCGGCGCCACTCGAACCGTGCCGCCTTCGTTCTTCACCACCACGCTCCCGTCCGGATTCGCCGTCACCGTGAAGGAGCCCGACTGCGACGTCGCCGTCACCTGTTCCGTCGAGAGAAGAACCGAGCCCTCCCCGGGTCGCACCGATGTGCGCGCCGATCCGTTACGCAGATACAGGCTCACCTGTTCGTTCGCACGTCCCGTCCCCGAGGATTGCCGCTCGAGCCGGGTGATCCGAGCCGTCGAGGCCGACGAGAGCTCGATCTGCGCGCGGTCGAAGGCGAGCGAGGCTCCTCCACCGGGATCCGTCCGGATCTCCGATCCCACGCGCAATGACGCTCCGGGAGGCGCAGGCGCGCCGTTCACGTTGACCGCTCCGCCCGCATTCACGAGCCGCCCCTCCGCCATCTCGATCGTCATCGCGTCTTCCGGCAGGTCCGGCGGATTCGCAAGCTGGGCCCCGTTGTAAACCGGGATATCGCGATAATCGGCCGGCGGTTCCAGGCCGGGCGGGACCGACATCATGCCGGCCGGGTCGCCCGCCGGAGAGAAAGGCGCGTCGGAACCGGGCATCGGCATGGCCCCGGTCGCCGGGGATCCGGGGGATGCGAGGTTCGTCGCCGGTATCGATCCCTGGGGCGCGGTCTGACGAGGCGTCGCCTGCGGGACATACACGTTGCCCGGGCCGGTCACGATGCCGTTCTGGGGAACGGGTTCGGAGGGAACGAGGACCGGCGGCAGGAATCCCTCCGCCATCGGCGCGTCGATCGAGGTGGACACGGCGTCGAGAGCACCGGGTGCCGCCGGCGCCGGAGCGACAGCCGCCAGACCGGGCGGCGGCACGATGACCGTGATCTCCGACGGGCGCGTCAAAGTATACGTGAGCACGGCGGCCAGGATCACGCCGCCGGCGCCCAGGGCCGCCGGCAACCACGTCGGAGCCCCCGTGCCGTCCTCCTCGAATACCTCGTCCCCGGGCACGTCCACACCCGTCTCCTCGTCCCTCCGCTTCAGCGCCTCGTGGATGATGCTCACGATGAGAGCCTCGGGTAGCCCGGATGGGCTCGCGCGACGAGCGCGCACCAGGTGAGGGGTCCTATGATGCCGTCCGCGGGAAGGCCGCTCGCGCGCTGGAACTGCAGGATGGCGGCACGATCCGCGCGGACGGTTCCGGGCGGGCGACGAAGAGCCGCGGCAAGGAGGCGGGGAAGACGCGGGTCCCCGACCGGATCCGTCGGCAGGGTCCAGTGGGCCGGGAGAGGGATACGCGCGTTAACGAGGAGCAGCTCGTTCTGCGCCGCGCGCGCCACCTCGACCTGCCGCGCCGGGTTCGCGCGCGCGTCAGCCTGGGGATCCATGAAGGTGAAACGCGCGGTCGAGGCGCCGACGAGAGCCCTCTCGCGCCCGCCCTCCGCGACGAGCGCCGGCAGGTCGATCCGCGCCAGCGTGGCCAGATCCGTGACGAGCGGCACGGCCGTCATGCCGGCCGCCTCGAGTGTCGCGGCGTCGGGCCGCCCGGGCAGACCCCACAGCCGGAGAATCTCGTGGAACGCCGGGGCGGAACTCGCCGGCCCCGCCGCCCGAGCCTCGCCGACGATCTGGGCGAGCGTCGTGCCGGATGACAGAGTCGAAGCCGCGGGTGGTTCGTTCGCCGCGGGGACCGCAGGCTCGACGGACACAGGTGCCGCAGGCGCGGGTGTCGCTGACACGGGTGTCGCTGACACGGGTGTCGGAACGGCCGCCGTTCCCTCCGCGCCGCGGTCCTTCCGCGTCGCGAGCCCGACGAAGAGGACGATCGCGGCGATCGTCGTGGCCGCGATCAAAGGCCTCCAATCGGCGCGCCTCCCGGCCGGGAACCACGTCTTGCCGCCCTTGTGCGGAGCGGGGGCGAACGCCGGCGCCTCCGGCGCGACCGAGCTCTTCGCCGCCGGTCCCTCGTGATCCTCGATCGCTCTCAACGCCAATTCCCCGTCCACGACCTTCGTCTGCGTCGCGTAGGCGGCGAGCAGGCACTTGTCGCAGATGATGTTGATGAGACGCGGAGTGCCGCGGGTGTACTTCGCGATCGCCTCCACCGCGGCCGGCTGGAACTCCACGCACTTCTCGTTCCCCGCCACCTGCAGTCGGTGCTTGATGTAGCGGGGGATCTCGTCGCGGTCCAGGGGCGTGATGTGATAACGCACCGCGATCCTCTGCCGGAGTTGCTCCATCTTCGGCATCTTCAGGACCTCGTTCAGCTCGGGTTGGCCCACGAGAATGATCTGCAGGAGCTTCTCCTGCTCGGTCTCGAGGTTGGAGAGCATCCGGATCGACTCCAGGACCTCGTGCTCGAGGTTCTGCGCCTCGTCGACGATCACGGCCACGTTGGCGCCCGCGCGGGCCTGCTCGATGAGGTAGATGTTGAGGGCATCGAGAAGCGCCTTCTGCGTCGGGTTCTTCGTCTTGGTCTCGACGTTGAGGTCGTCGAGGATCGCGTGGAGCAGTTCGACCTTGGAGAGCCCGGGATTGAGGATGACCGCGGTCTTGGTCTCCGTATCGAGCTGGTTGAGGAGCGACCGGCAGAGCGTGGTCTTGCCCGTGCCGATCTCGCCCGTGATGACGATGAAGCCCTTCTTCTCCTTGATCCCGTACACCAGCGATGCGAGCGCCTCCTCGTACCGGTGCGACTTGTAGAGATAGCGCGTGTCCGGCGTCATCCGGAAGGGCTCGTCGAGGAGGCCGAAGTAATCCTTGTACACGGTTAAAGCCTTTCCCGGGTCACGATAGACCCGCGGCGCCGCGGGCGCCGAAGAGCCTTCTCAGGTAGGACCCGAAGGAGAAGTAGTTGCGCTCGATTTCGAAATCGTTGTTGTCCTCCACGCGCTGGGCGATGTTGCGGATCCAGTGCGCGGCGTCGCATTCGGGAAAGCGCCGCAGGAAGGGCGCCGAGTCCTTCACGGCGCGCACGACGCAGGCATCCTGCAGCACGGGCCCGAGGAAGGCGATCTCGATCCCCAGTTCCCGCCGCGCCTCCTCCCTCATCTTCCGCGCGACCTCCAGCGCCTCATTGAAGTCCTCCGCCCGGTTCACGATGAGCTTCGGGCGGAAGGCGTCCAGCACCGTGCGGAGGCTCTTGTATTCCACGAGGTGCCCCGACCTCTGGATCTCGGACAGGAGCCCCGGCACGCTCGGGATTTCCATCGCTCCCCGCTCCAACCGGTCCAGGCCCTCCAATACCATCGGCATCTCCGCCGACTCCTGCCTCAGCTTCCTCAGGAGCGTCGCGCGGATGAAGAGGAAGGAGTCGCGCATCGCCGTCGGCTCGGGATTCGTGACGACGAGCCCCGAGTTCACCATGGAGAAGAAATCGAGAACCTCGAAGTGCACCGAGGCGCCGAGATCCAGGACGACGAAGCGGGACTGGAGCGCGCGGAGGTTGCGGAGAAACTTGCGGCGCTGCTGATACTGGAGGTTGGAGAGCGTCATCGAGGGCGTGGCGGCGCCGGACAGGAAGTTGAGGCCGGTGACGCCCGTCGAGGAGACGGCATCGGAGAGGGACCCGATGCGCCGCGCGACGAAGTCATCGATCGTGCGCGACTGGTGGGCGCCGAGGATGATGTCGGCGTTGGGGAGCCCGAAGTCGCAGTCGACGAGGATGACGGTGTCGTCGGATCCCTTCTCGCGGAGCCGGTCGGCGAGCGCGATGGAGAGATTGACGGCGACGTTGGTCTTGCCGACTCCGCCCTTGCCGCTGGCGATGGGGATGAGGCGCGTCTGGAGCACCGCGTCCCCGGGCTCGGCCTCATCCTCGGGCCCCTCGAGAACGGGCGCCGACTCGAGCGCGGCCGCGGCGGGGTCCGACTCCTCCGCCCTCCGCCCGGTGCGCGCCGGGGTGACGGGCCTCGGCATCTCGAAGACGTTCCTCGAAGGGGCCTCGATCCGCTGCAACAGCTCCAGGATCTTGCTCACGGCGGGATTCTACGGGGTCCGCCGCGGAAAGGGAATCCGCGAGATGGATAACGGGAGCCGTGCGGCGACCGACTCGGAACCCGAGTCGATGCCGCGGCGCACGGCACGGCTCGTAAATCGTTGCCTCTCCCCTCGCCCCCTCGTAAGCTCGGCCCGTGTCCCGCCTTCTGTCCATCCCTCTCCTTCTCGCGGCGCTTCTCGCCGCCTGCGGAGAGTCCCCGCCCGCGGATGAAAACGTCGTGGCCCGGGTCGACGGCAAGGTCCTGACCGTCGACGACATCCGCGTGGTCGATCCCACGGGCACCCTGACCGCCGACGAGGTGAAGACGCTCGTCGACAACTGGATCGAGCGGGAACTCCTGATGAAGATCGCGGAGCGGCGCGGGATCCTGGCCGACACCGCGGTGAGATGGCAGATCGAGGCCGAGCGGTCGAGGATCGCCCTGGAGCGGCTCGGCGTCGCGATCCGCGCGGAAACCGGGAACGAGACGCGGGCCCGGGCCGTCGTCGACCGTGCGTTGGAGCGGATGCGGAAGGAAAGCCGCGTGGAGGCGAACCCGTGGCGCGTGAAGTGAAGTC
>CAZWVM010000220.1:0-5405 GCA_964637705.1 uncultured bacterium
CCCCGTCAACTGCGCCACGGACCGGCGGTAGTTCACGGGGTCGGGGGCTGCGAGGTTGGGGAGGTAGGGCATGTGTGCGACGGGGTAGAGTCCGCCCGGTCCGGTTCCCGCGCGGAAGGCCGCGACGTCCTCGTCGGTCAAGGGGGCGGCGTCCCATCCCCGTGGGTTGCGGGTGAAGAGCTGGAAGGCGGTGCATCCGATCTCGCGGCCCCGCTCGACGGCCTTGGAGACTCCGCCGGAGATCGAGAGGTGGCAGCCGATGAGGAGCGGCTTGGGGTTCCGGGCGGCCATGATGACCCATTATCCACCGGAACGGCCCGAAATGGAAGAATGTCAGACGTTCAATCCCCTTTTCTTTTGACCTCGAATCCGGTAACCTAGCCGAATGTACCGACTGCTCGCCGACACTTATGACCGGATCATCCTCTGGGTCCTTGTCGTTCAATACGTCTTCGTCAACCTGATCTTCACGACCTACACGCAGAACATCGTGATGCTGAAGGATCTCTCGGCGCCCCTGCTCTCGATCCTCGTCTTGGCCCTCTGGATCTGCGGCGACCTGGCCAAGTACGGCCGTTGGACCCTGCCGAAGCACGGCGTGGTGCCGCCGATGGTGGCCGCGCTCCTCCTCTGGCTCGTCCCGACGATCGCCGGCACCTCGACGGCCTCCGGCACGGAGACCTGGGGCCGGATGTTCTGCTACTTCGTGCAGGTCTGGGCGGCGATCCGGTTCGTGGACTCCTTCGAGAAGATGGGGATGTTCTTGAGGGCGATCGTCATCACCAACCTGCTCATCGTCTTCTACGGGCTCACCCAGATCATGGGGCACGACCTGCTGGTGGAACTGGGCCTGATCCCGGACTGGGGCTCCTACGTCTTCGTCTCGACCCACGGCAACCCGAACTTCCTGGCCGGGTATCTCATCGCGACCTTCCCGACGATCATCGGATACTGGCTCATCACGCGCAACCCGGTCCTGATACTGACCCTCCCGGTGCTCGTGATCCTCAACCTCTTCGAGGTGATCAAGTCGGAGGCGCGCGGCGCGTACCTGGCGGTGGCCCTCTGCATGCCGATCTACGTGATCGGGATGGCCGTGAACTGGCGGAACCTGCACATCGTCGAGGACGCGCTCCGGAAGAGGTTCCTGGCCGCGGCCGGCATCGCGCTTCTCGTCGTCGCCATGGTCGGCGGCATCGTGAAGCGCGACAAGGTCGTGGACCTGGCGCAGGGCGTCTACAACCAGTTCTACACGATGGTGGACTTCGGCGCGAACTACACCAACATGGTGCGTCTCGTCTTCTTCCAGATGGCGCTGGACGGCGCTCTCCGCTACCCGGTCCTCGGGCGCGGGATCGGGAGTTTCAACTGGCAGATGCCGGAGACGCGGCCGGTATGGTACCACCGCACCGGGGTTTCTCACAACACGGACCATCCTCATAACGAGCACCTGGAGTGGCTCCACGACGGAGGGCTGCTCGGCCTGACCGTCTTCTGGTGGATTCTCGCGGCGTACTTCTGGACGGGCTTGAAGGAGATCCTGCGGCACCGGCGGGGATACCACTTCCCCTTGGTCTTCGCGACGTTCCTGGGGCCTTGGATGCAGTGGATCCAGGGGACCTTCGACGTGGAGACGAGGTGGACAGGGAACGGTGTGACGATGTGGATGACCCTGGGGCTGGCCCTGGCGTTCGCGAACCTGCCGGTGATATTGAAGCGCGAGGAGATGGAAGCGGCGGCGGCGGTGCAGCCGGCGGAACCGCGCGCCCGGCGGAATGCGCGCCCCGTGCCCTCTCTCCCGGCCTTCAACCCCTCGCCCTACCTGCCCTACGCGGCGACGATCCTCGCACTGGTCCTCTGCTTCTACGGCTTCAAGGCCTGGGAGTTCTGGCGGGCCGACCATCACTTGCGGAACAACATGGGCTTCACGGACGCGGGGAGCGGTAACGCGAACTACGCGATCCAGGAGGCGGAGAAGGCCCGGGAACTGGCCTATGCCACGACCTCGATCTACTACAAGCTTGCCTACTCCTACCTCGTGGCGGGCCGGCTCGAGGATGCGCTCCAGGCCTACCGGGATCTCCAGACCTTCGCCCCGAACTACGCGCAGATCCACATCAACCTCGCCTATCTGAACGACCAGATGGGCTTCCGCACGGCCTCGGCCTGGGAGCGCGACCGGGCGTCGGCGATCGAGCACAACACGCGTAACCACCGCGACGCCGCGGCCTACTGGCTGCAGCTCGGTTACCCGATGCGGGCGATCGCCCACATGCACTACTGCTTCACGATCGACCGGGAGCGGCTGGAGTCGGGGTATTTCTTCTGGTACGACGTCGACAACATCCACACCGAGCTCGCGCGCATCTACGCGGGGATCGGGCGCAACGACCTGGCGGAGTTCTCGCTGAACCAGGCCCTGCAGTTCAATCCCGCGAACACCTCCGCGGCCCTCATCATGGCCGAGGTGCTGGGCGCGCGCGGCGAGGCGGGCGGTCGCGAGGCGCTCATGGCCCAGATCGAGCGGCACGCGCCGGACAACCCGGCGCTCCTCGTCATGAAGCTTTCCGACGCCGTCGCGGCGAAGAACTACGACGTCGCCATCGACCTCTCCGAGCGCGTCGCGGACGCGATGCCGATCCCGGGGCCGGGCGCCCAGTCCTCACAGGAGTCCCAGATGCTCGGGAACACGATCCTGCAGGCCCTGCAGACGATGTTCGGCGCGAATTTCCGGAGGGACAAGTGCCTCGAGATCGCGGGTTGGATCTACGCGAGCCAGGGGCGGTTCCAGGAGGCCGAGAGCTTCCTGAACCAATCCTTCCAGGCGAACCGGAATCCCAAGACGGTGGAGCGGCTCGCCCTCGTGCGGGCGCGCCTGAGGACCTGAGCGGTCTCTTCCGGAGCCGGGGCGCGGTGCCCGGCGGGTCGATTCGCCGCGCGGCCGTCGTCGTCGCGCTTCTCTGCCACGCGTTCCTTTCCCTGCGCGCCGAGACGGCCGTCGTCTCGGGAACTCGCGGCACGGTCTCGACGTCCGCCCAGTCCACCGGCCCGTGGGAGCCGTGTGGTTCCACTCTCGCGGCGGGGCGTTGGCTGAGGACGGGGGCCGGCGCTTCGGCGGTGATCGACGCGGACGCCGGCCGGCTCGCCGTCGGTGAGAACGCTCTCCTGCGCTTCGACGGCGACCGCTTCCGGCTCGTCCACTTCACGCTTGGCCGCGGCCGCGCGTCGGCCCGGATCGACGCGCTGGGCCGCCGCGCGGCCTTCTCCGTCTCGACGCCCGTCGTGACCGCGGCGGTGCGCGGCACGCAATACGAGGCGGAGGTGACGGAGGCGGGAGGAGTCCGCCTGGCCCTGCGCGAAGGCCTCGTGACCGCGCGCGACGGCGAGACGGAGTCGACAGTGGGACCGGGCCAGGTATTGGAGGCAGACCCCTTCGGAGGCCTCTCGGTCATGACCGAGTCGGCGGCGCGCGACATCGCCGCCTGGCGCGAGGTGCTTGCCGTCGCCTCCCTCGGACCCGACACCGTCACGAACCGCTTCCGCCCCGTCGTCTTCCGGCAACTCGGACTCATCCGCGCGACCTTCGACCGCGTGCTCGCCCTCTACGAGGAGCGGGGCGCCATCGAGGGGAGCGAAGCGCCCGAGGAGGAGAAGCGGGCGCGCCTGGGAAAACTCCGCGAAACGGCGGAGGAGATGTACCTGGCGATCCTGGAGGGGAGGGGCCGCGTCGAGGCCGTGGCCGTCGTCGTTCACGCGATGAAGGAGTCCCACGGCGTCCCGGCGCCCTGGATCGACGAGGCGCTCGTCTCCTACCGGGGCATCTGGGACGGCTGGCTCGAGATGATCGCCTCCTTCATCGAGTCCCTGCCGTGAGACGGCTCGTCCTCGTTCTCGCCGCGGTCCTCGCCGTCCAGCTCCTCTTCGCCTGGACGAACTGCTTCGAGGACCTCTTCGCGGATCCGGAAGTCGAGAATCCGGTGCGCGACATCATGGCGCGCGGGACGCGGCGGGCCTGGATCGAGCCGGCCGCGTCCACGCTCCGGCTCGGCGAGACCCGGGTCGTGCGTTTCCGGTTCACCTGCGCCGATACGAGCTTCGGCGACCGGATCTTCGGCTTCGTGCTGGCCGGGACGGATTCGGGCGTTTGGATGGACGAGGGGCGGTTCGAGGCCGCCACGCCTCGAATGAGGCTGGAATTGACGCACGCACCGGATTCGGATCCGGTGGCCCGGGGTTGGACCGTGCACGGGCTCGCGCCCGGCGATTCGGTGCAGTGGGCCGTGGTTCTCTCGGCCGCCGCGGTCCCCGGCGTGCCGGAGCGCTACCGGGCGGAACGGGGCGGCCCGGTTGCCGGCTCCTTCATGTTGAGGTTCGGCATGGACGCTGACGCGAGCGAACCTCCGGAATCCGGCGTCATGGAGGAGCGGATCATCGCCGTCCGCTGAGGCATGTCGGGCGGGGAAACTGCATAGGGCGGAGTGCATTGAACATGGATGCACAGGATGGACAGGATGACGACCTGATATTCAAATCATGATCAGAACTGAATCCTGCCGATCCGCAATCCAAAATCGTAAATCGTAAATCGCAAATCGAAAATCAGAAGGCTCGCCACACCTCGGCGCTCGACTTCATCTCGTGCGTCAATTGCCTCGTGATGCCGATGGAGCGATCCTTCAGCAGATCGATCACGTCGCCATCGGCTCCCGCCTCCGTCCCCTTCTCGTCGCGCATGATCTTGACGTGCGGGCGGTAGGGAAAGAGGGGATTGGAGGCGACGACGACGCCGACGGCCCCGGAGGAGAGCTCCACGAGGCTGCCGACCGGGTAGAGCGCCATGCAGCGGAGGAAGGACTTGACGACGTTGGGGTCGAAGAGCGTGGAGGAGGAGGCGAGGATGTAGCGCATGGCGTCGTAGCCGAGGATGCGACTGCGGTAGGGGCGCGGGGAGGTCATGGCCGCGTAGACGTCGACGAGCCCGACGATGCGCGAGTATTCGGTGATGCCCACGCCCTTGCGACCCTTGGGATAGCCCGTGCCGTCGAAGCGCTCGTGGTGCTGGTAGGCCACAAGCTCGGCCATGAAACTGACGCCGCGGATATCGTGGAGGAGATCGGCGCCGGCGAGGGTGTGCTTCTGGATCTCGATCTGCTCGTCGGGCGTGAGCCGGGTCGGTTTCATCCAGACGGCCCGCGGCACGCGGCTCATGCCGATGTCGTGCAGGAGGCAGCACTCCGCGAGCTCGTACAGCTCGGGCTGGGAGAGCCCCATCATGTAGCCGGTGAGGATGGAATAGACGGTCGTGGAGACGGAATGGGCGAGGAGAAAGTCGTCGAAGTTGCTGAGGGAGGCGAGGGCGCCGATGACCTGGTTGTTGGAGAGCCCGGTGTCGACGAGCGACATGA
>CAZWVM010000221.1:0-5382 GCA_964637705.1 uncultured bacterium
CCGATCATCCGGATGGTGAACCTCATCATCAAGGAAGCCCTGCGGATGAAGGCGACCGACATCCACCTCGAGCCCTACGAGCACGCTTTCCGCGTGCGATACCGCATTGACGGCATTCTCTACGAGGTGCCCTCGCCGCCCAAGAAGTTCCACGGCGCCATCATCTCGAGGCTCAAGATCATGGCCGATCTCGACATCGCCGAGCGGCGCCTGCCGCAGGACGGCCGCTTCAAGCTCCGCATGGCGAGCAAGGAGCTGGATTTCCGCATTTCGACCCTGCCGACGGCCTTCGGCGAGAAAGTGGCCCTGAGGCTCCTGGACAAGTCGGGCAAGATCCAGGAGAAGAGCGGGGCGGTCGGCGACCTCGAGATGCTCGGGCTCGCCCCGGACCAGCTGCCCGTGATGAAGCGGGCGATCTTCAAGCCCTACGGCATGATCCTCGTCGTCGGGCCCACCGGAAGCGGCAAAACGACGACGCTCTACTCCTGCCTCCAGATCCTCAACAACGCCGAGAAGAACATCGTGACGGTCGAGGACCCCGTCGAGTACATGATCCCGGGCATCAACCAGGTCGCCGCGCGGCACCACATCGGGCTCACCTTCGCCCACGTGCTCCGCTCCATCCTGCGCCAGGACCCCGACATCATCATGGTCGGCGAGATCCGCGACAAGGAGACGGCGGAGATCGCGATCAACGCCGCTCTCACCGGGCACCTCGTTCTCTCGACCCTGCACACCAACGACGCGCCGGGCGCCGTGGTGCGGCTCGACAACATGGGCGTCGAGCCCTTCCTCGTCACCTCGACCCTTCTCCTCGTCGCCGCCCAGCGCCTGATGCGCCGCATCTGCATGAACTGTCGCGAGCCTTACGAGCCCGCGGAGGAACTACTCGCGTCGCTGCCGCCCGACGTGGCCGGATCGGCCCCCGTCTTCTACCGCGGCCGCGGGTGCGAGGCCTGCAGCAACACGGGCTACAGCGGTCGGGTCGGCGTCTACGAACTCCTGGAGATCACCGAGCAGATGAAGACGCTCATCCTCAAGAGGGCGACGTCGTCGCAGATCAAGGCCGAGATGATCGCCAAGGGCCACAGGACCATCCGCTCATCCTCCCTGGAGGTCGCCCGGCAGGGCATGACGACCCTGGAGGAGGTCTGGCGGGTCTCGACGGAAGACTTCCTCGTCGGGGCATAGCGCATGGCCCAGTTCCGCTACCGCGCCTTCACCCGGACGGGGAGCCCGGTGGAGGGGACCCTGGAGGCGGCCACGGCCCGCGACGTCCTCGTCAACCTCCGCCGCAAGAACCTCAAGGTGCTCCAGATCGACGAGAAGAAGGACTCCCTGGCGGAGTCCCTTTTGCGCTTCCGCAAGAGGAAGGTGAAGCCGTTCGAGATCATGCGCTTCACGTCGATGTTCTCCACGCTGATCAACGCCGGGATCCCCCTCTCCGCCTGCGTCCGGACGCTGGAGGAGCAGATGGACAACCCGGTCTTCAAGGAGGCTCTCCAGGCCGTGATGCAGGAGATCGAGAGCGGAATGGACCTCTCGACGGCGCTTTCCCGGCACCCGGCCATCTTCGACCGGATGTACGTCGACCTGGTGAAGGCCGGCGAGCAGGGCGGGGCTCTGGCGGTGATATTGGAGAGGCTGGCGAAGTACGCGGAGAAGGCGGAGAGGTTCCGCCGCAAGATCAAGTCGGCGCTCACCTATCCCGCGGTCGTCTCGGTCATCGCCGTCGTGATCGTCTGGGTCATCCTCGCCTTCGTCGTGCCGCAGTTCGGTGAGACCTTCTCGCAGGCGGGCAAGACTCTGCCCCTGCCGACGCGCGTCCTCCTGGCGGCCTCGGATGCCGTCCGCTTCTCCTACCTCTACGTCTTCGCCGCCGCCGCGGCCTGCTACTACGGCCTTCGCCTCGCCCTGCGCGACCCGTCGCTGAGGCGCCGCTTCGATTTCCTGCTCCTCAAAATGCCCGTCTACGGCGAACTGCTCCTGAAATCCTCGGTGGCGCGCTTCGCCCGCACGCTTGCGATGCTCCTCGTCTCCGGCGTGCCGATCATCCCGGCGCTGGAGATCGTCTCGTTCGTGACCGGCAACCGGCGGATCACGGAGACCCTGCAGTCGGTCGCGGATTCCATCTCCAGCGGCGAAAGCTTCACCGAACCCCTGAAGCGCAGCGGCGTCTTCTCGCCCCTGGTCATCCAGATGGTCTCGGTCGGCGAATCGACGGGCAACATGCCGGAGATGCTCAACAAGATCGCGGACTTCTACGAGGAGGAGGTCGACACGGTGATGGACACCCTATCCTCCCTCATCGAGCCGATCATGATCGTCTTCCTCGGCGTCGTGCTCGGGTTCGTCATCATCGCGCTCTTCCTGCCGATCCTCTCGATGAGCGAACTGGTGGTGGTGTGATGGCCCGATTCCGCCGCCGCGCCGCCGGGGCGACGCTCCTGGAACTCATCATCGCCCTCGTGCTCCTGGCCGTCGGTCTCCTGCCCCTTCTTCTCGCGATGAACCGCATCACGGTCGACACGTATGCCCTCGGCACGCGCTCCGAGGCCCAGCTCCTCGCCGGGGAGAAGATCGACGAGCTGAAGGAGAGGGGATTCCTGGGGGTGGAGACGGACTACCTGCCGCCGGGCGCGGACAGCGCGACGATCGACGACGGGGCCCTGCCGCAGAAGCCCTACTCCCGCCGGACCGTGATCCGGTACCAGAAGAGCGCGGGGACGACCGGCTTCGTGGACGCGACGCCCGCGGACGTGCCGACCGACTACCTGAAGATCCGCACGACCGTCTCCTGGACCGTCGAGGGCAAGCCCGTGACGAGAGCGGTATCGGCGATGATCACGCGGGAGGGCTCCTTTGAATAGTCCGCGCCGCGGTTTCACCCTTGTCGAGCTGATCGTGGGCTCGGCCGTCGCGGCTATCGTCCTCGTTCTCCTCTCCCGCTTCTTCCTCAACTATTACGTCGCGAACTGGGAGGCGCAGTCCCGGATGAGGCTGCAGCGGGACATGAGAACGCTCTCCTACTGGATCCGCCAGGATCTCACCGCGCTCGCGCAGCGCAGCGGGAACTTCGACCTGAAGAGCGGCACCCGCGACTTCATGTTCTACGCCGCGGACGATCCCCAGAATGCGGCCGACTGGGCCAGCAATTCCGCCGACCAGGGGCTCGACAGCTTCGTCTACACCTTCACCGCCAACAAGGCCACGCGGACCCATCACGCGGGCGGCGGGCTCGCCCCGAAGCAGACCTTCATCGAGCTGGAATCGATCGAGGCGGCGCGGGGCGACACCTATGACGTCGTCGTGACGCTCCGGGACCTGAACGATTCGACGGTCACGGCCGCGCAGTTCGACGCGACGCTGGGGAACTTCGACTATACGACCGCGCCGATCCGCGTCGTGGACATCGATCTCGTCTTCTCGAAGCGCCCCCTGGGCCGGATCTTCGGGAACCGCCCTCCCATCATCGAGCGGGCTTCGCTGAAATCGGTCGCGCACTACCGGAGAGGCACGTGAGAAGGCGCGTGAAACCGGGCACGGCGGGCCAGGCGCTCATCGTCGCCCTCATCCTCCTGATGGTCGCCGCGATCATGGTGCTGGGAGCGATCTTCTTCCACCAGCAGAGCGGGCGGCACTACCTGCGCCACGCGCAGATCGTGCAGGAGCGGTACATGGCGGAGGCGGGCCTGCAGATGACACTGCAGAAGCTCAACTCGGACGAGCATTTCTCGCAGGAGATCCAGAACCTGCGGAGCGGACAGCGGAACCCCTTCGACACGACGGCCGCGCCCGGGACGATCTCGTGGGAGAGCGGGACGATCCGGGTCGTCATCGAGCCGGCGGATTGACGATGAAGACCTCGACGCTCCTCAAGGGAAACATCGCCGCGGCCGGACTCCTCCTCGTCGCCCTCCTCGCGCCCCAGGGCGCCGTTCCTCCGCAGTGGGTCGCGTCGCTTCTCGTCCAGCAGGCGACCGGAGCCTTCCCGCGCCGCAACGTCGCCGACGGCACGAACGCGGACTGGCTCGTCGGGCTCTGGACCCCCATCGGCAACACCTCGGCGCTCGTCTCCAACGGCGTCGATACCGAGTTTCTCTGGCGCGACAAGGTGGGCGATGCGCGGATCGACCACCCGGAAAGCGCGGACAACTGGGACCTGGAGGCGGTCCGGATCATCGCCGACACCGAGAACCTCTACCTCCTGGTCCAGGCCCGCAACATGTGGAACAACGGCCTCTTCGGGCTCTCCCTCGCCATCGACTCGGACATCGCGATCAACCCGCTCGGGGGAACGACCGGGATGAACTGGATCGGCGGGTCGTCGGTCGGGGCGGGCGTGAGCACGCTCCTGGCCTCGTCGCGGCAGTACTCCGAGATCAACGTCGACATGGACCTGGACGGAACGTGGTTCTACCGGGGCTCCGGCTGGTACGACGTGCCGGCCACGTCATGGAACTGGATCATCGACGCGCAGGAATGCATGGAGGTGAAGCTGAAGTGGAGCGACATGGGCTTCACCTCCGTCCCCTCGCGCCTTCGCTTCACCCTGGCCACGTTCAAGCGCAACGCCGGGGCGAATCCCAAGTTCGGCGGCGACGTGACGACGGACCTCTTCAACTCCGACTTCGTCGACGCCGCCTCGTGGGGCGTCTGCAACTCCACGGACGAGTGGCAGGACGAACTCTCCGACGGCAACATCTCGACCTGCTTCGATGTCGCCTTCGACGCGACCGGGAACTGCATCAACCCGCGCCGCCCCGCCGCGCCGCAGAACCTGCGCGCCTTCGACGGCACCGTCAAGGCCTGGTTCACGACCGGCGAATCGATCGCCACCAACAACCCCCTCCTCGCCTGGGACCCCGTTCCTCCCGACGGCGACGCGGGCGATACCATCGTGGGCTATTACATCCAGGTCTCCACCTCGTCCGCCGTCGACGCCAACGGGTTCTTCTACGGCGGCTGGGCCCAGGCCGTCCAGCGCAACACCCACTTTGTCGCCGATAATCAGATCATCTACTGGAACAACTACACGGCCCAGCCCTGGTGGGGCAAGTCCGACAGTTCCGCCGGAGTATCCAACAGCTCCGGTCTCCTCGATACCCACCCGATTCTCGTCTTCGGGCAGACCTACTACGTGCGCGTCTGGGCGCGCGATGCCCGCGGGATGCTCGGCGCGCCCTCCGCGACCTACGTCCTGCCCGTCGATTACCCGGCCTGGCACGATCCCTACGTCTTCTCGCCGCTCGTCAACGGGGGCACCTTCCGGAAGAACCGCGACCCGAAGGAGGGCGACGATGTCAACTTCATCGTCGGCACCTTCGATCCCGCGCCCTACGACCCGCGCGACAGCTACTTCGAGAACCCCTGGACGGCGAA
>CAZWVM010000222.1:0-5354 GCA_964637705.1 uncultured bacterium
AGGTGCGGCTCTTGAGGGTGGCGATGATGGAGGCGTAGGTGGAGGGGCGGCCGATGCCCTTCTCTTCGAGCGCCTTCACGAGCGCGGCCTCCGAGTAGCGCGCCGGCGGCTGGGTGAAGTGCTGGCGCGGAAGGAACTCGATGAGCCGGGGCTTGTCACCGGGCTCCAGGGGCGGCAGTCCCTGCACCGCGCTCTCCTCCTCCTCCGTGCTCCGCTCCTCGGTCATCGCGTCGGCGTAGACCTTGAGGAAGCCCTGGAACTTGACGGTGGAACCCGTGGCGCGAAAGCGGTAGGGGGCGGAATCCAGGAGGGCGACGACGCTGTCGTAGACCGCCGGCTCGCACTGGCTCGCGACGAAGCGGGACCAGACGAGCTTGTAGATCTTGAGGGACTTGGCGTCGAGGTACTTCGCCATCTGGGCGGGCGTGCGGAAGACGGAGGTCGGGCGTATCGCCTCGTGGGCGTCCTGCGCGGCCTTGTTCGTCTTGTAGCGGTTCGGCTTGTCCGGGAGGTACGCCTTCCCGATCTTCTTGCCGATATACTGCCGCGCCTCCTCGATGGCCGAGTCCGCGACGCGGACCGAGTCGGTCCTCATGTAGGTGATGAGCCCGGTGGGGCCCTCCTCGCCGAGGTCGACACCCTCGTAGAGCGTCTGCGCGATGCGCATCGTGACGGCGACGGGGAGCCCCAGGCGGCGGGAGGCCTCCTGCTGAAGGGTCGACGTGATGAAGGGCGGGGCCGGGTGGCGGCGACGCTCGCCGCGCGCGACTTCGGCGACGGTGAGCGTGCGGCCCAGGAGGCCGGCGAGAACCTTCTTCGCCGCGGCTTCGTCCGCGAGTTCCGCCTTCTTCCCCCCGATCTCCGAGAGCACCGCCTCGAACTCCTGCCCGCCCTTCTCCAGGCGCGCCCGGATCGACCACGACTCGACCGGCACGAACCGCCGGATCTCCCGCTCCCGCTCGACGATCAGCCGCAGGGCGACCGACTGGACGCGCCCGGCGGAGAGACCGCGGGCGACCTTGTCCCAGAGGAGCTGGGAGACGTCGAAGCCGACGATGCGGTCGAGGATGCGGCGCGCCTGCTGGGACTCGACGAGCTTCATGTCGATCGCGCGCGGGGTCCGGAAAGCCTCCTTCACCGCCGCCGGAGTGATTTCGTGGAAGAGGACGCGGAAGTTCCCGCGGGCCTGCTTGAGGAGTTCCGCGAGGTGATAGGCGATGACCTCGCCCTCGCGGTCCGGGTCGGTCGCGAGGAAGACGTTGTCCGCCTTCTTCGCCGCGGCCTTGATCTCGCGGATCGCCTTGTCCTTCTTCTTCAGCGGCTCGAAGCGCGGCTCGAAGTTCCAGGAGCGGCCGCTCTTCTTGATCGCCAGGCCGTCCTTCGCGGGCAGGTCCATGACGTGTCCCATGGACGCGATGACCTGGAAGCCGCTCCCGAGGTATTTCTGGATCGACCGGGCTTTGGCCGGCGATTCGACGATGACGAGGTTCGAGGCCATGAGCGCCGCCCTACTGCCGCGGCTGGTTTTCAGCGTCGAGGAAGAGCTGAAGGTCCGTGCCGTTTCCCGCGGCGCCGCGCGCGATGCGCTCGAGTTCCTCGGCGTCCACCGCGCCCGTCTCCTGGGCGACCACCTGTCTCAGGATCTCCTCGCGCACGCCGGGGGTGAGGAGGTCGAGAGCGCGCCAGCGGTCGAAGAGCTCGATCGCGTCGTCGGTCATGCGGATCGTCTCGGGGCGTGAGAGGGCCCGGCAACCCGACTCGCGCCGGGCCCCGAGCGTCTCGCCGGCCTCGATCTTCAGGGTCCCGACGGCCTGCGTGAGGAGACCGAAGGCCGTGCTGATCTCGCGGGCGGAGTATCCGCGCGAGAAGAGGTCCGCGACGAGGCGGCGGTCCACCTCGGCCGGATCGTCCGTCGCGGTCATGATCTCCACGATGGCGGTCACGATCTTGAGAATCCTGTCTTCCATGTCGTCCTTCGCTTGTTCCTGGTGCTTCCGGTCAGTCCCGGCGCGCGGCGGAGACGGCCGAATTTCTGCGGGGCGGTAGGTCCCCGGTCCCGGGAGCCGTTCCGGATCGCTTCGGGTTAATGATACGGATCGGTTCAAAAACCTGTCAATCGGTAAATCCCGCCGGGGAGCGCGGCGATGCGTCCCGCCAGTTCGAGGCGCAGGAGGCGCGCGTGGAGTTCCGAGCTTGCGACGCCGGACCGCGCGGCGATTTCCGCGACGGTCGAGCCGTCGGGCGCGATCGCCGCGAGCATGGGGTCGGCGGGCGCGGCCGCCGGGGCGGCGCTGCGGGATCGCGGCGTGGAGAGGATCGGCGCGAGATCCTCGAGGAGATCGCGGGCACTTCCGACGGCCGTCGCGCCGTCGCGCAGGAGCGCGGTCACGCCCTCCCCGAGTTCTTCGCCGACGCGGTTCGGGGCGGCCCAGACGAGGCGGTCGTACTCGACGGCGAGTCGCGCGGTGATGAGCGCGCCGGACCGCGCCGCGGCCTCGACGACCAGCACGCCGCGCGTCATCCCGGCGATGATCCGGTTGCGTCGCGGAAAGGTCCAGCGCGCGGGGCCGGCGTCGAGAGGAAACTCGCTCATGACGGCTCCGCCGCTCGCGACGATGGAATCGGCCAAGGAGCGGTTTTCGCGGGGGTAGACGGAGCCGAGTCCGCTCCCGAGGACCGCTGTCGTGGGCCCGCCCGCCGCCAGGGCGCCTCGGTGCGCCGCGGCGTCGATGCCGTACGCGAGGCCCGAAACGACGTTGCAGCCGGCCGCGGCCAGGTCGCGCGCAAAGGATTCGGCCGTGCGCAGCCCGTAGGCGTCGGCCTTGCGCGCTCCGACGACGCCGACCGGGCAGCGCTCGTCGATCCGGCCCCGCCGGTAGAGGACGACCGGGCGATCCGGGATTTCGCGCAGGAGAGCCGGGTAGTCGTCGTTCTCCTCCGTGACGAGGCTCACGCCGCTCTTCGCGCAGGATTCGATCTCGCGCCGCGCCTTCGTGACGGCCGCATCCCGTTCCTTCGCGGCGACCGCGCCGCGGGCGCGGGAGGCCAGGACGGCCGAGGGGGAACCGTCCGCGTCGAGCCAGCGGCGCAACGCCACGGGCGAGGGGGCGAGGATGCTCAGGGCGACGGCGTCGACGAGGGAGAAGGTCATGGAAGGAAACGGGCCGCCCGGTCGCGGCAGGGGTGACCGAAGGCCAATCCTCTTATCATCGCTCCCATTGAACGTTAGAATGGAAATCGCGTCAACCATGAGAGTCCTCGTCACCGGCGGCGCCGGGTATATCGGGAGTCACACCGTGAAGGCCCTGCTCGCCCGCGGTCACGAGCCGGTCGTCCTCGACGATCTCTCCACGGGCCACCGCGACGCCGTTCCCGCGGGCCTTCCGTTCGTCGAGGCCGATCTGCTCGACGGGACGGCGGTTTTCGACGCGATGCGCCGCCACGAGATCGGGGGGGTCCTCCATTTCGCCGCGCGGTCCCGCATCGGGGAGGATGCGCGCGAGCCGGAGCTTTACCGCCGCGTCAACGTCGACGGCACGAGATCCCTGCTCGCGGCCGCCGCCCGCGCCGGCGTGAAGCGCATCGTCGTCTCCTCCACCGCCGCCGTCTACGGCGCGTCGAAGGCGGCGTGCCTCACGGAGGACGACCCGGTGCGGCCGCTTTCGGTCTACGGGGAGACGAAGGTCGAGATGGAGCGCGCGACGCGGGCGTCCTGCGAGGAACGGGGCGCCGGCTGGATGGCGCTTCGCTACTTCAACGCGGCCGGGGCGTCGGAGGATGGGACCCTCGGCGAGCGCCACCACCCGGAGACGCACCTCGTTCCGCTCGCCGTGCGCGCGGCGCTCGGTTCCGGCGCACCCCTGGTCCTTTTCGGCGACGACTATCCGACGCCCGACGGAACGCCGATCCGCGACTACGTGCACGTCGAGGACCTCGCCGAGGCGCACGTCGCCGCGCTCGTCTCGGACGCGTCGGGCGCGTTGAACCTGGGGACGGGCGAGGGGACGAGCGTGAAACGCCTCATCGAGGCGGTCGAAAAGGAGACCGGGCGCCCCGTTCTCCGGACGGTCGGCCCCCGCCGCCCCGGCGACTCGCCCCGCCTCGTCGCCTCCTTCCGGAAGGCCGGGGCGATCCTGGGATGGATTCCGAAGAGGGGCCTGGATCGCATCGTCGCGTCCGTCGTGCGCTGGGAGCGGTCGCGCCTCTCGTAGGCCGATTGCATTTCTCCGATTCTTCGCTAGGATGCCCGTCATGAACCCCGCCATCGTCGTCGGTTCCGGCATCTCCGGCCTCCGCTTCTCGCTCTTCCTGGCCGAGACGCGGCCGGTCGTGCTCATCACGAAGAAGGAGGCGGTGGAGTCGAACACGAACCACGCGCAGGGCGGCGTGGCCGCGGCCCTGGGCGGGGACGACACGGTCGACCTGCACGTCGCGGACACCCTGAAGACCGGGGCCGGGCTGTCGGATCCCGAAATCGTCAAGGTCGTCGTGACGGAGGGACCCGCGCTGGTGCGCGAACTGGTCACGATGGGCGCCGCCTTCGAACAGGACGCCGGGGGCGCTCTCGTCCTCGGGCGCGAGGGCGGTCACTCGCGCAACCGCGTGGTCCACTGCGCCGATGCGACGGGGCGCGAGATCGAGCGCGTTCTCCTCGCGGCCGCCGACGCTCATCCCCGGATCACGATCAAGCCCTACCACTTCGTCGTCGACCTTCTCCTCGAGAACGGCCGTTGCACGGGCGTGCTCCTCCTCGATCCCGACGGACGCCTCGTGCGCACGCCGGCGTCTCTGGTCTGCCTTTCGACCGGCGGCCTCGGCCGGGTCTACCGCTATTCCACGAATCCCGACATCGCCACGGGAGACGGCGTGGCTGTCGGCTACCGCGCCGGTGCGGTCGTCCGGGACCTCGAGTTCATCCAGTTCCACCCGACCGCTCTCGCGCGACCCGGCGCCAGCTCGTTCCTGATCTCCGAGGCGGTCCGGGGCGAAGGCGCCTTCCTGACGACGATCGCCGGGGACCGCTTCATGAGGAGATACGATCCCGAGATGCAGGACCTGGCGCCGCGCGACGTCGTCGCGCGGGCGATCGACACCGAGATGAAGCGCAACGGCGATCCCCACGTCTTCCTGAACGTCGCGCACCTCGGGGGAGACTTCCTCCGGCGCCGCTTTCCCACGATTCACGCGACCTGTCTTCTGCACGGGATCGACATCGAGAAGACGCCGATCCCGGTGGTTCCGGCGGCCCATTATTCCTGCGGGGGGCTCCTCACCGATCCCCAGGCCCGCACCCCCATCCCGGGGCTCTACGCGATCGGCGAGACGGCCAGCCACGGCCTGCACGGCGCCAACCG
>CAZWVM010000223.1:0-5134 GCA_964637705.1 uncultured bacterium
CGCGATCACCGAGTCGCCCTGCAGGAGTGCGGACGAAACGAGCGGCGTGTCCTGGGCGAGGGCGATCGTGATCGGCTGCTCCAGGTAGTCGTTCCACTGCACGAGCACCTGCTGGAGCCGGTTGTTCGTGAAGTCGTTGATCCAGGCTTTCTGTCCGTAGTATCCGGTCACCGGGTTCCGCTCGAAGACTCCTGCGTTGTCCGCCCAGACAGCCTGACGGGGGTTGTAGAACCCCGTGGTCGCTGTCGTCCGGGCGAAGTTGTATTCGAGCATGGTGCTGGCGCCGAGCACGGCGGAGGTGCAGGAGGCGTTCCACTTCCGGAACTTGTAGCCTCCCGAGACGCCATCGTTCATCAGGTACATCTCGCCATGGTCGTCCACGAGAAAACACTGAGGATTCGTCGTGGGGTTCGTGTTGATCGCTTCCTGAGGCGTGACGTTCGTGAGGCGGCCGCCCGTCAATGAGGGTCGCCAGACCTCCATGCCGTCGGCCGGTGTGCCGGAGCGCGTATGGAGATACATGGCCTCGGGATAGAACCGCCGGTTTGCCCGGTCGAAATACGGCCCGAAATCGATGCCGACGACGTCCTGAAGGGCGTTGCCCTCGGCTGGATCCGCGCCTCCCGCCGCCGACGCGTTTCCCAGGTGCCCCAGGAGTGTTCCGCTCGTGGACCAGCGCGTGACGCGCGCCCCGTTCTCGATGGAAATGGCGAAGAGAGAGCCGCTGCGGAACGTGGCCGCCATGATCGCCTCGTTGAATGCGGCGGACCATCCCTGGTTGTCGATGTCCGCGATGACGCCCATCGCCTCGCCGGTCGGCGAGAACTTCTTGATGCAACTCTGCGTGATGCCGGTCAAGGCGTTCTGGTCGAAGACGTAGATGTAGCCGTCCGTATCGACGGCGATCGCCGTCGGCTGGTTGAAGCCGTACGAGTCCGTGAGGCCCGCCGTGGCGTCCACGCCCTGGATGAAGAGGCCGTTCGGCGCACCGGTCAACGGCGAGAAGATCCCTTCCGAGGTGAATTTCTTGACCGACTGGTTGCCGAGGCAGACGACGTAGACCGACCGGTCCGGCCCGACCGCGATTCCGCGGGGACTCTGGAGATTGTATACGTCGTCCTCGACGGTCCTCAGATACGTCGCCGAGTCACCGTTCTCGCTCTCCTTGTAAATGTGAATCTGGTTTTTCAACTGCGAAGCGACGATCACGAAGGTTTCGTTGGTCGAGGATTTCTGCCAGACCGCGATGCCCATGGCGCCGTCCAGGCGTGTCTCGTTGACCGAGTAGATCGTGGTGCCGTTCGGACGAAGCTTCACGATGAGATCGTTCAGGTAATCGCTGGAATAGACTTCACCTTGCCTGTTGACCCAGATACAGCCGTTCGGAGCTCCGGCGCCGAGATCGATCAGGGGATTGGCTGAAATCGCGAACGCGGAGTCATAACGCTCCACCTGTCTCTGGGCGCGATCCCAGAGATAGACCCAACTGTCGCCGGAGGGCACCGGGGCGACGTCGTAGAAATCGTTGTTCCGGTCCGCCGAACTGGCGTCCTGGGCCGCGGTCAGCCCGTCGTCGCGGAACCGCGCGATGAATTCAGCCGCCCCTCCCCCCCCTCCTCCGGCCACTCCCGTTGCGGCGGCCAGGTAGATCGAATCCCTGTCGTCGATGCCCAGCCCATACCATTCGTCGTCGGCCAGGGTCGTCGTTGCGCGCGTCGCCCAGAAGAGGTTCGTCCAGGTCTCGGTCGTGGTGTTGTATTTCGCGATGCCGGCGCCGGAGGCCGTGTCATAGGATACGAAGACATCGTTCGATGAGTTCATCGTGATGCCGAAGTTGCGGTCCGTATTCGTCGTGCCCTGGATGGCCGTCGGTATCGTGACCAGGCGAACAAAGGTCGGTGCCTGCGTGTTCGGGTCGCCGAGCGACACCTGGCAGAACGAGAGGCGGCCGCCCGAGTTTCTCCATGTCAGGACTCCTCCTGCGGAGACGTGCAGATCCGTCGGGCGGTCGACCGTGATGCCTGTCCCGGTGATCGTCGTCGCGATCGAGGGATTCGCGACGGAGGTGTAGGCGCGAAGAATATAGGAACCATACGCCAGGGTGTCGTTCCCGACCGAGTCGCCCTGGCCGTTGAATCGCACGAAAGATGTGGGATTCGTGTCGATCTCCAGGGACTCGAGCCGGCGGACGAGTTGCCCCCCCGAGTTGTATACGCCCAGGAAATAACCGCCCTCGTTGTCCGGATCGTTGGCGGCGGCCGCCCCTCCCGTGAGGTTCAATTGGATCCAGCAGCCCGAGTCCGTTCCCGCTGCCGTCAGTCGGTTGTCAAAGGTGTTGTCCGGGCTTACCGTGATCGAGGAGATCGAGCGATTCGATGGGGCCGCTTCGGCGGGACAAACGAGAGGGAGGAGGATGACCAACGACACGAGGAGCCTGCATCGCCACGAAACCCCGAGCGCGAAGCGCTCGGCCTCGCGAGGATAGGATGAATCTTCTCGATGGAGCGACAAGATCACGTCCGACGGCCCAAGCCCCTTTTCTCCCCCCGCATCCAATGCTAGGTGCGCGGTGATATTTGGGGTAGATCTGAAACCTCTGAAATGGTTGTAGGAATATGCTTACAGAAATGTCAGGGACGTGAAAAACGGTACTCAACGCAATCGGGCGGAACTCAGTGAATCAGCCCGTTCTCCATGGCGTAGCGCGTGAGCTGCGAATTCGTGTGCAGGCTCATCTTGGAAAGGACGCGCGTGCGATACGTGCTGATGGTCTTGATGCTCAGGTTCAATTTCGAGGCGATTTCCGAGACGGTGCGCCCGGACGCGATCTCGCGGAAGACGAGGAACTCCCTGTCCGAGAGCAGTTCGTGAGGGAAACGCGGCCCCTCCTTTCGCAGGGCGGACGCAAGGCGCTCTCCGAGGTGAGGGCTGATGTATTTGCCTCCCGAATGAATGCGACGCAATGCGTCGAAGAGCAGGGACGGCTCGCTGCCCTTGGTCAGGTAGCCCTCGGCACCCGCCTTCAGAGCCCGGAAGGCATACTGATCCTCGGAATGCATGCTCAGGATCAGGACCCGGACGGCGGAGTGGTGGTTCTTGACCCACTTCAGGACATCCAGGCCGTTCATGTCCGGCATGGTGATGTCCAATACGACGACGTCGCAGGGTGTTTTCCCCATGAGGCTCATCAACTCGCTCCCGGTGCTCGCTTCGGCGACGATCTCGAAGTCCGGTTCCCGGCAGATCAGGTTCTTCAGTCCCTCACGCAGTATGGCGTGATCGTCCGCGATCATGATGCGGATCACGTTCCAGCCTCCTTCTCCGCATTCAGCGGTATGCGAATCTCGAGGAGGGTTCCTTCGCCCGCCTCACCGTGGATCGACATGTGACCGCGCAGATGATTCACTCTTTCCCGTATCCCCGCAAGGCCGAAACCGCGACCGGTGTGCATGGAATCGGAACGGATGCCGCGCCCGTCGTCTTCGATGCGCATGGCCAGCGTGTCGCGCTCGACGCGGATTTCCACGTCCACGTGGCGTGCCTGCGCGTGCTTCATGACGTTGGTCAGGGCCTCCTGGACGATGCGAAATATCGCGGTGGATATCTCGTTTCCCGGGCCGAGTTCCAGGCGCGGCGTCTGAAGGTCGATCGCCAGTCCCGAGTGACGTTGGATGTCCTCGATGAGGCCCTCGAGAGCTTCGACAAGACCGAGTTCGTCAAGGCTTCGGGGGCGGAGACGTCGTGAGATGTCGCGAACCGCCTGCAACGCGGTCTCCAGGAGTCGCAGCAGCGTCCGGGCCTTGGAACTCGCGATGCCGTCCCGCTCCGGAGAGGAACATTCCATCTTCAGAACCGTCAGGATCTGCCCCAGGCTGTCGTGGATCTCCCGCGATATGGCCGCGCGCTCCTTCTCGATGACGTCCTGCTGATGGCTCAGAAGATCCCTGATTTCCCGCCGGCTCTCGACCAGCGCCAGGGTCTGGATGCGGACCTGGCGCCGAAGGACGATGACCCAGGCGAAGACGAGAAGGATGATCGCCATCAGGGGAACGAGTATGTGAGCATACGTATTCGCGATCTCCCGCCATGACGGCGCTTGAAGAGGACTGGCGCCGAACCATCTCTCGTAGATGCGGCGGTGGGATCCGTTTTCCTTCAAGAGGGAAAGCCCCTCGTTGATGGCGGATATGAGTTCGCGATCGGACCTCCGGGTCGCAAAGCAGGCGTCGAAGGAGGCGATGGGAGGAACGGTCGGACGGACGCGGGACAGAGCGAGGTTCGCGATGGATCGCAGGCCGACCCGGGTGGGATGGAGCGCAAGGTCGGCCTCGCCGTTCTCGAGCATCGTGAAGAGGATCTTGTCGTCCTCCACCGGCACGATGATGACGCCCGTGCATCGTCGCGCCAGGTTGTGCATGATGACCTCGCGAGAAACCAGCACGCGCTTCCCGATGAGTTCGGTCTCGTTGCGCGGGGGATCGACCAATCCCTCCCGCGTGAAGATGGAGTAGGACGTGACCGTGTGGGGAATCGAGAAGGCCAGGGTGTCCTCGCGTGCAGGATCGTATCCGAGCGCCGCCAGCAGGTCGCAGTCACCCCTCTCCAGCGCGTCGATGTTGTCGTTCCATTCTCCTGTCGTGATCTCGAGCGGGATATGCATGGCGGCGGCGATGGCGCGTGCCATCTCGACGTGGTACCCGTCCGGTTCGCCTCGGTCGTTGACGAAGCCGTAGGGAGGGAGGTCGGGCGTCACACGCATGCGAACCGTGCGCGACGTGATCGACGTAGGAGGAATTTCCTGTGCACGCGCCGGATCACCAACGAGGAGCGCGAGCACGAGGAGTGCCCTCAGGGACGTAATGGAGCATGGCCGTGTGGGTAGCATGAACGTCATCGACATCAGCCTAGCGAATCCGGGGCTTGGGGTGAAGTGCGCTATTGAGCCGCGTCGGAACGAACCGGGTTCGTTCTGCTTCGATCTTTGGGGTGCTGTGGAACTCGCTCTGAACGTGCCCCGAGGTCAAGGCGGGTCTTCACGGCATGGATTCACGGGATTCCCAAAATGAATGGAAACGTTCCCGAACTCGATTTTCTTCTGAATTGATCCAGTTTATCCTGTCCATCCTTGTTGAAT
>CAZWVM010000224.1:0-5111 GCA_964637705.1 uncultured bacterium
CCTGGGTGGCGATGGCCTGGGCGACGGGCGCGACGACGACCGCGACGGACGACGAATGGAACGGCCTGGGCATCGACGATAACGACTCGATCTACCTGGCGACGGCCTCGGCCGTGTCGGGCGGCGGCGCCGGGGGCAACCAGGAGTTCCTCGTGAAGTTCCGCGACAACGGCGCGAGCGCGACCCAGGCGAGCATCACGCCGGTCCAGACCGAGGACTACTTCGACGTGGCGCCCGTGCCGTCCGGCGACACCTACGTCTACGCCTACGACTGGACGAACGACGAATACGACCGTTATACGACGACCCTCGCCGCGAGCGCGGATCCCTACGCCAACGCCTCGGGCGTGAACTACACCCCCTCGATCGCTGTGACCTCGGAGGGATTCCTGTATAAGGCCGGCGACGGCGACTTCGAGAAGGTACGTCCCAACGGAACCCAGCGCTACCGCGTCGCGGACGCGCGGATCGCGCTGGGCGCCGGAATCACGGTCTGGCAGAAAACCTCGACGAACGAGACCTTCGTCATCGTCGGTTCCCGCCAGTCGAATTCGATCTCGATCTACAAGGAGAGCGCGGCCGGGGACACGGCGACCTTCGTCAGGCAGATCAGCGACGACCCGTACAACGTGATCGGACCCACGGGTCTGGCGATCGGTCCGGACCTGGGAATCTACGTTCTCAGCCAGACCGGCCGGTCCGTCAAGAAGTTCAATTCCAGCGGCGTCTTCGAGGCCCTGGCCGGCGCGCCGAACGGGCAGTACATCCAGGGCTACGACCAGACGAGCGGCCTGACGGACTCCGTCGGCTTCAACATTCCCCTGGCGATCGCGGTGGACGCCTCGGGCAACATCTACGTCTTCGACCACAACAATGCGACCGCTCCGAGCCAGATCGCCCTGAAGAAGTTCTCGTCGACCGGCGCTCCGCTGGGGGCGATCAGGGACATCACCGACAGCCTCGGATGGTCCGCCGCTTTCAACGAGCCGATCATCGAGGCCCAGTTCATCGACGGCGGCATTCTCGCCGTCTCGATCGAGGATGGGGCTCGCGTGATGAGGTTCGGTACCGACGGCTCGCTCCTCGCCCACCTCGGAACCTTCACGGCCAACGGCGGCGCGGACGCGGCGGAGGGTGCCACGCGGCTCGATCCCCGCTCGCTGGACGTGGGGCCCTACCTGCGCCGCCACAACAACACCTTCTACCCGAGCGCGCTCTACCTCCACGTCTCCGACGGGACGAACGAGCGCTTCGAGGTCTGGCGGACGACGCTCGCGGGCGGTCCCCTGGCACAGAACGTGATACCCCAGGAAGTGACGGGCACGAATCCCTCGACGAGCGGCAACGCCTTCCTCATTGATGACAACGGAGACCCCTACCTCCTGAACGACGGCGTGAACGGCGGTTACTATTACTTCCGGAAGTGGAACTCCTCAACGGCCACCGATTCGGTCGGGGCCCGTTCGATGCTGGAATACGCGATTGCCCAGGGGAGCGCCGAGGGAAGCTTCAACGGCCCCCGCACGGCGCTCTGGGCGGACAACCGCGGCATCTACACCCTCAACGGGTCCTCCGGCCGCTACGACCAGGCCCTCTACGTCGCGGACCAGAACAACAACCGCGTGCAGAAGGTCGTGCTCGCCTGGAACGACTACCTTGACCAGCCGATGACGATCGCCCTGGCCGAGGACACACCGCTGGTCATTTCGACGACCGTGAGCGGGGAATCGGTCGTCACGATCGGGGGCGTGACCTACGTCGGCCAGAATCGATGCACGGTGCAGATCAGCTTCAATCACGCGATGGTGACGACGGCGACCCCGGACACGATGACGGTCCAGTTCCAGCCCTCAGGAGGCGCCTTCACCTCGATCGGGCGCACGTCCTACACGAGCGCGACCTGGACAGGAACGACGGTGATCACCTCGTCGATGGACGACGGGAACGCGATCCTCAAGGTGGAGAACGCCTACGACAATGCGGGCACCGTTCGCTTCATCAGCCCGAACCCGGACCGGTCGGACCTCGATGCGGGCGACGACTTCAAGGACTTCGTGATCGACAAGACCGCCCCGGCCTACACGCTCACTTCGCCTCCCTCGACCGGCGATTCGACTTCGAACGCGACCTACACCGTTGCGGGGCAGGTGACCTCGGAGGCGACGGGCCTCGACGCCACGATCCAGATCGTGAACTGGACCGCCTCGAGCGGGGGCACCCAGACGGATTCGGCGACGATCACGGCCTCGGCCGCTGACGGTTCCTTCTCCTCGAATCTCACTCTCAAGAGCCCGGCGCCGTCGGACAACTACATCGAGGTGACGGTCATCGACAAGTTGGGGAATCGCGCGACGCTGGCGCCGCGCCGCCTCGTCCAGCGCTCGCTCCAGCGCGGGAGCGCCTATGTCGAACCGTCGAGCGAGACGGTCGTCGGCGCGCTCCGCATGTATACCCTGACGTATACCGCGGCGATGGCTCTTTCCGGCGATTCCTTGCGTTTCACGATCCCCTCGTCCTGGAGCGCGCCTCAGAAGACGAGCGCGATCACGAACGGCTACGTGACGGTCGCGACCTCCGGCACGTTCACCGACTCGGTCTTCAGCGGCCAGGAGATTCTCCTGAAGGGCCTGACGCTTCCGAACGGCCAGACGCTGGTCTTGAACTACGGCGACTCGGCCGGTTCGCTCTCGGGGCGCGCCAAGCCCTCTCTCGACGCCCCCCTCGACGACGTCTCCAACACCTTCCGCGCGGCTCTCATGCTCGCCGGAGAGACGACCTTCAGCAATATCTCCGCCCCTTCCCTCAAGACGCTCACCGTGCCGCTCGTGGATTCGAACGCGGCCGTGGGGATTGCGGAGACCGGTCCCGGCCGTGCCTCGATCACGACCTCCAAGGGCGAGGAGACGAAGGTGCTCGTCGGGCGGCTGTACAACTCGAACCTCGGAAACCACGTGAATCGCGTGTCGCAGGTCACGCTCTCGGTCGAGACGGATACGGGATTCGCGATCCCCTGGTCGAGCGTGGCCTCGCAGGTGGTGCTGAAGAACACGACGGAGGGCGTGACCTTCGCGACCGTGACCTCGATCCCGGGGGCCTCGGTCATGACGATCACGCCCTCGAACCTGACGGTGGACCAGGGGACGACGCGTGATTTCGAGATCTGGGTGACCTTCTCGGCCTCCGCGACCGCGGACACGGCCCGGTTCTTCCTGGCGGGGCCCTCCGCCCTGACTGCGGTGGACAGCCTCTCCGGCAAGTCGCTCACGGTGGTGGAGCAGGGTATCGGGGTGACGGGCCGGAAGACGGGACTATACGACATCATCGGGCTGGCGCGCGCGGACACGGTCTACCTCGGGGTCGATACCTCGATCGCGCCTTTGGACGTCGCAACGGGCCAGACCGACGTCGCGCTCATGGATATCGTCTTCCAGAACGCGCCGCCCGGAGCGGACACGCCGGTCAACGCGGTGCGCATCGAGCGGGTTTCGCTGACGGTGCGCAACGGCGCGACCGGCGCGGCACTGGCGCCGGCGCACGTCTTCCGGGGACTTCACCTCAAGGACGCGACGACCGGCACGACTTACGGAGGGGTCGACACGCCTTCCCTGCCGTCGACCGGCGAGACGGTGACGATCGACCTGACGGGACTCACCATCGCCTCCAACGCCACGGCCACGGTGCGCGTCTGGGCCGATATCGTCACCGACACTCTTTCCGCCTCGTCCTTCCGACTGCGCTTGAACGACGAGACGACGGTCACGGCGAAGGACAACGTGGCGCAGGCGGCGGCGCGGGTCCGGGACGACCCGGCGAGGAGCGAGAAACTGCCCTTCCAGACCGCGGCGGTGATCGTCCAGCCCCGGGCGCGCGTCGGCATCGCGTCGATGACGCTCCTGCGCACGGACTCCTCGGTCATCCGGCCCGAGATGGGCCAGCAGGTCGTGGCCGGAACGCAGTTCTTCGTCGAGGTGCGATGCACGGTGACCTCGGGCGGCGGCGCCGCCCGCGTGATTCCCGCCGACACGGACCTCAAGTTCACCATCGCGGGCGTGGATCGGACATCGGAGTTCACGATCGCCGCGCCGGCCGAGCGGACGATCGCGGCGGGGAGCGCGGATACGCTCTACTACAGCGTGATCCAGAACCTCGGTACGACCTCCGGCGTCGCCACGATCTCGATCTCGGACACGGGCGCGGACACGCGGCCGAGGATCTTCGACGTGCACGACTACTCCGAGCCGGACAAATTGCGCGCCCGCCTCAATCTCCCGGTGCCCGTGGACACGATGATCATCACGACATCCCCGCTTTCCGCCTCGGTTTTCGCCCTCGACACGACCGTCGCGAACCCGGGGGAGACGGCGGTCGCGGTCCTGAAGTTCCAGGTCGTGAACAACCAGGGTTCGTCGCGCCGCCTCGACTCGGTGGTGGTGGAGGCGATCTCGGCGGGCGCGGCGGTGACGAACGTGCGGCTGTACCACGACAACCGGAACGGGATCTTCGCGCCGGGTGAGGGCGTGCCGCCAGCGGCGGGCCTGGACACGCCGGTGGCGACGGCGACCCTGAACGCGAACGAGACCTGCCTGCTCGTTCTCTCGCCGGCGGTGCCGCTGCCGATCTCGGGCGGGGCGGAGACCTTCTTCGTGGCCTTCGACTACGCGACGGCGCAGACGGACGCGGACACGGTGGACGCGCGGGTGCCGGCATACGGGCTCTCGGTCGCCTCGGAGGCCTACTTCTCGACGACGGAGTTGAACTCGAACGGGGCGACGCGGGTGGAGGTCTACGCGACGCGCCTGATCATGACCCCGGACACGCAGATCGTGGCGACCTCGGCGACGCCGTCGATCTCGCTCTCGGCCGTGGACACGTACGGCAACGTGGACAACTCCGTGAACTACGAGGCCTCGACGCAGGGGCACAACCTGCAGGTGCAGGTGACGATCGCGGACTCGACGCCATATGCCACGGACACGAAGTACCGGATCACGGCGACGTCGGGGATGACGGGTGTGACGCCCTCTCCGGGGGCGGGCGTGGTCTCGATCAACGGCAACCTCGCCTCGGGCCAGGGCTCGGTGACCTTCACGGACACGGGGGCGGAGACGGTC
>CAZWVM010000225.1:0-5107 GCA_964637705.1 uncultured bacterium
TCGGGCAACTGGTAGGTCGCGCCGAGATACGCCACGCCGCGCGGGATGAGCGTGATCTTGTGGACCGGGTCGGTGCCGGGCAGCTTCCGGGCCACGATCGCATGGCCGGACTCGTGGAAGGCCACGATCCGCTTCTCCTTCTCGGAGATGTTCCGCGTGCGGCGCTCGGGGCCCATCATCACCTTGTCCCGGGCCTCCTCCAGGTCCTCGCTGGTGATCTGGTTGCGGCCGCGGCGCGCGGCCAGGAGCGCCGACTCGTTGACGAGGTTCGCGAGATCCGCCCCCGAGAAGAAGGGCGTGCCGCGCGCGATCCGCCCCAGATCGGCCTCGGGTGCGAGCGGCACCTTGCGCGTGTGGACCTTCAGGATCCCGAGGCGCCCGTCGATGTCCGGGAGATCCACGACGACCCGGCGGTCGAACCGGCCGGGCCTCAAGAGCGCCGGGTCGAGGATGTCGGGGCGGTTGGTGGCCGCGATGAGGATCACGCCCTCCTTCGACTCGAAACCGTCCATCTCCACGAGGAGCGCGTTGAGCGTCTGCTCGCGCTCGTCGTGCCCGCCCCCGAGACCCCAGCCGCGGTGCCGGCCGACGGCGTCGATCTCGTCGATGAAGATGATGCACGGGGCCTGGCGCTTGCCCTGCTCGAAGAGGTCGCGGACGCGCGAGGCGCCCACGCCCACGAACATCTCGACGAAATCGGAGCCGGAAATGGAGAAGAAGGGGACGTTCGCCTCGCCGGCGATCGCCTTCGCGAGGAGCGTCTTGCCCGTGCCGGGCGGCCCGACCAGCAGCACGCCCTTGGGAATCCGCGCGCCGAGGCGCGTGAACTTGCCCGGGTCGCGCAGGAAGTCGATGATCTCCGAGAGCTCCTGCTTCGACTCCTCGATCCCCGCCACGTCCGCGAATGTCGTCTTGGGGTGCTCCTCGGTGAGCATCCGGGCCTTCGACTTCCCGAAGGAGAAGGCCTTGTTCCCGCTCGCATTGAACTGCCGGAAGAGGAAGAACCAGAGGACGACGATCAGGAGGATCGTGGGCGCCCAATAGAAGAAGAAGTTCTCCATGAACTGGCTCTCCGGTTCCTTCGCCTCGTACTTGAGGTCGGGGATCCTTCCGAGTCGCTCGGCCAGCGTGAGGTCGGTCGCGATGATGTGGGTGACGTAGGGCGACTTGTCCTTGAATTCACCCGTGATCGTCCCTTCCTGGTTGTCCACGACCGCGCTCTGGATCAGCCCGGCCTCGGCCGCGGACCAGAACTCGTTGTAGGCGATCTTGCGGGGCTGGGTCTGGGTCGCGTAATGCTGCCGGGCGACGAGAAGAGGAATGCCCAGGACGAGAACGAGGACCCAGAAGCTTGGAAAAGCTCTTTTTCGCATATCGATCGATTATAGGCGTTTCCGGCGGGGGAATCAAATTCCACACGGTCGTTCCGGATCATTTTCCCGACCCGGGCGAATCCGGTATACTCCTTGCATCGGTCTTCGTAACCGCGCGTGCCGGGAAGCGGCCGGCGGAACGTCAACGCGCCCCCCGGGGCGCCAGGAGGATTTCCATGATGAAGAAGCTGTTCGTGGCGGCGCTCTGCGCGCTCGTCGTGTCCGGAGCCGTCTCGGCGGGCGTCCGTTTCTACGAGACGGACCGCCTCGACGAGGGCCAGGAGCATTCCTACCAGTTGAAGCTCTCCAAGGGCTCCAGCTACATGGTTCTCGCCGCCGCCTCCCACGGCAACGTCGACTTCGACGTGACCGTCCTCGCCCCGGACGGAACCCAGATCATCGCGTCCGACAGCACCGACCAGAACACGGACTGGGTCCGGTTCACGGGAGCGGCCGGCGAGGGCTGGCACAAGGTCAAGATCAAGGCCTTCAAGGGCTCGGGCTGGTACGAGCTCGTCGTCATCAACACCGGGGAGAACTGATCCACCGTCGAACTTCACGGGGCGGCCTTCGGGCCGCCCTTTTTTTTATGCCGCGCCGGTGCTATCGTCTTCTCCATGCTCACCACGTCCACCCAACTCCTGGCGGTCATCGGCGATCCGATCGAGCACTCCCTGAGCCCCCTGATCCACGGCCGCGCGATCGATAGCGAAGGTCTGGATTTCGCCTACCTCGCCTTCCGCGTGAAATCCGCCGAGGCCGCCGTGGCGGCGATGCGACACCTCGGCATCCGCGGCTTCTCCGTCACCATCCCCCACAAGGAGGCGGTGATTCCTCACCTCGACCGGCTCGACGCCTCGGCCGAGCGGTGTCGCAGCGTGAACACGATCGTGAACGACGGCGGGGTCCTGACGGGTTTCTCGACCGACGGCCCGGGCGCGGTGGCGGCCCTGCGAGCGGCCGGCGTGGAGCCGAAGGGGCGGCGTGCGCTCGTCGTCGGCACCGGCGGCGCAAGCCGCGCCGTGGCCTTCGCCCTCCTGGAAGCCGGGCTCCGTTCCCTCTCTTTCCGGTCCGTATTGCCGGAGCAGGCGGCCGGCTTGCGCCGGGACCTCGAGGCCGTCCACCCCGGCTCGGTCTCCGACGACGAGTCCGGCCGCAACATCGAGATCCTCGTCAACGCCTCCCCGGTCGGCATGCACCCCCGCGTCGAGGGAATGCCGGTGGAGACGGACATCCTGCGACCCGATCTCGCCGTCTTCGACGTCGTCTACAACCCGCTGAGAACCCGCCTGCTCGCGGAAGCGGCGGCCCGCGGATGCCGGATCGTCGACGGGGCGGGCATGTTCGCGGAGCAGGCCGCGCTGCAGTTCGAGCTCTTCACGGGGCGGACGGCGCCTCGGGAGCTCATGATGCGCACGGTCCGGGACGCCCTGTCCGCGCGCGAGGCGGGCGCGTGACGTGACGCGATCCCTCGTCCTCACCGGGTATCGCGGAACGGGCAAGAGCACGATCGCCCGCCTCCTCTCCGACCGGCTCGCCCTGCCCCTCGTCTCCACCGACGCGCGCATCGTGGAGATCGCCGGGCGCCCCATACCCGAGATCGTCGCGGCGGAGGGCTGGCCGGGGTTTCGCGCGCGCGAGCGCGACGTCGTCGAGGCCCTGGCCGCGGGCGGGGCGAAGATCATCGACACCGGAGGCGGTGCGATCCTCGATCCGCGGAACCGCGCCGCTCTCCGCCGGGCCGGCCCCGTCATCTGGCTCACCGCGAGAATCGAGACCATCGCGCGACGGATTCACGGCGATGCCGGCCGGCCGTCCCTGACGGGAGCGGACCCGGTCGAGGAGATCCGGTCGGTGCTCGCGGAGCGCGAGCCTCTCTACCTCGACGCCTGCGACTTTCTCATCGCCACCGACGACCGCGCGCCCGAAACCCTGGCCCGCGAAATCGTCGCGCGTCGCTTCTAGGTGACCCGGCCGGTCGTCGCGGTCCTGCGACCGCACGAGACGCTGTCGCGCTACGAAATGGACTACGTCCGCCTTCTCGAGGACGAATTCGAGCTGAGAATCGTGACGACGGGGCGGCCGGCGCTCGGCTCCGCCGACATCCCGGCCGTGCGCCTCGAGTGGCCGGACCGCGTCACTCTCGGCGGCCGGCCGCGGTCGCTCCTCAACGGCTTCTACAGCCGCGTCCTGGGGCGGCGCTACCACATCCCCGGGCTCGCCCGGGCGCTCGCGGGCTCCGCGGTGGTGCTCGCGAGCGAAGCGGCGAGCGAGTGCACCTACCAGGCCGCGCGGCTGAAGGACCGGATCGGATTCCGGCTCTGCCTCTGCGCCTCCGAGAACCAGCCGATCCTGGAGAAACGTTCCCGGGACGCGCTCGAGCGGATCCGTTACTCCCTCGCCCGGGTCGACCACGCCTTCTGCATACCGCCCCAGGCGCGCGACAGGCTCGCCGAGGCCGGGCTCGATACGGCCCGGGCGAGCGTCATCGGGCACGGGATCGATTGCGAGAGGTTCTCTCCGGCGGAAAGAAAACGGGAACCCGGGGAACCCTTCCGCGCCGGCTACTGCGGGCGGTTCCGTTCCGAGAAGGGACTCGTCCACCTCGTCGAAGCCGTCCGGGATCTCGACGTCGAACTGCACCTCCTCGGCGAGGGCCCGGACGAGGCCGCGCTCCGCGCGATCGCGACGCCACGAGTGGTCTTCCACCCCCCGCTCCCCTACCCGCGCATCCACGAGTTCTACCGGACGCTGGACGCCTTCGTCCTTCCCAGCGTGCCGCTGCCGGGACTCGTCGAGCAGTTCGGGTTCGTCCTCATGGAGGCCCTCGCCTCGGGTCTGCCCGTCGTCGCTTCCGCGATCGGGGGCATCACGGGCGTCCTGGGCGACGAGGCGCTTTACGTCGCGCCGGGCCGGCCCGACGAGCTGCGCGCCGCGCTGGCGCGACTCGCGGAGGACGGGGAGCTCAGGAGCCGGCTCGCCGCCCGGGGCCGGGAAAGGGCGCTCAGGTTCTACCGGCGCGAATCCGTGGCGGACGCGATGCGCGGCGTGGTCCGCCGGCTCGCCCCGGGCGGGAGGAACACGCCGCCCGGGGCATGAACCGGCCGGGAGCCGGACCGGAAATCAGTCGCGGGAGAGAAGATCCAGGAGTTCCTTCGCCCCCTCGAATTCTTTGTCCATCTCCATCTCCACCATCACCCCGACGGCCTGCTCGCTCAACCCGAGGCGCGCCACGGAAGGTTCGCAGAGACCCGAGATGTCGTCGTCGCCGCCGGAACCCATGCCGCGCGTCTTGGTGAGGATATTGGCGAAGTGAACGCCGTCCACCATGCGCTCGGCCGCGGCCGCGCCCATGGGATCGTGGTGATACTTGATCGAAGCGATGATGTTGGCGGGCAGCCCCCACTGTCCCCCGAGGAAGGCGCCGATGTCGTCGTGCGTGACGGTGTTGATCTCCTTCTCGCTCTGGAGGAAGGAGATGCGGCGCTCGTTCTTCCGGCGCAGGATTTCGCGAAAGTTGTCGGGATAGTACTGGTCGAGCACGACCTTGCCGATGTCGTGCAGGAGGCCGGACATGTACCAGGTCTCCTGGTCGTCGCGGCTCAACCCCAGCTTGCGGGCGATGAGCCGCGCGGTCATGGCGACGCCGAGGGAGTGCTTCCAGAACTCCTTCCGGGAGAAGCCCTCCACCTCGTCCTCCACCCCGAACTTGTCCATGATCGCCGTGGAGAGCC
>CAZWVM010000226.1:0-5054 GCA_964637705.1 uncultured bacterium
CCCAGGGATGACAGCGAGTTACCGAGGCGCCGCGCGAAATCTTCCGCCTCGCGGTCGGCGATCTCGACGCCCGCCGGCGCGGCCGCCGTCTCTCCGCGCACGCGCTGCCACGGCGGCACCCAGTCGGCCGCGGCCGCCCCGGTCGGGACCGCCCCGGTCGACGCCGCAACCGCGTCGGTCGAGGCCGAGCGGCCGAGCGATTGGGACGCCCCGGGCCCGCGGACGGCCTCCGCCGTCGCGGCCGGCAGCTCCAGCCGCGCGAGCCAGGCGAGCGCGTCGACAATGTCGTTCTGCGGCGCGTCGGGGAACCCGACCATCTCGTCGACGTACGCCTGGTAGGCCGCGCCGAGGTGCACGCGACCGGCCTCCATCTCGGCGATCAGGGGCACCGCGCGCTTCGGCTTGTCCTGGATCGGGTCGAGCGCCTGGATGTCGACGCTTAGCTCGTTCTCCCACTGCGGTTCTAACATCTCGACGAGCTGCTGGCCGCCGGCCGCGTCCTCGATCCCGACGACGACATCGTGCCCGGCGGCGCGCGCCCGCTCGATCGCGGCATTCACGAGCCGCACCTGCTCCAGGAACCCGATGCGGGCGCGCTCGAAACGCGGCGAATGCAGCGCTCCGGCGGCGCCGCGCCACCCCTCGACGATGACCGTGTTTGCGATCCGCGTCGCGCGGCTCTCGTCGTCGCGCTCGTCGCGCGCACTCATGGCGCAGTCGACCGCGATCCCGATCGTCGCGGCCGCGGGCGGCTGCGCCGCGTCGAAGACGAGCATCGGCCGCTTGATGTACTTGCCCGTCGTCCGCAGCATGTAGCCGACGTTCTGCTGGCACGTGATCTCGTAGACCGCGGCCGTCAGGAGCCGCCTCCGCTCGAGCTCCCCCTCGACGTCGAAGATCGTCGGGCAGAGCGCCGTAAGCGCCGCGCCGCGCGAGAGCATCTCCTCGACCGTCTCCTGCTCCGCGGCCGCGGTCGCGCGCCGCATGTCCGGCGCCGAGAGCGCCGCGCGCCGGATCGTCGGCCACCCGTCGCGCGCCAGCTCGCAGTGCCAGTCGTCCGGGTGCCGGATCGTCCCGATGTTCAGGATCCGCCCGTTGTCGACGACGCGCGAGAAGATGTTCTCCCGCGTGTTCTTCGAGAACTTCTCGCGCATGTGCCGCGTCGCGGCCACGGTCTCGTCGGCCGCGTCGTCGATCACCAGGATGTCGAATCGCGTCGACGTGATGTCCGAGTCGCGGCCGTACGCCGAGAACGAGTATGACGTCGAGTCCGACGCGCGCCGCGCCAGGTTCCACGCGCGACTCGTCCACTTGCGGCCGCGGCCGCGCGCGGCCGGCGCGACGTCGGGGAATATCGCGCGGTATGCCGGCTTCACCATGATCTGGCGCACGCCGTCGGAAAACCGCTCCGCGTTCGACTCGCTGTTGCAGACGATGCAGAGGCGCCGGTCGGGGTCGCGGCCGAGCGCCCAGGCCGCGAAGATCACGTTCGTCCAGGTAGATTTCCCGACGCCGAACGGGCAGTTGTTGTTGAGGCGCAAGAGCGGCGCGCCGCGGTCGAGCCCGAGGAGCGCGACCGCGCGCTCCGTGACGACGCCGCGCTCGATCGCCATCAGGAGGTCGACGAGCTCCTCGTGCCAGCTGCCGCGCGGCGCCGTGACCGGCTCGCCGCGGTCCGTGCGCATGACGAGCGGCGCAAAGACGGCGAGATCCTCGCGCGCGCGGCCGTACAGCTCGCGCAGGTCCTCGCGCTGCGGCCGCGCCGTCACTGCAGCGGCTCCATGACGCGCGTCGCGAGCCGCGGCCGCTCGAGCTCGACGTCGCACAGGTCGCAGCCGCGGTTGACGCAGCGCACCGTCTCGACGCCGTCGCGCCGCGACGGCACCAGCTGCCAGCCGCACAAGGGGCACACGAGCGGAACGGCGACGTAGACCTCGATCGCGCGCGACCCGCTCAATGAACGGCTCCGGCGCGGCCGCGCGCCGCGTCCGCCGCGGCCGCGGCCGCGGCCTCGTGAGGCTCGAACTCGGGCGCGGCGGCGTCGGCGGCCGCGCCGCGCAGCGTCATGTAGCTCCGTTTCATCGCGGCCACGATCTGCGCGTGCTTCATCCAGACGAGCGCGTGCGCCGAGTGCCGCGGATCGAGCGCCTCCTCGGCGCGCGCGATCCATAGCGGAATCACGTTCGCGCGCAGGAGATCGAAGCAGACGGCCATCGCGGCCTCTCCAGTCAGCGTCTCGGGATCGAGAATACGCTCGGCATCATCGAAATCGAAAGGCAGCACTGGGTGCACGGAGTCGGCCGCATCATTGCGCACACCGGCGGCGAGCACCTCCCCGATGATATTCGCGCAGCCTTCCCAGGCCATCACGGCCGCGGCCGCGTCCCACGACGCCAGGTGCTGCATCGTCGCGCGACACCATGCAGGGAACAGGCGTCGCAAGACCGGCGTCGCCGTCATCGAGAAGATTCGAAATCGGTTCGTGAGTCGGATCTCGCTCGGGCGGCCGCGCCGCACGCGGATCTTCGATGAATTTCCCGCAGAAATGAGGGCTTTATCGGCGGCGCGCAGTCGCGGCTCGGCGGGGGTTGTCGACTTTTCGGTTCCCATCAACAATCTTGTAGCATGGATTCATGTCATTAGATTTTAATCGGTGCTATTCTGCATGCCTGTGGATAACTCACGGCCGCGGCCGCCGCGGTGCTCTATATATGTACGCGCGAGAACCCGCTCGCGTACATACCTATAGGGGACGGCCCCACCACGTACGACAGTGTGTGCGCGCATATACGCGCGCTCTCGCGCGCCTGTGATTGCGTGACTTGCGTCATTTCAACATTCTCATATTTGTGGGCACTCTCTTTTTGGTGGGGCCGGTGGGGCCGTGGGGCCGTCTCGTCCGCGGGAAGAGGCTCGCGGCCGCGCGGCTACGCTTCTTCCGGATCGTCGACGGGCGTATCCGGATCGAAATGCTCGCGCACCGCGTCATCGTCGAGATTGAAGACATACGCGCGGCCGCGGACGCCGTGCGCCCACCGCTTCGGCGTGAAGCGTCGCTTGCCGCGCTCAACATCGGTCACGATCACGCCGCGATCCGCCCAGGCACGCGCCACGTCGCGCGGCATGAACTGCGCGGCCGCCAGGATCTCATCGGCCGCGGCTTGCAGGATGATAAGCTCGCGCCCCACGTGATCGACGCGGCCATGCAGATGCCCGGCCGGCGCCGTCTTCTCGAAATATTTGCGCCGCTGCGCGGCTGTCGATAACAAATGCGCCAGCGCCCGGTCGGCCAAGTCACCCTGCGCGGCCCGCTCCTCCCCCGCCGCGTCGAGCACCGCGCGCACATTCGCGACCGCGACCTCGGCCGCGGCCTCGGCGTCGCCTCCGATCCACCGCTCGACGCTCGCGCCGACGGCCGCGATCGCGGCCGCGACGTTCGCCAGGCGATCATCAAAACCTGATGACGCCGCGCCGAACGCCTGGCGCGCCGCCGCGCGCGCCGCCTCGAGGTCCTCGCCGAGCGCGGCCGCGATCCACGCCGCACCGTGCCCCCAACTCGCGGCCGTCGTCGCGGCCACCTCCGCGACGAGCTCGGGGTCGTACGGCAGCGGCCACGCCGGCGCGGCCTCATGCTCGGGCGTCCGCGGCCGCGCCGGCCGCGCGATGATCTGGATGCACCGCACGCGCGCGCCCTCGGTCTCGGCCGCGTCGAATACGTCGCGCTCACCCGTCGAGATGACGACCGTGCGCCAGCGGCGGCGCCGCTTGTGCGGCTGCGACGCCGGCAACTGGCCGCGGCCGCGGCAGTTCCCGATGAAGTACAGCAGCTCTCCGAGCCGCGCGGCCGACCGCGCGCGGCGGACTTCGTCCAGGACGAACGGGAAGCACGATAGCGTGCCCGCCATGTTCTCGAGCAGCGTGTCGCTGATCGACCAGTCCTCCCACACGGCCTCGGGATCGCTCCAGAACGATGCGGCCGCGCGCGCCAGCGTCGACTTCCCGACGCCCGACGTGCCGCACAGGTTGACGACAAGCGAGTCCGGCAGCCGGAAGCGGGCCAGGAGCGGCGCTGCGGCCGCGGCGTATATGCAGAACGCGGCCGGCGGCGACGCCACGAGGAGCCGCGCGATCATGCGCCGCCACGCGGCCGCATCGCCGCGCGTCGCGACCGCGGCCGCGATCGTCTGCAGGTCGTCGCGCTCGAGGCGCCCGAGCCGCGGCCGCGGCGCCGCGCCCCCGATCGTGCGGTCGCCGAGGACGAGCGCGTCGCCGTGCCACCCGAGCCGCCGCGTGCGCCGCAGTTCCGGCAGTCGCCACGCGGCGTCGGCCTCAAGCAACCACTGCGCGACCGCGCGGCGGTTCGCGTCGCAGACCGGCGCGCCGAGATCCGCGAGCGCCATGATGTTCCCGCCGAGCACCTGGCTGCGCCGCATCTCGGCCGCGCGCGGCCGCGCATACCACGCGACGACGAGCGAGATCTCGCCGCTCTCCGGGTCGACCGTGCGGCCGCACGGCCAGATCGGCGCCGGCGCGATCGGGATCTTCGTCGTTTCGCCGTCCGCCTTCTGCTTGACGGCGTGCACGCCGTGCCTGTTGATGCGCCATCCCCACGGGGCGCGCGGCCATACATCAACCTCGAACCGCGGCAGCGTCGCGATCGTCTCGGCGCCCGCTACGGCGTCGCCCACGTCGCGCGCGGCCGCGGCCGCGTCGATGACGTAGGCGCCCGGCAGCGCGACCGCGAGCGCGCCCGCGGCCGCGCGGTCGCGCAGCGCGATATAGACGCGCCAGTCGCGCCGCATGAAGTCCGCGAGCGCCAGGTGCGGCGACTCCTTCCCGCCGGCGAGCCAATTTGAACAGGATACGAACCCGGGCGCGGCCGCGGCCGGGTCGTCGACCACGATGATCGGCAGCGCGGCCGCGACGCGCTCGAGCCCGACGATCGGCGGCGGCGCCGCCTTCTCTTCGCCGTCGGCCGTGCCGTCGTCGTCGCCCGGCGCCGCGGCCGCGGGCGCTACGAGCTGCAGGTTCCCCTTCTTGCGCGACTTCTTCGG
>CAZWVM010000227.1:0-4984 GCA_964637705.1 uncultured bacterium
GCCTCCTTCTCGTGCCAGAACCCGATCAGCGACCACGACGCAAGCCCCACGCCCTCCCAACCCGCGAAGAGCATGACGAGGTTGTCCCCCAGGACGAGAACGAGCATGAAGAAGACGAACATGTTGAGACAGGCGAAGAAGCGGACCCGCGACGGGTCGTGGGCCATGTACTCGACGGAGAAGAGGTGGATGAGGCCGCCGACGCCCAGGACGACGAAGAGCATGACGGCGGAGAGCGCGTCGACGCGCAGTGCCAGGTCGATTCCCAGTCCCGGGACGAGGAAAGTGCCGGCGGAAGCGAGCGTGACGTGCCCCGCGAGCGCCGCCCGCGCCGGTCCCCAGGCGACCGCGAGGGCCGCGAAGACCGCCGCCGTCGCGATCCAGCCGGCGGCGCGCGGCGCGTGACGGCCGAGGAAGGCGAGGACCAGGGCTCCCGCGGCCGGCAGGAGCGGAATGAGCCAGATCGCGTTCATCAGTCCTTCATCCCTTCCAGTTCGTCCACCTCGAGCCGCGGCGCTATGCGCCGGATCGCAAGGAAGAGACCGAGACCCACGGCCGCCTCGCAGGCCGCGACAAGAATCACGAAGAGGGCGAAGCCCTCCCCTGCCGCGGCCGCGGCCGTTGCCGCATCGCGGCGGCTCAGGGCGAGAACGTGCAGGTTGACCGCGTTGAGCATGATTTCGACCGAGACGAGCATCATGACGAGGTTGCGCCGGACCAGGACGCCCGCGAGCCCGATGACGAAGAGGACGACGGCGTAGAGCGTGGCGTGGTCGGAGGCGATCATGGGCGGATCCTCGCGATCGTCATCGCACCGACGAGCGCGGTGAGCACCAGGACGGAACCCAGTTCGAAGGCGAAGGCGTGCTCGCCGAGGAATCCCCCGGTGCCGACGAGCACGGCGGATAGATCCTCGGGCAGGGTCTCCCTCGCCTTGATCCCGATCGACAGGGCGGCCGAGAGCTTCGCGGCGATGACGGCAAAGAGGATCGCCGCGAGGGCGACGCCCGCGGTTCCGCCGCTCCTCATGCGCCGATCCTCCTCCCGCGTCCCCAGGATCATCAGCACGAAGACGAAGAGAACCACGATGGCCCCGGCGTAGACGAAGACCTGGGCCAGGGCGAGGAAGACGGCCCCGAGCACGAGGTAGTCGGCGGCCAGGGCGAGGAGCGCGAGCGCCAGGAGGAGGGCCGCGTGCACGGGATTGCGCCGCGTGACGGCGGCGAGGGCGAAGAGGCAGGCGAGGATCGAGAGGAGGTGGAAGGCGGCGGCTCTCACGGTCTCGACTCCCCTTCCCCGCGCGGGGTCCGCCGCGCGTCGCAGTTACGGTTCCGGTCGTAGGCGACGCGGGCGCCGTCCGCGCGCCGGATGCCGAGCGCGCCCTTCTCGCCGCGATCCATCGCCGCCCGCCCGACGGCGAGCAGGTCATCCTTGCGCAGCACGAAATCCCCGCGCTTCATCACGGTGTAGTCGGAGGACGAGGTGAGCCGGATCGCGTCGACCGGGCAGACTTCCTCGCAATACCCGCAGTAGATACATCGGCCGAGGTCCACGTCGAACCGGTGGAGCTTCTTCGAACCATCGGGCTCCGCGTGCCCCTCCATCTCGATGCAGACCGCCGGGCAGACGCTGGCGCAGAGGTGACAGCAGATGCAGAGCTCCTCGCGCCCGTCCTCCGTGAAGAAGAGGCCGTGGACGCCGCGCCACCGCTCCGAGGTGAAGGACCTCTTCTCCGGGTAGGGCACCGTGACTTTCCGGCCAAGCATCTCGCGCAGGGTGACAAGGAGTCCCTGCACGAGCGCCCAGGCACCCGAGAGGAAACGACCGGCGGCGCCCATCAGAAGACCGCCTTCGCGAAGGCCGTCAGGACCAGGTTCAGGGTCGCGACGGGCGTCAGGACCTTCCAGGAGAAATGCATCAGCGTATCGTAGCGCAGGCGCGGCCAGGTCGACCGGATCCACATGCAGAAGAAGATGTACCCGGAGACCTTGGCGCAGAAGGAGAGAACGCCGAGGGGCCACGGCGTGAGGTCCGGGGGCAGGAAGGGAACGTCGGCGCCGCCGAGGAAGACGACGGCCACCAGGGACCCGCTCAGGAAGAGGTGGGCGTATTCCCCGAGGAAGAAGAGGGCGTTGCGCATGCCCGAATACTCGGTGAAGTAGCCCGCGACCAGTTCCGACTCGGCCTCCGGGAGGTCGAACGGCGCGCGGTTGGCCTCCGCGATCGACGACGCGACGACGACGAGAAAGGCCACGGGCTGCCAGAAGACGATCCAGGATCCCGCGGCCTGCGACGCGACGATCTCGCGCAAAGACATCGACTCCGCGACGAGGACCGCCGAGAGAAGGGCGATCCCGAGCGGAAGCTCGTAGGAGACGATCTGGGCCGCGGCGCGCAGGGCGCCGAGGAGCGAGTATTTCGAGTTCGAGGACCAGCCGGCGAGGATCACGGAGTAGGAACCGAGCGACCCGATGGCGAGGAGGAAGAGGATGTCGAAGCGGAGCGACGAGACCTGCGCGGCGTAGGTCCGGCCGAGGATCTCGAGGTCGGGACCGAAGGGGATCACGGCGAACCCGGTGATGACGGGCAGGACCGCCAGGAGCGGCGCCAGGCGGTAGGTCCAGCGGTCGGCGCCCGCGGGCTCGACGTCCTCCTTGAGAAAGAGCTTCAAGCCGTCGGCGATCGGGTGGCCCAGCCCCAGCGCGAAGAACTTCCGCGTGAACCCGAGGAAGGGTCCGACGACGGGCAGGGTCGCGAGGATGCCGAAGCCGACGCGGTTCGGACCGAGGCGGCCCTGGATCCAGGCGACGACGCGGCGCTCGAGAAGGACGGCGTACGCGATGGCGGTCATCAGGACGCCGACGATGAGAGAGGCCTTGAGAATCAGGACGGCCATGGCGCGAACTCCCTCGAGGCATCCAGGTGCTTCCTCAGGCATTCCAGCCAGGCGGACGAGCCGAGCATCAATCCCTCGAAGGGACGAGGCTCGGGGATCATCGTGGCCGGCAGGACTCCCGCCGCGGGTTCCGTCGCCCCGGCGGCGGGATCCCACAGCTCCGGGGCGGCCTTCCGCGCCGCCTCGAGAAGGTCGGCGGGGCGCCTCGGCGTCTCGCGCCCGAGCCGGCGCGCGAGTTCCGCCCAGATCGCGCCGTCGGGCCAGGCCTCGCCGGGCGGAAAGGCGGCCGCCGGGGAGAACTGGGGACGCCCCTCGCTGTTGACGTAGGTCCCCGGCTTCTCGTAGGAGATGACGGCCGGGAAAACGACGTCGGCCTGTCGGGCGAGCGGCGAGAGCGCGTGGGCGGAGACGACGAGGCGCCCGACGCCGGCGGGTCTTTGCGCCAGGTGGAGAGGGCCGGCCGCGAAGAGAAGATCGGCCGCGAGTCCCGCGACCCCGCGAGCGGGCGCCCGGAAGCCCAGGGGACCGAGCGAGCGGCTGTTCGGCTGCGAGGCGATGAAAAGGATCCTCCAGTCGTCCGTCTTCGCGCGCCGGATCGACTCCTCGAGAATCGCTTCCGGGACCCGCTCCGCGTCGAGAAGGACCGCGGAGCGCTCCGTGACCGAGCCGAGAGCGGAAGCCTCGAGCGGGAGGGCCTTCGCGACGCGCCGCGCGAGGCGCGGCGCCGAGCGGCCGAGGGCCGTGAGCACGGAGCCCTTGCGGACCGCCCGCGCCACCTCGACCCGGGCCACGTCATCGAGCGCGTCGAGGGGAAGATCGACGAGGACGATCGACGGGAACGAGGCCAGGTCGTCGAAGGCCAGGGCGGGCATCCGACCGGCGGTGGCGCGGAACCGCGCGATCGCGTCGCCGTCGCGGCTCTCCGAGAACCGTTCGGCGGGCCGCGCGTCGAGCAGGAACCGGAAAGCGAGGAGATCCTCGACCGAAAGATGTCCCGAGGCGAGCCCCGCGACGGATTTCGCGTTGCCGACCAGCCCCGCGGCCGCGGAGAACGCCTCGTCCCAGCTGGTCTCGACCAGTTCCTGGCCGCGGCGCACCAGGGGCTTCTTCACGCGTTCCTTCGCCTCGAGGATATCGAAGCCGAAGCGTCCCTTCGCGCAGAGGTTGGCGCGGTTGATGCCCGCCTCGGGGTCGTCCTCGACGCGCACGACGCGTCCGCGGTTGACGCGCGCGAGGAGCGTGCACCCGTGGCCGCAATGGGCGCAGATGACGCGGCGCCGCTCCATCTCCCAGTCCTTCTTCTCGAACTTCCCCGTCTGCTGCTCGATGGCGCCTGTCGGGCAGACGGAAGCACATGAGCCGCAGAAGTCGCAGTGGAGGGGGCCGTTGGCGAAGGTCGTGACGAGAAGATGGTGGCCGCGCGCCTCCGTCGTCAGGGCGCGGCAGTCCTGCACCTCGTCGCAGACCCGCACGCAGCGCGTGCACTCGACGCACTTGTACGGGTCGAACTTCAAGACGGGGCTCCACGGCACCTCCTGGTAGTGGAAACCGGAGATGCCCGGCGGCGCGTAATGGCTGACCCGGCGGGGCCCGTGGGCGTAGGTGAAGTCCTGGAGCTGGCACCGCCCGGAGGCCTCGCACTTGCCGCAGTCGAGGGGGTGGTTCTCGAGCACGAAATCGAGCACCTCCCGGTGCGAGGCCAGGGCGGGATCCGTCGAGGTCCGGACGACCATGCCCTCCCGGACCGGCGTGGCGCAGGCGGCCTGCAGTCCCCTCACGCCCTCGATCTCGACGAGGCAGAGCCGGCAGGCGGCGACGGGTTCGAGGCGGCGATGATAGCAGAAATGGGGAATCACGATGCCGCGACCGCGGGCGGCCTCGATGAGGAGGGTCCCCTCGGGAACGACGACCGGGCGGCCGTCGATCGACAGGGAGACGCTCTTCGGGGCGCTCACAAACGTTTCCTTCCGCAGTCGCCGCCCGCGGCATGGGCGGCGAAGTCGTCGCGCCACTTCGAGAGCATCGTGCCGAAAGCCCACATGGAGCCCTTGGCGAGGGCGCAGAAGCAGTCCTCGAAGATGCGCTTCG
>CAZWVM010000228.1:0-4970 GCA_964637705.1 uncultured bacterium
GGCGCCGGGCGTGGAGCGGATGTTCGGCGTCGACTGCTTGTCCGGCCCCATGCTGTAAATGTCGAATTCGCGGTTGATCGGCACCAGGGGACCGTCCTTCCTCTTCCATCCCGGCGGAATCTGGGTGAAGTTGTTGTAGACGTAGGGCGTTCCCCAGGGATCGACCGGCGCCTCCGTGTAGTAGAGGGGAACCATGTCCGACATCTGCAGAGGTATCCCGCCGCTCGTCGCGCGGAACATCTCGATCGTGCGATGGACCTGGCTGATCTCCGCGATCGCCTTGGAAACCCGCGCCTGTTCGATCGAGGAGAAAAGCTTGGCGAGAGCGATCGAGGCGAGAATCGCGACGATCGCGACGACGGCGAGAAGTTCGATCAGGCTGAAACCTCTGGCCGCGTCTCTCCTCACTCCTGACCCCTCACTCCTCACTCCTTACTCCTCACTCCTCACTCTTCACTCCTCACTCCTCACTCCTCACTCTTCACTCCTCACTCCTCACTCCTCACTCCTCACTCCTCACTCCTCACTCCTCACCCCTCACTCCTCACTCCTCACTCCTGACTCCTCACTCATCTTATTATCATGACCTTCCGCGTCACCACCTCGCCCGCGCCCGAGCGGATGACCGCGAGGTAGACGCCGGAGGCGAGTTCCTTCCCGTCGTTGGCGCGCGCGTCCCACTGGTACCGCCCGAAGGCGGAGTTCTTCCTCATCGAGGCGACCAGTCGCCCGGCCACGTCGTAGACGTCGATATACACCTCCACGGTCAGGCTGTCGAAGAGAATCCCGCTCGTGGGGTCGGCCGCCGAGTAGGGTTTCCCGTTCGCGTCACGGCCGTCGTTCGGCACGAAGGGGTTCGGAAAGACGACGCAACCGGCGAGCGAGGAATCGGCCGTCGTCGGGGCGGCGAGGGCGAAGATCGTGAAGTGATCGAGCGAGGCCGAGACCCGGTTCGACGAGCCGTTGACCGAGGCGCCGCTCACCGGCATCCACGCCCGCGCCGACTCGTCCCAGTAGTAGAGCGCGAGGTTCGCCTCCGGGATGCCCGTGGCGCCGACTCCGTCGGACTGCGCGTCCGTGTCGGGATAGTTGACGACATACGAGAGCGACCGCGTGAAGGAGGAGGGCCCGGTGAGGACCGCGAGACAACCCGGGGGGAAGCGCAGGTGCGAGGGGAAGACGAGCGTGTCGGGCAAGCGGGTGAGGAAGGTCACGCTGAACCAGGACGTCTCCGTGACCGCGCCCCTCGGCACGTACAGGTGACCGCTCTCCACCCCGATCGTGTCCGCCGCGTAGGGCGTGATCCGGCGGCGGTGCACGTATCCGCTCTCCGTCGCGAGACAGGCGTAGTCCGTGTCCGCGGCGGCGCCGCGCGAACGTACGAGGATCGTCGCATAGTCGGGCGAAGAATCGCCGCCCGAGGCCGTGTAGCCGACGGCGCGCACGTAATAGGTGCCCGGCGCCGTCCCCGCGAGCGGCCAGGCGAGGCTGAATCCCGGTCCCGCCGTGTCGTTCGCGGCCGTCGTCCAGCCGCCGCCCGAGGCCGACTTCGTCTCGAAGACGACTCTCACCAGCGACGAATTCGGCACGACCGTCATCGAGAAGTGGCTGGAGGGGCCCGTTTCGGCCGTCACCAACGAGGCGGGCGCCAGGATGCGGGCGACCGGCGCCGACACGTCCTGGATCGTCACCCTCACGATCGTGCTCTCGACGTTCCCCCAGGCGTCGACGACGCGGATGACCAGCGGGAACGTCCCCCCGAGCGACGTCGACGGCACGATGTAGCCGATCGCGTAGAGGCCGTCTCCCGCCTGCGTGTCGCCGTTCGTGCCGTCATCGTGGAGCGGCTGGGATTCCGATCCTCCCAGGGGACCCAGGTCGACGGTCGCCGAGCCGATTCCCGTGGAGTCCCGGGTGCCCACCCCGATGTGGATCGTGTCGAAACCCGTGTTCGCCGGGGCGGAGGTCGAGGGCGTGAGGACGGGCGAGGAGAGAACCGGCGGCGAGGATTCCGGGAGCGGAGTCGAGACGACGAAGGTTTCGACGGCGGATGAAACCGAGTTGCCGAGTTCGTCATACGCCCAGACGCGCCAGGCGTAGGTCTCGAGCGCCAGCGTCACATCCGTGTCCGGGGTCGTCATCCAGGTGTCGACCGCGAGCGTCCCCGCGAAGGTTCCCGTGGTGTCGATCTGCAGGCGGTACGCGCTGAACCCCGCGATCGAGTCGGTCGCGGCGCCCCAGTCGAGCGTCACGGGCAGGCGGACGCTGTCGCCGCGGACGGGCGAGGAGAGCACCGGCGCCGTCGGAGGCGCGGTGTCGATCGCGAACTGCGAGTCGCCGACCGTGCGCCCGTACCCGAGAGCGTCGATCGCCGTCACCCGCCACTGGTAAGTGTCGTTCGGCGCCAGCCGGGCGACGATCGACGTCGCGGTCACGGTCGTGTCGAGCGCGGGATCCCCGGCTCCATCCGTGTCCGCCATGAGCCGGTAGCGGACCGGGGGCGTCGAATCCGATGCGGGGGACCAGCTGAAGGTGACCAGCGGGTTCGTCGTCTCCGAGGCGCTGGCCGGCGCCAGCAGGGTGAAGGCGCCGGGGGCCGCGGTCTCCACCACGCGGAAGGTGTCCGCGGCGACGGTTCGCGCGTTTCCGACGTCGTCGTACGCGATCACGCGCCAGGAATAGGTCTCCAACGCGAGCGAGAGCGACGTGTCCGGCGCCGCCTGGTACGAGTCGGCGGCGAGAGCGCCGGCGAAGGTCCCGGTCGTGTCGATCTGCAGACGGTAGCGCGCCAACCCCGATCCGGTGTCCGACGAGGCGTCCCAGTCGAAGGCGACTGGCGCGACCCGTGTCTCCCCTCCCCGCGGTCCCACCAGAGCGAACACGGCCGGCGGCGCGGTGTCGACGACGATCGTCGAATCGCCGACCGTCCGCGCGTTCGCAAGCGCGTCCGAGGCGGTCACCCGCCAGGAGTAGGTCTCGTTCGGAGGCAGGTCCACGATGACGGACGTCCCCGACAGCGTCGTGTCGAGGCTGTAGGAGCCGGCCATGTCCGTGTCGAGGATCAGGCGATAGGAGACGGGCCCGGTCGTGTCCGTCGCCGTCGACCACGAGAGGGTGAACCGCGTCGAGTTCGTCTCCAGGCCCGCGGCCGGCGCAAGGAGCGTGAAAGCCGAGGGGGGCTCGGTCTCGGGTGCCACGACGACGAGGAACGTCTCCGGGCCGACCGTCACCGTGTTGCCCGCGTCGTCCTGGAGAATCAGCCGCCACGCGTACGTGTCGCGAGGGAGCCTCAATGAGGTGTCGGGCGTCGCCTGGTAGGAATCGACCGCGAGGGAGCCCCCGAAGAGGCCCGTCGTGTCGATCTGCAGCCGGTAGCGCGCGAAGCCCGAACCGGTGTCCACCGCGGCGTTCCAGTCGAGGGAGACCGGTGAGAAGGTCGTCTCGCCGCCGAGCGGGTCGACGAGCGAGGCGCCCGCGGGGGGCGCGGTGTCCACCACGATCCGCCGCGTGTCGGTCGAGAACCGCTGGTTGCCGTCGCTGTCGCGCGCGATCACGTTCCAGTAATACGTCTCGTTCGCCGGCAGGGTGACGGTGTAGAAGGTGTCCACGAGCCAGGATGTGTCGACCGTGAGAGCCCCGGAGATGGATGCCTCCGTGTCGATCCGGACGCGGTAGCGCACCGGCGGCGTCGAGTCCAGCGCCGTCCCCCACCTCAAGATCATCGTGACGGCGCGCGTCTCGTGGCCGTCGGGGGGGAGAGACAGGGTGAAGGAGGTAGGCGATGTGAGATCGAGGAGTCGCACGTTCACGGAGTCCGGCAGCGTGTATTCGCCCCAGTTCCCCGAAGCGTCACGGGCCGAAACGCGGTAGAGGTGGGAACCGTCCGCCCGGCCCGAGACCACGTAGCGCGTCTCGGCGATCGCGGAGGAGATCGTGGTCATCGAGTCGCTCGTCCAGACGCGGATGTCGTCGAAGTAGCATCCGTCGAAGTAGAACCCGCCGTCGTTCACCAGCCGGAAACGCAGATGCAACGGACCGCCGGCATACGCGCTCAGGTCGTGGAACCGCACGTGGCCGCTCTCCGGGAAGTCCGCGAAGGTGTCGACCTTCGTCCACGCGGCACCGTTCGCGGAGGCCTCGAGGTAGCCGAAGTCGTAGACGTTCTCGTTCTCGAAGACCGTCCAGTAGCTCATGTAGACCTTCTTGCCGGCGGGCGGCGCCAGCGGAGCCGCCAGGGTCAGCGTGTAGTCCACGCTGTTGCCGTTGCCGGAATAGAAGCTGTACTGCCCGCTGCGGCGGACGAAGGTGTCGAGCCGGAAACCGTTCACGGTCCACTTCGCCGTCCCGTTCTCCGCGCCGTCCTCCAGGAGCGTCGCCGCGTTGGCGAACTCGTCGAGCTTGTAGACCGAGACGCCGTTGGCGTCCACGGCGTCCGTCCAGGTCAGCGTGTACTGGCCGTCGGTGTCCAATCCGTCGCCGGGGTCCGTGAGAGCGATGCCGAAGGGTCCCTGGTACGTCCTGTAGGAGTTGATACGCCGGCAGAAGGAGCTCCAGGGCGTGTCGCGGCCGTAGTCCGTCACGTAGGGGTAGAGCGGATTGTAGGAGTTGCGGGTCGAGGTCGGCGACGGCATGTAGATCGCCAGGCCGAAGGCGTTCGGATCGAAATCCTCAGAGACGTTCGCGAGGATCGCGTTCTGCACCGCGGTCTTCACCGCGGCGGCATTGGAGGCGATGGGCTCGGGGGAGGAGGCGGCCAGGAGGCCCGCGAAGTGTCCGATGTCCACCTCGGTGTACTGCCCGTTCGAGTACGGGTCGTCGCCGCTCTGGAAGACCGTCGCGGCCGCGCGGCGCGCCGCGATGTTGGCGTAGTCCGTCGTCATGCTGTTCGCGAGGGTCGAGAGCGCGGAGACGATCGCGGGGAGCTTCGACAACTCCAGGCTCGACTGCGTCGCCTGGTCGCCAGGGTTGTA
>CAZWVM010000229.1:0-4965 GCA_964637705.1 uncultured bacterium
CCAGGAGGGCGGCCACGGAACGCAGGAAGGGTTTCATGGCCGGATTGAGCCTAGTGAGGCGGGTGAAGAGCGTCAAGGGGAAAGGGTCGCCGCCAGAGGTTCGCCGTTCGGATACAGCCATTCGGGCATCGGGCGAATGGCCTGCCACGAAAGAAGCAACATCAGGTTTTTTTCGGCCCTTTTCGGGCCTGAAGCCGGTGCTGATGTCGCACTCTCGAACCTGTGCGACTTTCAGGAGCCTTGCCGCCTCCTCGAACGCAAATCCGGCTCCGGCGTGGATCCGGTAGGATTCTACCTCGCTCGATCACACTTTCGCGTGTTTCGTGTATTTCGTGGTTCAAGGAATTTGGGGCTGAGCAACTTCCGGGGCGGCGTCATGGTCATGCCCTCGCCGATCCGGAGACGCCGACCCGGGCCGGGACGGCGGCGGGCGGTACGCAGGCGCTCGGCGCCCGCCTACCCCTTCGCGGCCTTCTCCAGTTTTTCGATGACCGCCTCGATGCGGGAGGGGGCCCGGCGCCCCTCGGGAAGTTGCGCGGCCGCGTCGCGGTAGAGCTCGTCCGAGATCTCCATCGCCGTCATCACCGCGAGCTTGTGGGGAGGCAGCGGTGCGGCGCCCTTCGCGATCGCGGACGCGACCTGTTCCACGTGTTTCGCCACGTCCTCGATATGGGTCGGATCGGTGGAGGCGGTGTTGATCGTCAAAGGTACGCCGAGGACCGTGACCGTCTGCTTCATAGGCGCTCGAGCAGCTCCTCGATCTTCTGGGCCGCGATCTCGGTGTTCCGCGCAAGGCGGCGGTTCTCCTCGCGGACCGCTTCCATCTCCCCCGGCCCCTTCGCGAGCCGCGCCTCGAGTTCCGCCACCCGGATCGTGAGTTCGCGGTTCCTCCGCCGCTCCTCCTCCAGGACCTCCACGCAGCGGTCCGCGGCGGCCTCGAGCCGTTCCAGGGCCTTCGGGTTCACTGAGCCCTCAGCTCCGCCCGGCACGCCGCCGTCACCGACGCGATCACGGCCTCGACCGACTTCGTCACGTCGGCGTCGGTCAGCGTGCGCGCGGCGTCGCGGAAGACGAGCCGGATCCCGATCGACGTGCGGTTCTCCCTCTTCGAGACGAATACGTCGAAGAGGTCCAGGCTCTCGAGAAATGCCGGCCGGGCGGCGCGCGCCGCCTCCACGACCGCCGACGCGGGCATCCCGTTCGGAACCCAGAAGGCGAGGTCGCGCGAGGAGGCCGGAAAGCGGGGCAGGGGCCGGTACTGCGGCACGGCGACGGCCCGGCCGATCGCGTCCCAGAGGGAGACGAGGTCCAGCTCGCACGCCCACATCGGCTCCTCGACCGCCGCCGCGCCCGTCTCGGCCGCGCGTTTCCCGAGGATCGAGGCTCGGTCCAGCAACCCGGCGCGGCCCACGCGGCGGCCGGCGACGAGGACCGCGGAGGAGTGCGTGAAGAGCCGCTCGTGAACGCCGCGGAAGGCCGGAGGTTCCTCCGCGTCGGGCGGCACCGGGCGGATCTCGAGCGGAGCGCGGAGGCGTGTCGCGAGGACACGAAGCGCGCCGAGGACATGATCGAGCGCGGCCGCGTCCGCGGATCGGCCGTCGTATCGCTTCGGCTCCGCCAGGCCGGAGGCGACGAAAGCCGCGGCGTAGCGCTCGGCCGCGCGCCCGGCGTCGCGGTGGAAGACCTTGTCGATCTCGGCGACGAACGAGGGACGGTCCACGCGCCGGTCCTCCCTCAGTCGGGCCGCGCGAGCGAGGGACGGCAGGAGCGACGAACGCAAGGTGCCCATCTCGGAGTTCAGGGGATTCGAAAGGGAGAGCGCACCGAATCGCTCCTCCTCGAAGGTGAACGAGACGCAACGATCGTAGCCCTGAGCCGCGAGGATCCCGGCGACCGAGGCGCGGAAGGCGCGCCAAGCCGTGGCCGGGGCTCCCGTGGCCGAGTCGGAGGCGGCCTCGAAACCCGGACCCGGCTCGCCGCAGAAGTCCGCGCTTCTCCCACCGAAGGCCGGCAGCGTCGCGGGCAGGTGATCATAGCCGTTCAGCCGGGCGACCTCCTCGACCAGGTCGATCTCGCGCGCGAGATCGCCGCGCCAGGAGGGCGGCGTCACGCTCTCCCCTTCCACGCGGCAGCCGATGGCCGCGAGGATCCGCGGTGTGTCCGGAACGTCGAGGCCCAGGTGACGCGCGACGGCGGAGGAACGGAAGCGGATCGCGGGGCTCGACGACTCCGCCGAACGCGCGTCCACCAGTCCGGCCTCGATTGTCCCGCCCGCCGTCGTCCGGATGACCTCCGCCAGCCGCGCCAGCGCGGCCGGGATCGCCTCGAAGTCCGCGCCGCGCTCGAAGCGATACGAAGCGTCGGTCGAGATCCCATGGCGACGCGCGGTCCGGCGCACCGAGGAGGGCTGGAACCAGGCGGCCTCCAGCAGGAGATCCGTGGACGCCCCTGTCACCGCCGTCTCGGCGCCGCCCATGACGCCGGCCAGGGCGACGGGACGGGACGCGTCGGCGATGACGAGATCGTCGGGATCGAGCCGGCACGTTCTCTCGTCGAGGAGGCGGATCGATTCCCCCCCGCGCGCCTGGCGTACCACGATCCTTTCCTCGAGGGTACCGAGGTCGAAGGCGTGGAGCGGGTGGTTCAGTTCCATCAGCACGTAGTTCGTCGCGTCGACGACGTTGGAGATCGGGCGCAGGCCCACGCGCGAGAGGCGCTCGGCCAGCCACGCCGGCGAGGGGCCAACGCGCACACCCCTCATCACCACGCCGCCGTAGCGAGTGCACCGCGGCGATTCCAGCACGATCGGGTATGAGCCGCCGGCGGGCAGCGCCGGCGCCGCGGGCGGGCGAACCGCCCGGCCGGTCAGGGCCCCGATCTCGCGAGCGAGGCCGAAGTGCGAGAGGAGATCGGGGCGGTTCGCCGTGATCTCGAGTTCCAGCACGAACCCGCCGTCGAACCGTTCGACCGACTCGGTTCCGATCCCCGCGGAGGCGAGGAGCGACGAGAGCTTTTCCGGCGCGGCGAGTTCGCCCAGATCCACGAAATCCGCGAGCCAAGTGGAAAGTACCTTCACGACAGCATCTCCAGGAACCGCGGGTCGTTCTCGAAGAAGTTCCTCATGTCGTCGACGCCGTGGCAGAGCATCGCTACGCGCTCGACACCCATCCCGAACGCGAAGCCCGTCACGCGTTCGGGATCGTAGGCCCGGTCGCCGCGACGCCGGCAGACGGCCTCGAAGACGTTCGGGTCGACCATGCCGGCGCCGAGGATCTCGAGCCAGCCGGTGCCCTTGCAGACGCGGCAACCGGGCTGGACCGCCCCCTTCGCGGCGCAGGCCATGCAGGAGACGTCGACCTCGGCCGAGGGCTCGGTGAAGGGGAAGAAGGAGGGACGGAAGCGGACCTGGAAGGCCGGCCCGAAGAGCTCGCGGGCGAAGGCCTGGAGCGTCCCCTTCAGGTCTCCCATCGTGACATCCGGTCCGACGACGAGCCCCTCGACCTGGTGGAAGATCGGCGAGTGGGTGGCGTCGGGCGGATCGCTCCGATAGGTGCGGCCGGGCACGATGACCGCGAAGGGCGGGGCGAGCCGGGCCATGATGCGGACCTGCACGGGCGAAGTGTGGGTGCGCATGAGGAGCGTCTCGCGCGTGACGGCCGCGGAACCATCGGCGCCCCGCAGGAAGAAGGTGTCCTGAGCGTCGCGCGCCGGGTGGTCCTCGGGAAAGTTGAGGTCGGTGAAGTTGTGCGCGTCGTCCTCGACGTCCGGGCCCTCGGCGACGCCGTAGCCGAAGCGGAGGAAGATCTCCTCGATCCGGCTCTGCGTCTCGACGAGGGGATGAGTCACGCCCGGGCGGCGTGCGAAGCCGGGGCGGGTGTAGTCGCAACCCGCGACGACGCCGGGAGGAAGCTCCGCGGCCGCAACCGGGTCACCGGTCGATGAAAGGGCGGCCAGGCGCGCCTCGATGCGCTCCTCGACGAGCTTGACGGCGGTGTTGACCGCGGCGCCGAACCGCGGCCGCTCCTCGGCCGGGAGCGACCCGAGGCTCTTGAGAAGGGCCTTGAGTTCGCTCTTGCGGCCGAGGTACGCGGTGCGCAGGTCCCCGAGTTCGTCGGCCCCGGCGGTGTCGATGCGCGACAGCGCCTCCGCCTTCAGGGCCTCGAGTCTCTCGTGCATGGCGTCGGTCGGGAGTACGGAGGTCGGCCGGCCGCTACTTCGCGGCGGCGGCCGAGGCGCCCTCCTCCAGGGCCTTCTTCGAGATCCCGATGAGCTGGGTCATCGCCTCGGGCGACTGGATGGCCAGTTCGGAGAGCATCTTGCGGTTGACCTCGATCCCGGCCTTCTTCAGGCCGTCGATGAAGCGGCTGTAGGACAGCCCCGCCTCGCGCGTCGCCGCGTTGATGCGGGCGATCCAGAGCGCGCGGAAGGAACGCTTTCGCTGGCGGCGATCCCGGTAGCTGAAGGCCAGCGCCCGTATGACGGACTCCTTCGCGGTCTTGTACAGCTTCGAGCGGCCGCCGCGCATCCCCTCGGCCAGCTTGAAGATCTTCTCCCTTTTCTTGCGCGATGACGCGCCCTTGGCTCTCGGCATTTCTCGTCTCCTTTATCGTGCGTGAATCCGCCGGCGCCTTCTCAGGCGTACGGCAGGAGCGTCCGGACCTTGCGCTGGTCGCTCGGGGTCAGGACGAGCCCGGCCTCCAGGCGCCTCATGCGGCTGCGGCCCTTGTGGCTCAGCTTGTGCTTGCGGCCGATCTTCTTGGCCTTGAGCTTCCCGGAGCCGGTGCGCTTGATGCGCTTCTTCGCTCCGCTGTGTGACTTCAGTTTACCCATGCGTCTCTTCCTTTCCTTTCTTCTCGAACAGGACCCCGGGAACCCGCGTCGGCGGGCTTCCTCAGTTCGGGGGCGCGAGGATCATCCAGAGCTGGTTGCCTTCCTGCTTCGGCATCCGGTCGACGAGGGCCTTGC
>CAZWVM010000230.1:0-4906 GCA_964637705.1 uncultured bacterium
GAGAAGGAGAAGTGCGAGGCGCACCTGAAGGCCGGCGCGAAGAAGGTCATCATGTCCGCCCCCGCCAAGGACGACTCCCCCATGTTCGTCATGGGCGTCAACCACAAGAGCTACAAGCCCGAGATGGCAATCGTCTCCAACGCCTCCTGCACCACGAACTGCCTCGCGCCGATCGCGAAGGTCCTCAATGACAACTGGGGCATCGCCGAGGGCCTGATGACGACCGTTCACGCCACGACCGCCACGCAGAAGACCGTGGACGGCCCGGGCGGCAAGAAGGACTTCCGGGGCGGCCGCGCCGCGGCCGGCAACATCATTCCCTCCTCCACCGGCGCCGCGAAGGCCGTCGGCAAGGTCATCCCGGCCCTGAAGGGCAAGCTCACGGGCATGGCCTTCCGCGTCCCGACCCTGAACGTCTCCGTCGTCGACCTCACCTGCAAGCTCGAGAAGGCCCCGGGCGCGGACGCCGAGACGGCGTACGCCGCCATCAAGGCCGCGATGAAGGCCGCCTCCGAGGGCGAGCTCAAGGGAATCCTCGGTTACACCACCGACGAGGTCGTCTCCTCCGACTTCAACGGCGACGCCCGCACGTCGATCTTCGACGCCGGCGCCGGGATCATGCTCAACTCGACCTTCTGCAAGGTCGTCAGCTGGTATGACAACGAGTGGGGCTATTCCAACAAGCTCGTCGACCTCGCCGAGTTCATCTCGAAGTAAGCGACCATGGCGAAGAAGACGGTCCGGGACATCGACCCGCGGGGGAAGCGGGTCTTTGTCCGCGTGGATTACAACGTTCCCTTGAAGGGCGGCGTGGTCTCCTCGGACAAGAGGATCCGCGCCACGATCCCGACGATAACGCTTCTCAGGGAGAAGGGCGCGCGGATCATCCTCGCGTCCCACCTCGGTCGTCCCGACGGCGAGAGGAAGGCGGAGTTCTCGCTCGCTCCCGTCGCCGCGAAGGCCTCCGAGGTTCTCGGCTGCGAGGTGAAGTTCGTCGACGACTCCGTGGGACCGAAGGTCGAGGCCGCGGTGGCGGCCTTGAAGGACGGCGAGGTGCTCCTGCTCGAGAACATGCGTTTCTACGCCGAGGAAGAAGGCAAGCCGAAGCTCCCGAAGGACGTTTCTGACGACGTCAAGAAGGCGGCGAAGGCCGAGATGAAGGCGAAGCAGAAGGACTTCGTGAAGCAGTTGGCGAAGTTCTGCGACATGTACGTGAACGACGCCTTCGGCGCGGCGCACCGCGCCCACGCCTCCACGGCGCTCCTCGGCGAGGTCGTGAAGCCTGCGGTCTCGGGACTGTTGATGGAGGCCGAGCTGAAATACCTCGGCCAGGCCGTGACGAATCCGAAGCGGCCCTATGTCTCGATCCTCGGCGGCGCCAAGGTCTCCGACAAGATCCTCCTGATCTCGAACCTCTTGACCAAGGTCGACCGCATCCTCATCGGCGGCGCCATGGCCTATACGCTCCTCAAGGCCAAGGGCGTGAATGTCGGGAAGAGCCGGGTCGAAGCCGACCAGGTCGAGCCGATGAAGAAGCTCCTCGCGGACGCGGGCGAGAAGATCATGCTGCCCGTGGACCATGTCTGCGTGGACACGTTCGACTTCGAGGCCATGACCGGCGGAACGCCCCAGGCGACCCCGGGCGTGGAGATCCCCGAGGGCGTCATGGGCATGGACATCGGGCCGAAATCGGTCGCGGCTTACGGCCAGGTCATCGCCTCGGCCGGCACCGTGGTCTGGAACGGCCCGATGGGCGTTTTCGAATCGAAGGACTTCGCGGCCGGCACCAGGGCGGTCGCGGAAGCGCTGGCGGCGGCGACCGAGAAGGGCGTCGTCTCCATCATCGGCGGCGGCGACTCGGCCTCGGCCGTGGAGAAGATGGGCCTGGGCAAGAAGATGTCGCACGTCTCCACCGGCGGCGGCGCCTCGATCGAGTTCCTCGAGGGCAAGGTGCTCCCGGGCATTACGGCATTGGACGAGAAGTGAGCAAGGAGTAAGGAGTTAGGGGTGAGGAGTTAGGAGATTCGAGAGAGCGGGGTTTCCCCTCACTCCTCACTCCTTTCTCCTCACTCACCACAGAAGGAGAATACCATGCCCCGCACACCCGTGATCGTCGGCAACTGGAAGATGAACAAGACCGTGGGCGACGCCTTGAAGGTTGTCCGCGCCATGAAGGTGAAGTTCATGGGCGTCAAGGGCGTCGAGATCGGGGTCTGCGCCTCCTTCGTGACCCTGCCGGCCGTCATCGAGGCCTTGAAGGACTCGAACATCGGCGTGGGCGCGCAGAACATGCACTTCGCCGAGAAGGGCGCCTACACGGGCGACGTCTCGCCGGTGCAACTAAAGGACATCGGATGCAAGTACGTCATCCTCGGCCACTCGGAGCGGCGCGGCAAGTTCTCCAAGGGCCCCGAGGACCTGGTCGTCGAGACGGACGCCTTCATTGCGAAGAAGGCGAAGGCGGCCCACGCGCACGGACTCGTCCCGATCGTCTGCGTCGGTGAGACCCTGGCGGAGCGCGAAGGAGGTCGGACCGAGGCCGTGGTGGCCGAGCAGATGGACGGCTCGCTCGCCGGTCTCACCAGCGACGAGATGGCGAAGACGATCATCGCCTACGAGCCGGTCTGGGCGATCGGCACCGGGAAGACCGCCACGACGGAGCAGGCCCAGGCCGTGCACGCCTTCATTCGCGAGAAGCTGAGGAAGAGTTTCAACGCCGCGGTCGCGGAGGCCGTGCGGATCCAGTACGGCGGAAGCATGAAGCCGGACAACGCGAAGGGGCTCCTCTCCCAGCCCGACATCGACGGCGGCCTCGTCGGAGGAGCCTCGCTCGAGGCGGACGACTTCGAGCCGATCGTCAAGGCGGCGCTTTAAGCGACCACAGAGGCACGGAGACACGGAGAAGATCCAGAATGAGAAGAAGAAAAGAGGTTCCAGAAATGATTGATTTCTCAGTGCCTCGGTGTCTCTGTGGTGAAGGTCGTCCATGAAACCCGTCCTCCTGGTCATCATGGACGGGATCGGCCACAACCCGAATCCCGATCGCAACGCCGTCGCGCTGGCGAAGAACCCCTTCATGAAGCGGATGTGGGCGGAGGAGCCGACGACCCTCATCGAGACCTACGGCGAGGCCGTGGGACTTCCTCCGATGGTCATGGGCAACTCCGAGGTCGGTCACATGAATATCGGCGCCGGCCGCATCGTCTACCAACCGCTGACCCTGATCGACAAGGAAATCCGCGAGAGGAAGTTCCACGCCAATGCGGAGATCGTGGGCCTGATGAAGAAGATCGGCGGCGGAACCTTGCACCTCATGGGACTCCTCTCCACCGGCGGCGTTCACGGCGACATCCGTCACGTGAAGGCGATACTTGAGACCGCGAAGGCGAACGGGGTCACGAAGGTCGCGATCCACGCCTTCATGGACGGCCGCGACATGCCCTCCAAGTCCGGGATCGATCTGGTGAGAGAACTAGAGGGGATGATCGCCGAGGTCGGCGTCGGGCGCATCGCGACGATCTCGGGACGATACTATGCCATGGACCGCGACAAGCGCTGGGACCGCGTGAAGCGCGCCTGGGACGCCCTCGTCATGGGCGCCGCACCGGTCGTCGCGGTCGCGGAGCAGGCGATGCTCGAGTCCTACGCGAAGGAGGAGAAGGGCGACGAGTTCGTGGAACCGGTGATCATCGGCGCCGCGGACCGCGATCGCGTGAAGGAAGGGGACGGCGTCTTCTTCTGGAATTTCCGGCCCGATCGCGCCCGTGAGATGACGCGCGCCCTCATGCAGGCGGACTTCGACGGCTTCGAGCGTTCGGCCTTCCCGAGGCTCTCATACCTCTGCATGGCGCAGTACGACGAGACCTTCAACCTCCCGGTGGCCTACCCGCCGCAGAATCTCGACAACGTCCTCGGGCAGTATCTCTCCGAGAAGGGCGTGAAGCAGTTCCGCACGGCCGAGACCGAGAAATACGCCCACGTGACCTTCTTCTTCAACGGCGGCCGCGAGGAGCCGTTCGAGGGCGAGGACCGCAAGCTCATCGCGAGCCCCAAGGTCGCGACCTACGATCTCCAGCCCGAGATGAGCGCGCCGGCGGTGGCCGAGGCGACGCTCGAGGCGATCCGCTCCGCGAAATACGACTTCATCATCGTCAACTTCGCCAACGGCGACATGGTCGGTCACACCGGTGTTCTCCCCGCTGCGATCAAGGCAGTCGAGACCGTGGACGAGTGCCTGACGAAGATCATCCCGGCGCAGATCGCGCGCGGAGGCATTGCGATTGTCACGGCTGACCATGGCAACTCCGAGCAGATGGCCTGGTACGAGAACGGCGAGCCGCACACCCAGCACACGGTGGGCGTCGTGCCCCTCGCGATCCTCGGCGCGGGCCGCTTGAAGCTCCGCGAGGGCGGGTGCCTGGCGGATATCGCCCCAACGCTCCTACAGCTCATGGGACTGTCCCAGCCGCCGCAGATGACGGGCCGGAGCCTGATCTCGTGAAGGTCGCCTTCTACGCCCGCTCCAGCGTCTACATCCTCCTCGCCGCGCTCGTGGGCGGCGGGCTCTTCGCCTTCGGCGTGATCGCGATGCAGCAGTCCGTCATCGCCAGGCTTTCCGGAGACGTCGCGCAGATGTCCAACCAGGTCGGGATGATGAAGATCGAGCGCGACGCGGCGCTGACCGAGTTGGAATCGCGCAAGGATACGGAGCGCCATATCGCCGTGGCCGTGAGGGAGAACAAGCTCTACCTCTTCGAGGGACCGGACGCGATCCGGGTGATGCCCGTGGCCACGGGCAGCGGCCGGAAGTTCAAGATCTACGGCCGCGAGTACGAGTTCGTGACGCCGCCCGGGATCTTCACCGTGACGCGCAAGGAGACCGACCCGGTCTGGATCGCGCCGGACT
>CAZWVM010000231.1:0-4792 GCA_964637705.1 uncultured bacterium
TGTTCTCGAGGGGCCGGGCGGGAGGGCGGTGCGGAAGATCGCCGTGGTGAGGTGAGCATTCAACAAGGATAGACAGGATGGACAGGATCAAGATGGAACCGCGGATTCTCGATTTCTGATTTGCGATTAGCGATATTCGATTGAAAACCAGAACCGAATCGCCCGACACCATCGGTATTCAATCGCAAATCGTAGATCGAAAATCGCACATCGCAAATCGGCTCCTTCCCCGTTGACATTCCTCCCTCGCGGCATAGCCTAGTCGTGATGAAGCGGGAGACGCCCAAGGGGGATCGGACCTGTCGCCGTTCCCTGGTCACAGGCTACGCGATCCTGGTCGTGTTCCTTTCCCTCGGCCTCGTCCTGGCCGCTTCCCGCCCCGCCGGAAGCGGGTTCACCCCGCCTTCGGCCGCCCCTCACCTGTATTTCTCCGATGCATCCACGCTTCTCTTCGACGATTACGAGGGCACGAGCTTCGCAAGCGGTTTTTCGCCGAATGCGACCTTTGCCGCGGGGTATCTCGGCGGCCAGGCACTCTATCTACCCGACACCGGCTCCTACGTCACTTACTCCGATTCCTGGTGGGCGCAGAACGACGCGAACTTCCAGGAGACGGGCACGATCGAGTTCTATTACCGGCCCGAAACGTTCGTCTTCACCGGAGATCAGCTTTACGGATGTCTCCTGACGATGGACGAAAGGCCGCTCAATCCCGCGCGCCCCGCCCTGCCGACACTGGCCGTTCATGAGGCCGGTGGCTTGTCCTGGGCTCTCTCCCGCGGTGGAGCGGGCGGTTATCACGACGCGCTCTATTCGACCGACCCGGCGCTGTATCCGGGACAGTGGTATCATATCGCCGCGACGTGGTCCGGCAGCGGCCTGAAGCTCTACATCAACGACACGCTCGTGGCGGAAGGGCTTTCGGACACGTTCGTGGCCGCCGATACCTTCATGCTCGGGGCCACGGGTGCGGTCGGGTTGGCGGAGGGTCTGGCCGCTCGCGGACGCATCGACCGCTTCCGTCTCTCGTGGAGGCCGCGGGCCGCGGGGGAGTTTCCGCGCGCGTTGGACGTGCGCATCGATTCGCCGGTGGGAGGGGAGACCGTGGTCGTGCCGTTCCCGGTCTCCTACCAGGCGAGCGCATCGGAGACGCGCGCGCGCACGGTGGACCTTTACGCGGACACGGACCTCTACAATTTCAACGGCACGAGGCTTTTATCGGGTCTCTCGGAATCGGGCACGGTCCTGGCCGGCACCTCCTTGCCCGAGGGCGCCTATTATCTCTATGCCGTGGCCCGCGCCGGTACGGATTCGGCCTTCTTCTACATGAACCTCGACGTGAACGTGACGCGTTCTCTCGCCTTCGATACGGTGGTGGATCCTGCGGAGACCTCGACGTTCGTCACGATCACTCCGGTAACGAACGCGGGAGATTCCTTCACGGTCGTTCTTCTGAACGGGGGCGGCACGACATCCGGGTCCTTGACGGCCGCCGCCGATTCGATCGGCACGAAGGCGAACTACACGATCCGCCACCGCCTGCTCGAGACAGGCGACACCGCGGTCATTCATCTCTGGACGAAGGAGGTCTCGCCCGCGATCCACCTGCGCATCCGCAGCGACACGCGGAACCTCCTGGCCCTCTACCTGCCGCGCGGCATCCAGAACAACGACGTGGGTCTCAGGGCCTTCGGGGCAACGATCCTTTCGACTGAATTCGTCACGTCGGACGGACGGATGCTGGGGGACTCACGCACGACGACATCGATCGGCGACACCTTCGTCTACACGATCGAATACCAGTTGAGCGCTCGCACGGCGGCTCTCTTCCGCCAGCTCGGTTTCGACACCTCGGCCGGTTCGACCTCCTTCAGCTTCTTCTACGCCGACACCTACGGCGCGCGCTGGGTGGAGGACCTTTCCTGCACGGTTCGGGTGGTCGCGGGTTCGAACGGGGGCGTCGTGGTCCGCGTACAGGGCATCACGCGAGATCTGCCCGGCGGGCTGGGATTCGCGTCCTACTCCTCGGCGACGGTGGCGGCCGCCAGTTCCTCGGGCGGTTGCCTGCTCGATCGCTGTCAGCTTCCGGAGGGAATACTCGGTTGGCTGAGAATCCTGCGTGATCTGATGATCGAAACGTCACTGGGCCGTATTCTTGCCGGGTGCTACTATTGGATTGGCAACGCCTGCGTCTAATTGAAAGCCTGGATGTAAAAAACGATACATAGCTGAAATTACTGGAGAAGAGGAGTGTCTTTTCGTCGTTTCCGGTATTAGAATGTGCGTGATGAGGACGATGACCTGTCCACGACGTGGGACCAGGCGCGGCTTGGTGCGCGCGATAATCCTTGTAGGACTGGTCCTGCTGATTTTCTCACCATACTCCTACGCGGCCATTCTGGATCGATCGATCGTCTCGATCACGGTGAGTCCCGACAACGTCTTCGACAACCGATTGACGGCGGCGGGCACGGATTCGGGATGCTGGATCCAGTTGAATCTGACGGGCGGCGCGGCGGCGGCCAACAACGCCGACAGCGAGGGCGGCTACTTCCTCGGCGTATACAACTCGGGCGGTCAGCTCGTACGCCGACTCGAATCGCTGGAGATCGATGCAAATCCCACTTCGTTCGTGCGATTCAACGGCCAGGGCGACTCGGTCGGGAACGACACGCTGGCATACGGTTCCTATATTCTTCGCGCCTACACCTCGTTCCGCAATCCATCGATCGCGACGACGATCACCGGCACAGGCATCACGGTGGACCGGCCTGGTGACCTGCATGTTTCATCGGGAGGCGTTCTCTCCTGGAGGAACACGGGAACTCGACTCTCCTTCTGCCAGGTGTCGCTTGGCGACCCGAACACTCAGGCGCCGACTTTCGTTCGCCTCGTGACGCTGCCGGCGGCGATCCAGGGCTCGGCGAACACGGATCGGAACTACGGCATCACGATGAACTCGTCGAACTTCGTCTTCGTCTCGTATGACTCGGCTTCCGGCGCCGGCATCGCGAAGTACAACACCTCGACCGAGACCTGGACGAACCTGTACTGGGCCACGCGCGCGACGACGGCCCTGGCCGACGACGAATGGTATGGGCTGGGCATCGACGACAGGGATTCCATCTACCTGGCGACGGCCACGGCCAATGCCGGCGGCGGCGGCGGTGGCGCGGCGGAGTTCATGTCGAAGTTCAGGGATAACGGCGCGACAGCGACGGAAGCCGCCACGTCGGCCGACCTGAACATCGACTATTACGACATCGCACCCCTGCCCTTTGGCGACTCGCTGGTCTACGCCACGGACTACACCAATCACCAGATCGACAGCTTCTCGACGACCCTGGGGGGGCCGGGTCTTCGCGTCGATCTCGGGGCCTTGACGGGTCTTCGCTCCATCTGGTGCACGCGGGACAGCCACATCTACGTCGCCAATTACCTCTCCGACAGCTTCGCGAAGGTGCGGCCGAACGGGACGGTGCGCTACACGGTCCGCGAGACGCGCCTCGACGGCGCCACCGGGATCGCGGTCTGGTGGAAGACCACGACGGGCGAGACCTTCATCATCGTGGCGTCCCAGCTGAACAACCAGGTCCACATCTACAAGGAGAGCGCGAACGGCGACACGGCGACGTACCTGAGGACCGTCGAGGACGACGTGTACAATCTCCAGAGTCCCCGCGGGATCGCGGTCGGGCCGGACCAGTCGGTCTACGTGGTCTGCCTCGGCAACCAGTCGGTCAAGAAATTCACCTCGGAGGGTATCTTCTCGCCGCTGACCGGCGCGCCGAACGGCCTCTTCATCCAGGGCGTGGATGCCACGGCGGGCCTCACCGACTCGTACGGCTTCAACCAGCCGACGGCGATCGCGGTCGACTCGCAGGGCTACATCTACGTCTTCGACCAGAACGCGCTCGCGGCGCCGACGCAGCTCTGCATCAAGAAGTTTTCGCCGACGGGGGCCCCCCTGGGCGTTCTCAAGGACATCGACGCCATGGGATGGGCCGGCGGCACGGCGCCGTTCAACGAGCCGATCATGGCGGCCGTCTACGGCGCCAACTCGATCTACGCGATCTCGATCGAGAACGTCGGCCGCGTGATGAGATTCGCGACGAACGGCACCCTCCTTCAGCACATCGCGACCGGCGGGACGGCCGGCGGCGACGCCCCGGAGGGTTCGACGGGGGCGAACGAGGACGTGGTGGGGATCCAGGTGGCCCCCTATTTCGACCGCTACAACCGGCGCTACTATCCCGAGGCCGTCTACCTCTACACGCGCAACTCGGCGACGGCCGCGGACTCGGTGCAGGTCTGGCGCACGAACTTTGCGGGGGCCGTGAGCATGGAAAGCGGATACGCCCTGCAGGAGATCATGGGGACGAATCCGACGGCGAATCCGCAGACATTCCTCGTTGACCAGCATGGAGAACCCTACGTCATGAACGATGGAGTCCTGGGCGGGTACAAGTTCCGGAAGTGGAACGGGTCCTGTTCGTCCGCGTCCTTCGGGCGAAACTCGATGCTCGAATACAATTTCGCCCAGACGACGGCGACGACGGGCTTCAACGGTCCGCGCCAGGCGGTCTGGGCGGACAATGCCGGTAACTTCAGCCGGGACCCGGTGACCGGCTACTACCAGCAGAAGGCCTGGATCAACGACGCCGCGAACAACCGGCTTCAGCAGGTGCTCGTGCAGTGGAACGACTACCTGGAGCAGCCGATCACGATCGCGGTGGGCCAGGACACGCCGCTCGTTTCGTCCGCACTCCTGCAGGGCGACTCGGTGATCGCG
>CAZWVM010000232.1:0-4768 GCA_964637705.1 uncultured bacterium
GACATCTACACCAACCGCGAGATCATCCGTCACGGCGAAAACGGCTACCTCTGCGGGCGCTCGCCCGGGGAGATCGCGGCCGCCATCCGCCACGCGCTCGACCATCCCGACGAGACCGCGCGCTGCGCCAGTACGGCGCTCGCCATGGTCCGAGAGAACTATGCCCTGGAAACCTACTTCGCGCGCGTGACCGACTTCGTCTTCGCGCCGTGAAACCCGCGGAGGTTCTTCCGAGCCGATGCGGCCTTCCGACGCTTCGGCTCGGCGACCGATTCCTCTACTCCGCCTACGACCCCGCCCGCGAGGCGGATCGCGCGGTCGAGAGCGCGGGCCGCGCTCCCCGGCTCGTCGTCGGCCTCGGGCTCGGCTACCTCGCCGAGGCGGCCGCGCGCCGGGGGGAGGCCGAGATTCTCGCGTCGCCCGGAGAAACGACGTTTCTCCGGGAGCACCGTCCCGGCCTCGAGGTCCGCGACGTCGTCGAATGCGACGCCGATTCGGCGGCACGCCGCGCGGCGCGCCGGGCGCTCGACGGCTGGACCGTGCTCTTCGATCCCTCCGTGGAATTGCGGCCCGAGTTCGCATCGCGGACCCGCGCGGCCGTCGAGGCCGCGGCCGACCCGCGTCCGCTCGTCCTTCTCGTTCTTCTTCACACCGCCGGCGACGTTCTGCGCGCGACGCCGGTCGCAGCGGAGATCCGGAAGAGCGGGGCCGAGATCGCGTTCGTGACCCGCGAGGCCTATCGACCGCTCCTTGAGGGGAACCCCGCGATCGCGCGGCCGATCGGCCTGCCGCGGAGTTGCGAGGAAGAACTCGCGCGCGGGGATTCCGGCGCCGCGGTCGAGTTTCTCTCCTGCGCCCTGCCGAAGCGGCCGCTCCTCGGCGTGAACCTGCAGGAGGATGCGGTCGCGGCCGAAGTTCTCGAGGCCGCCCGCCCCCGCCTGCGCTCCGGATTCCTCCGCGGCGGCTTCGGCGACGACCGCGGTCCGGGGCGCGTCGACGAGGTTCTCGCGGCGCGCTGGAGGATGAACCGGCTTCATTTCAATTTCCTGGCCGCCGGCCTCGTGCCGCACGACGACCGTCCCTCCGTCGCCGTGACGGACGAGGCGAGAGCGGCGTCGCGTGCCCTCCTCGCCTCCGCCGGAGTCGAAGGCGACTACGTCGTCATCCAGCCCGGCGCCGGCACGGAGGCGAAGACCTGGGAGCGGAAGAGGATCGAGCCTGAGATCCTTGCGCGCTTCGCCGCGACCATCGACCGCCCGCGGATCATCATCGGGGGGTCGGAGGAGAGGGAGCGCTGCGCGCTCGCCGCCCGTCTCTCGGGCGGCATCGATTTCTCGGGACGCACCGACTGGCCGACGCTCGCGGCGCTTCTCGAGGGTGCGTCGTTCTATGTCGGCCACGATTCGGGGCCGACGCACATCGCCGCGGCGCTCGGCGTGCCGACGCTCGCGATCTTCGGTTTCACGTCCCCGATCCTCAACGGCCCCGTCGGCCCGCGTGTGCTTTCGATCCAGGCCGATCTCGTCTGTGCGCTCGAGGGCTGCCGCCGTCCCTGCCCCGAGCGGGCCTGCACGGCGGGCCTGACCCCGGAGGCGCTTCTGGAGGCCCGCTCGCTCATGGGGGCGCTCTGGGGCGATCCAGATCCGCGACTGCGCGAAGCTCTCGAACAGGCATCCGGCCTGCGCGCCAAGGGCCTGCGCGTCTTCTTCGGCCGCACCGACCGACTCGACCCGTTCGCCTTCCTGCTCGAGGAGCAGTCCGGCGGAGGGCGCCGGGGTGCCGGTCTGGATCCGGCGGTGCGGTATCTCTGGGAGTCGATTCACCGCCGCGAGCGCGGCGAGACGGGGTTCCGCGATGAGGCCTGACACGACGATCCTCCTTCACCTGAACGCGGCCGGCGATGTCGTGGCCGCGACCGCCGCGGCAGCAATCCTGGCGCGGCGCGGCCCGCTGGCCTGGTACGTGAGCCCGACGTGCGCCCCGCTCCTTGCGGGTATTCCTTGCGAGGTCCTGCCCGCCCCGGAGCACGAGATCCGGCGGCGCCACGTGCTCGGCGCGCCGGCGGAGACGCTCTGGCCGCTCGCGCGGAACTTCCTCTTCTCGCTCGCCGGCGCCTTCCCTCGCGTCGTGAACCTCCACGACTCCCTCGCCTCCGCTCTCGTCGCGGCCGCGGTCCGCGCGCCGTCGAACCGCGGCTGGATCGCCGACGGCCCGGCGGGGGAGACCCGCGCGGCGGACGCCTGGACGGAGGTTCTCGCGCGGATCGACACGAGGCTCTTTCTCACTCACGCCGAGCGCTACACTCTGCGCGCCGGCGTCGCCTTCGAGGAACCCCCGCGTCTCCATCCGCCGGCGGCGGACATCGAGAGAATCGCAAAGGCGCTACCGGAATTCTTCGTGGCGTTGCAGCCCGGGTCGGGATGGCTTTCCAAGAGCCTCGGCGCGAAGCAGGCGGCCGGGATCGTGAGGGAGGCCGCGCGGCGAGGCCTGGGGCCGTTCGTCCTCCTGGGCGCGCCCGGGGAGAGGGGCTTTCTCGACGAGATCGCGGCGGAGTGCGGCGCGGGCGTCCTCTCGTGGCGCGCGATGAGCCTCGCCGATTCGCTGGCCGCTCTGACGCTTTCGCGGGGCGTCATGACGACCGACACCTGGGCGATGCACGTGGCCGGCGCCGTGGGGCGTCCTTCCGTCTTCCTGCTCGGTCCCACGCGGATCTTTCCCGCCGGGACCGCGCCCGCCCTCGGGCTTTCGCCTTCCGACGGACCGCCGCCGTCCTGGCGCGCGGACGACGCGGATCGCGCGATCGAGCGGATTGCGGCGGATGCGGCGGTCGATGCGCTGGAGGAGGTTCTGGGCGGAGCACGGGCGGGGATGCGCGAGGGGTTATCGGCCTGGCGCCGTGCCGTTCAGGGGGACTTCCGCTCGCCGTTCCTGCCCGATGGTCCGACCGATCACGGAACGGCCCATGCCGATACGGTGAGAGCGGCCGCGCGGGACTTCGTCGAGGAGTGCCGCCGCATCGAGAGGGATAGCCCGGGCGAACCTCAGCCGGCCTCGTGGCCTGACGCGGCGCACCTCTCGCGCCTGCTGGGTTGAAGAGAGTTATCTCTCCCCCTATTCGCCGTAGGCGGCGAGAAAGAGCCTCTCCAGGCGGTCGAGGTCATCGAGCGTCAGGGACATCTCGGCGCTCTCGCCGTACTGGGAAAGCATGACGAGGGCGTTCAGGTTGGCGTCCTTGATGACGACCTCCCTCAGGCGGCGCGAGAAGGCGATGTCCACCTCGCGCACCTCCTCCAAGAGCTTCAGGAAGCCCTTGAACTCCCAATCCGGCGCCAGGCCGCGCTTGGCGCGATAATACTGGGCCAGGAGATACATCGAGAGCATCCGGCAGTTCGACTCCTCGAGCGTGGAGAAGGGGAGGTGGGTGTCGAGCATGGGGCGAAGCCGGTTCATGACGGGACAACCGCTCGAGACGTTGAAGATGCCCATGAGCGAACCGATGCCCCGCTCGAGGGTGCAGCGTTTCTCGTAGGCGCGCGCGGGCGTCTCCACCCGGACCGTGACCTCCTCGTAGGAGAGATCGTCCTGGAAGGCGGTGACGAGATCGACGATGCGCGCCGCGATGGGACAGAAGGGGTGTTCCGACTCCTTCAAGGGACAGACCGGGCACTGGCAGAAGCCGAGACGGGTCCAGTCGGGGAGGTCCGTGCCGGGCCGTGCGAGATTGTCGAGGGTTTCCGGATCGAGCCGCACGAGGAACTCCACGCGGCGTCCCGAGTCGAAGGTGAAGAGGTAGCGGATCTCGCGCGGCGGCTCGGAGGAGCTCATGTGCCGATCCTATCCCACGGGAATTCGAAAAAAAAGGCCGGTCTTCCCCGCGGAAGACCGGCCGGACTGCGAAGGAATCAGAGCCCGAGAGCCTGCAGGATCCGGGGCAGGTAGTTGACCAGCGGCGGGAACTTCGCGGTGATGCCGCAAGTCACGATGGCCACCATGGACATGAGCTTGATGAGAATGTTGAGGGAGGGGCCGGAGGTATCCTTGAAGGGATCGCCGACGGTATCGCCCGTGACGGCGGCCTTGTGGGAATCAGAGCCCTTGCCGCCGTAATTGCCCGCCTCGATGAACTTCTTGGCGTTGTCCCAGGCGCCGCCGGAATTGGCCATCATGACGGCCAAGACGAAGCCCGCCGAGAGGCCGCCTCCGAGGAGCCCGATGACGCCGGAAACGTCGAGGAAGAGGCCGACGAGAACCGGGACGGCTATGGCGAGAAGGGAGGGGAAGATCATCTCCTTCTGGGCCGCGGCGGTGCACATCGAGACGATGCCCGCGTAATCCGCGGCCACGCCCGGCTTGCCTTCCTTCAATCCCGGGATCTCCTTGAACTGTCGGCGCACCTCCATGACGATCGAACCGGCGGCGCGGCCGACGGCGCGCATCGTGAGGGCGCAGAAGTAGTAGGACATCATCGCCCCGATGAAGAGGCCGATGATGACGTTGGGATTCATGAAGTGGACCTGGTAGAGGTTCATGAACTCGTCGAGGCCGAGCTCGCGGATCTGCGACGCGGTCATGGCCACCTGCTTGAAACTGTACCCGACCAGCGCCGTTCCGTCGGAGGCGTGCATGGCGATGCGCATCAGGGCGACGCGCACCTCCTCGATGTAGGCCGCGAGGAGCGCCAGGGCGGTCAGGGCCGCGGAACCGATGGCGAAGCCCTTGCCCGTCGCGGCGGTGGTGTTGCCGAGCGAGTCGAGGGCGTCGGTGCGGT
>CAZWVM010000233.1:0-4761 GCA_964637705.1 uncultured bacterium
CGAAGTGGTCGATGAGGTTGATGTTCTGGGCCGGGGCGACGAAGGAGGCGATGACGCGGGTGTCCCAGGAGACGAGCGTGAGGCCGGCGGGCGGCAGGAGCGCGGGCGGGTAGGGCGTCGCGACCGAGAGGCGTCCCGTCGTGCCGCCGCTCCAGGAGGTCATGTTCCACTCGTTGTTCTGGGAATCGCCGGCGAGCTTGTTGATCACGTCGCGGGCCGGGTTGTTCTGGTCGTTGCCCGTCGAGAAGGCCTCGGTCCAGATCCTCGGGACGAAGCCGGACGGCCAGGTGTAGGCGACGGAGGCCTCGATCCAGGAAGTCTCTCCGTTGGAGGAGCGCGAGACGACCGCGTTGCCCTGGCTCGACCACGAACTGCCGTTCCAGTACATCAGCTCGGCGACATCGGCGGGCGGGCCGGTCGACTGGTTGGAGGTCTTGATGACAAGGGCATACTCGGGACGGCGCGCGGGAAAGGCGACGTTCTTGGCGTAGGAACCGAGCGAGGAGTGCTTGAAGTCGGGGGCGCCGTTCGAGTCGCCCGTCACGTCGATGAGCACGATGTAGCATCCCCAGTTGGTGGCGAAGATGTCGGCGGCGATTTCGAGGGCGAAATAGAGGTTCTGAAGGTCGCGCGTGACCCACATGCGCGTGAGGTCGAGGTTCTTGAAGTCGGTTCCCTGGTCGCCCCGGGGGTCGGTGGCGATGGGGACCCCGTAGCCGGAATCGACGGTGCCGTCGACCTCGGCCGCGGGGCGGTTCCAGCGGATCGTGCTGTAACCGCCGGTCCAGGTGAACTGCATCGTCTCGCGACCGTTCATGCCGTAGGCGTTCTTCACGCGCACCGTGTAGACGAAGACGGAGTCGGGGCGGGCGACGATGGCCGTGTCCCAGAAGTACGTGGGAGCGGTCCAGGGGTTGTTGTCGTTGTCGGAGTAGACGGCCGAACCCGTGACCGAGGCGGTGATGTTCTGGAAGTTGAGCTGCGCGAGGGGCGTCGCCGGGTTGGATTCGGCCCGCAGGACCTCCCATCCATAGAGGGGCGCGCCGGACCGGAAGCGCGAGGCGCCCTCGACGTGCGGCACGAAACCGTCACCGCCGATCGAGTAGTCCCAGGCCAATTGAGCCTTGGAGGTCCCGAGCTGGATGGCGCTGACGTTGTAGCTGTTGGTGCCCTCGAGGCTCCCGGAGGTTTCGTGATCGGTGCCCGAGGATATGAGCGTGGTGGGGCGCCATGAAGCCAGGAAGGGATTGCCGGTGGAGAAGGTGGTGTCGGCACCCTGGGCACCCCAGACGGAGCGGTCACCGTAGGCGTTGTAGATGACGTAGCCGTTGCCGGCGGTCGCGGGAATGGTGACGGTGCGGCCGCGGTTTGAATCCTGGTTCCTCGTGCCGTTGGGCTCGGTGGTGCGGAAGGCGGCGCTCGAATCGGCCTCGAACTCCGGGATGCGGTATTCGAAGTAGTACTGGTAGGAGGAGCCCGGGTAGACGGTGGCCATGACGGCCCAGCTCCCGTCGCCCAAGGGCGTCAGGATGAAGCCGGACCTGGTGTCGGTGGAACCGCCGTTGCCGTCGGCGACGATGATGGGAACGGTGGAGTCGGGTCGGTTGGCTCCCGTGAAGACGATGGCCTTGGGGAAGTCGGCGTAGGGCTGTTGGACGGGGACGGCGGAACCGGGAAGAGGGAGAGAGAGCAGGGCGAGGAGGGAGAGGCAGAGGAGGACGGCGCGGCGTCCGGTTCGTTTCTCCGTCTCGATTCTCATCTCTGTCCGCATCCTACAGGGAATCGACCGTCCTTTCGACGACTCACTTCAACTCTCGCGCCCGCGACCAAACCAGCCGGGAACGCTTCAGGCCGGGCGAGGTCCGAAAAGAGCGCGGAACCCGTTACCGCCGCCGCAAAAAAAAGCGGGGCGCCGCAGACCTGCGGCGCCCCGGAACATGTGCAAGATGGACGATCAGCCGGTGACGGTGTTGCGCGTGACCTTGACGGCTTCCGCGGGTGTCCGGAGATCCGGTCTCCTGACGCCGTCGATGACGGGCGTGAGGTAGACCTTGCCGTGGGTCGTGCCGTCGGGGAAGACGACCGAGTCCTCGAAGTGTTCGACGATGAAGAAGACGCGGATCGGGTTGGAGCGGGTGACGGTGTCGTAGCCGCCGGAGAAGTTCTGCCGCGTCGTGTCGTTCTGGTAGTACTGGTAGGCGTTGTACCAGGTCACCAGGTAGAGGTAGTGCGTCGCCGATTCCGTGCGGATCGAGGTATCGACGCAGGTCACGCCGTTGAAGGGATTGTTGTCGTTGTCGGCCCAGTTGGTGTCGCTGCCGGTGATGGCGGCGGTGCGGTCGATGAAGACGGCGCCGGAGACGCCGGAGGCGGGGGAGTCGGCGCGCCAGATGCGGAAACCGTACTGGGGCGATCCGCCGATGCGCTGGACGCCGATGTGCGTGTTCGCGCCGTGGACCGAGGGAACGTAGGCCTCGGAGCCGCCGATGCCGAAGGACCAGGACATCGTGATCTCGGAGTCGCCGGTCTGGACGGCGTCGAAGCCGTATGCGTTGGAGCCGCTCATGTTGGCGAATTTCGTGTCGCCGCCCTCGGTGTAGAGGCGCGCGAGGCCGGGCGTGTCGCCGGTGCCGCCGATCATCGTGAGGTAGCCGTTGGTCGTGTTGGTGACGGAGGTGTCAGGCCCCTGGAAGCCGAGGACGGACTGATCGCCGTAGGCGTTGTAGACGATGTAGCCGTGCGTGGCCGCCGAGGGGATGGTGATGGTGCGGGCGCGATTGACGTCCTGGTCGCGCTCCGCGTTGGGCGCGGTGACGAGCCAGGAGGTGTAGGTGTCGGCCTCGAAGGTCCGATTGCGGAAGCTGAAGTAGTAGGAATACTGTCCGCCGGGGTAGACCGCGGCGGTGCAGACGTAGGAGCCATCGCCGACGGGGCGCATGATGACGCCGGAGTCGCGCGAGGAGTCGTTGCCGCGATAGAGGTTCTGGATCGCGCCGTTGGAGCAGTCGGCGGGCTTGGCGGTCGAAGTGAAGTGGATCGCCCTGGGGAACGTATCGGAGCCGAAGGGAGCGCTTACCGGGATCGCGAACGCGGGGATCGTCCCCACGAAGACCATGAAAGCGGCGATCGCCACCGCCCGAGTCATAACCTTGTCCATTCCGTCCATCCTCCTTTGTATCTGTAAGTATCGGTAACGCAAACAAGGCGGTCCGCCCATCGCGTCCACGAATAAGGTACTCAATTTCGCCGAGGAAAGTCAAGGTAATTAACCTAGTTTAGTAGGTGAGTTTTGGTACATTAAATCGGTTAAGTGAACCTCGCCTCGTGCCGGAATTTCGCGGCGGCGGCAGGGGGGGCGCGAGGAGGTAACGGGCGTGCGGTTTCGATGATTTTCCCCAGCCTGCAGGAATCATGTTATTTTTTCTAAAATAACCCATTGACATTTTCCTCGCGCTCATGTAAATTCACTCCCGGTTCAGCGAGTTTGCATGCCTCGGCCGTCTGACCGAAGCATCTCCGCCGATCACGGCCGGGTTGCATGTTGCTGAATGTCTGAATATCGAATCTCCCGATGCGGAGATCCGCTCTGTTCTTGAACGAGATATTTCTAAGAGGCCGCGCGAGCGCGTGAGTGTTCGTGACGGCGGGTCTTTGGAAACCGAATCAGAGGAGTAAGACGCTTGAAGCGTCTCGAAGGTCTTTGACGAGACCTTCCGAGATTGCTCAAGTCAATATCCTTTTTTTGTCAAGCAAGTCGATCGAGCCAATCGGCCGGACTAACCTCCGGCTTACAACTCACTTAGACTAATCATCTTCGGAGAGTTTGATCCTGGCTCAGAACGAACGCTGGCGGCGCGCCTAACACATGCAAGTCGAACGCGTGACCTTCCTGTAGCAATACAGGAAGGAAGCGAGTGGCGGACGGGTGAGTAGCGCGTGGATAATCTGCCCTCGAGTGGGGAACAACCTTCCGAAAGGAGGGCTAATTCCGCAAATGCCGTCGGGGCACAGGCCCCGGGGGCTGAAGGCGGGGCAACCTGCCGCTTGAGGAGGAGTCCGCGTCCCATTAGCTAGTTGGCGGGGTAACGGCCCACCAAGGCTGTGATGGGTAGCTGGTCTGAGAGGACGATCAGCCACAGTGGCACTGAGATACGGGCCACACTTCTACGGAAGGCAGCAGTGGGGAATTTTCCGCAATGGGCGCAAGCCTGACGGAGCGACGCCGCGTGTGGGATGAAGGCTTTCGGGTCGTAAACCACTTTTAGGAGGGAAGAATAAGTCGCGGTTAACTGCCGCGATGATGACGTTACTTCCAGAAAAAGCCCCGGCTAATCCTACGTGCCAGCAGCCGCGGTAATACGTAGGGGGCGAGCGTTGTTCGGATTGACTGGGTGTAAAGGGTCAGCAGGCGGTCCTGTAAGTCGGGCGTGAAATCCGGGGGCTTAACCCCCGAACGGCACTCGATACTGCGGGACTTGAGTATCGGAGAGGTGAGCGGAATTCCAGGTGTAGCGGTGAAATGCGTAGATATCTGGAGGAACACCGGTGGCGAAGGCGGCTCACTGGCCGAATACTGACGCTCAGGGACGAAGGCGCGGGTAGCAAACAGGATTAGATACCCTGGTAGTCCGCGCAGTAAACCATGCACACTAGGTGTGGGAGGTATCGACCCCTTCCGTGCCGCAGCTAACGCGCTAAGTGTGCCACCTGGGGAGTACGCCCGCAAGGGTGAAACTCAAAGGAATTGACGGGGGCCCGCAC